>NZ_DHCG01000014.1:0-8603 GCF_002398115.1 Aminobacterium sp. UBA4908
TCATTCTGTAAAACCTCCTCTACAGCAACTCTCTCTTCTCAAAAACAAGGAAGAAAAAGGAGCAGGACTGTGTCCGCTCCTTTTTACTATACATCTTTTATTCAATTCTTAACTCTAAAGTTTCGCATCAACTTTCTTCTGGATGGTGTCTCGAAGGGATTTTCCTTCTGCCAGCATTTTTTGTACCGCGCTCTCTTTTTCAGATACATAGGCAGCATCTTTGATTGAAGGAATGTTAATACGGACGTTCATAATGGCACCCTCAAGTCCAGCCAAAGCCTGAGCAGCAGCCACGCCCATATCACTCATAGCGTTGGTATTACCCTTATCCACAATCCTATCAGCGAGACGAATTACCGCCAGGCATTCCTCCGCTATAGCGAAAGGTGAATCGCAAGCTTCCTTAAAAGCTTTCTGAATTGCTTCTTTACGAACTGCTTTTTCTTCTTCTGTATCTTTCTTCATTTTAAAAGCAGCCATAACTTTGTTAAAAGCTTCAGTATCACGATCAATTCGCTCTAATAAACTGTTATAGAGCTTTTCTGATTCACCTCTGACCTCTTTCATTTCGGCTTCATGGGCTTCGTAGCCGTTTTTGCCAATGGTAAGATTGCAAACCATGGAAATCAGCCCTGCACCGAGAGCACCGGAAAGGGCGGCTACACTTCCACCTCCCGGAGCTGGAGAATCTGAGGCCAGTTCCCCTACAAATTGCCTTAAATTCAGATCAACTAGCATACACATCTACTCCTCTTCGTCTAGTGCCAGAATATTGTTCTCCAGAATCTGATTCCGGTCAAAATCTACTATGCGAAGGAAGTATTCAGCGCAGTTCAAGAGTGCGTCCTGAGGTAAAGTGCCACAAATCTGTGTACCTATTATGGTAAGGCCATAACGTTTAGCTTCGTTCTCCACAACCTGAAACACCCTATAGATTGGAGTATTGACCGTATCGAACATATTCATGGAGACAGCTACATTATCATAACCATCCGGCTTAAATGCAACTGCACGAATAGTACTAAATCCACCACTAGGTCCACGCATCATTTTAGCGATCCGTTTTCCAATCTCCATGTCTGTCGTATTGAGGATCATATTCACAGCTACGAGGTTATGAGTAGCAGCGCTTACTATAGTAGCACCAGCAGTTGGATGAAGTTTAGCCGGTCCAAGATCAGGACAGCGCTCTGGTGTATGAGCAACTTCCTTCAGCCCTTCATATTGGCCCTTTCGGATATACGCTAACTCTTTGCGTTCAGGAGTCCTGGCATTTTCTCCACTAAAATAGACTGGTACCTGATAGCGCTCCCAAATTTCTTTTCCTATCTCCTCTGCAAGCTCTGTACACTCCTCAAGAGAGATATTGCGGAGAGGGAAAACCGGGATCGTATCCTGAGCTCCAATGCGAGGGTGCTTCCCTTCCTGTTTCTCCATATCGATAAGCTCGTAAGCTTTGCCTGCCATATTCAATAGGGCTTTCTTCAAAGGCTCTGGCTCCCCAAGGCATTCTATAACCGTTCTATTAAAGTCAGCATCGGGGAAATAGCCGATCAGCTTAACTCCTTTAGCCTTACGAATTTCATCAACAACGGCTTCAATAACTTCCTTGTCTTTTCCATTACTAAAGTTGGGAACTGCATGAACATACTGTTTCTTAGCCAATTGTGGTTCCTCCAATCACGTGCTGAAATCAAAAGTTTTATTTAATTTACTTTTTTAGAGCAGCTCTTCGCAAAAAAGAGCTGCTCCCTTACTAACCGAGATTGAAAAACTTAGTTCTTCTCTGCTTCTGCCATTTCAGATCTGAAGGTTTTAAGAAGCTCTTTCGCAAATTCCGGATTGCCCGAAAGCTCAAAATACTTCTCGTCTGCATTTTTAGCAATTTCACGGAAGCGCATTCTCTGATCGTGCTCAAGCTTCAGAAGCTTCTGATCGGGTTTGAAAGCCTTTACCATCATATCGAGGCGTTTGTCATTCAGCTCCTGCTGTACCTTATAAACAAAAGGCCGAAGCTCTTCTATACACTCAAGAACAATCTTCTGAATATCTTCTGGCAATCCATTGAAAAAGTCAGCATTGGCAAGGGTATGCATAACATAGATATTATGCTTAGATTCAATAAGACACTTCTGAACTTCCATAAACTTCATTTCCTGAATAATGTAGGGGGCATTTTCCTGCCCCTCAACCATGTTCAACTGAAGAGAACTGTAAAGTTCAGTAAAGGAGAGGGGTGTGGGATTGGCTCCATATGCCTTATAGGTCTCTACAAGCATCTCCGAAGGCATAACTCGCATTTTAAGCCCCTTGAAATCCTCAGGAGTCAATATGGGCTTGTTTGCTGTCCAATACATGGCACCCTCGCTAAAGTAAGACAAAACCTTCAGGCTTTTTTTCTCGTACACACCAGCCAACATCTCATTGAGAGCCTTACTGGAAGCAAGGACTTTCTCGTTTACCATATCGTCATCGGAGAAAAGGAACTGAAGAGAGAATATCTGATTTTCGGGAACGATGGCACCACACTGCCCTGGACCGACAAGAGCAAACTCTATCGCTCCATTCAAGCACAGCTCAAACATTTCTGTAGGAGTACCGAGCGTCCCTTGAGGATATACATCGAGTTTGATTCTGCCATTTGATTTATCTGCAAGAAGTCGAGCAAATTCGTTTGCATAAACGTCACAGACACTTCCTACTATCTCTTCCTCTGCTAAACGCCAATTATACTCTGCCGCTACAGCTATCCCGGAAAAAGCAAGAACAAGGGCCAGTACTAAAGCAAAAACATGAAGCTTTTTCATAGATGTAAACCTCCTCTAGAATTTGAATTTAAGACATTTCATCTCAATCTAAATCTCAACATAAAGTCCTCTTGCGTCTTTTTGATACCGAGAACTGCCCTCCTTCCTTTTTACTGAGCCACCGCCAGATCCCTCAAGAAGAGAGCTATCTGAGGGAATAATACGAGCAGAATAGACACGAGTATCAACATAAATATGAAGGGTGGAACTCCACGAACAACATCTGTGTATTTTTGCTTAAAAATAGCAATTGCCGTAAAAATATTGCAGCCGAAAGGTGGCGTAGAAGAACCAATGGCAGCCTGTAATGTTACGATGGTTCCTACAAGTACGTTATCCAATCCTGAAGCCATAATGGCAGGCTTGAAAATAGGAGTAAGTATCATAATGACAACTATAGGATCAACAAACATACACCCTATAAAGTAAGCAATACTTAAGACAGAAAGGATCCGGACAACAGAAGGTGTTTCTCCCAGAAGAGGTGGTAGTATAAGATTCGGAATTCTCGCGAAGGAAACAGTCCACGAAAAAGCCTGCCCAACTGCGATAAGAATAAAAACGATCGCCGTCACGACACCAGTTCTTAGTGCTAGCCGAGGGATATCCGACAACTTAATGGATTTATAGATAAAAAATTCCAGCACGAAAGCATAGAGAACTGAAACTGCAGCGGCTTCTGTCGGGCTGAAAACGCCAGAGTAAATTCCTCCGAAAATAATAACGGGAAAGGTAAAGCCTAAAATAGCTTCCTTGAAGGCTACCCAACGTTCGTGCCATGTAGCACGAGGCATTCCATTTTCTTTCTTCGAGACAAACCAACAGTATACCGAGAAAAAGAGGAGAATCAAAAGGCCAGGGCCTACACCTGCAATAAAAAGTTCTCCAACAGACGCTCCTCCCACGACACCGTAAACAATCATGTAAATGCTCGGTGGTATAAGAAGAGCTATTTCTGCCGCATTAATAATCAAAGCAGTGGAAAATGTAGAAGAATATCCGGCATCAAGTAACATGGGACGCAGAGGGCCACCAATAGCTACAACCGTTGCCTGCGTTGACCCCGACACTGCTCCGAACAGGGTACATGCAGTTGCTGTTGCGATAGGGAGACCTCCCCTTTTATGGCCTACAAACTTTACAACAACATTGACAAGACGGTCAGCAATTTGCCCTGATGTCATAATGTCCGCAGCAAAGATAAACATAGGAACAGCTGTAAGAGAAATAGGCTGTACTCCTCCGATAAGCTGTTGAATCAGCATCGACGGATTTACCCCTGGGAACTGTGTCACAAGTGTTAAAAAAGCTCCTGCTGCCAAGGGAACCATCATCGGGAAACCTAGCAACAACAATATAACCATTGTTCCTACGAGAGTAAGTAACATTGTGTTTACCCCTCCTAAAAGTCGAAGGACTGTTCGTCCTCAGCGTGGCCTTCAAGCACTGAAGCAGAGAGATAAACGTCTTCAGATCTCAGATTTTTAATAACGGCCAACACATATTGAATCCCGGTCATTACAAAACCTACGGGAACCCATAACATAATTAAGTAAAGCGGGATATGAAGCCCCAAGGTCTGTTTCTTAATTTCAGCAAGTTTAGCTACATAGAGGTAGGCGTACCAACTGAGATAGAACATCAGGGCAGCTGTGCCAGCTGAAATAATAATCATCAAAATTTTTCGCCCTCTCGGCCCAAGAACATCCGATAAAGCCGACATCCTAATGTGAGCTCCTATTCTGGCAGCATAACTGGTTCCCACAAAGGTAACCCATACGATGGTGAACTGAGTTACTTCTTCTGCCCAAGTAAGGCTATGCTGGAAAAGGTTCCTTCCTAAAACATTAAGGATGGCAACAAGAGCCATTACGATGATGCTCCACGATACGACAAACTTCTCAAAACGCTCACAAAAACTATCTAGCATGTTAAAAAAATTCACCTATGATCCCCCACTTTTCTATCTTCTACTCTTCGCGTAATGCGCCAAAACGTGTGCCATACGTATGACAGAGTCCATTCGAACATATTCGTCTGGCTGGTGAAAGAACATGTCATCGCCAGGCCCCAAAATAGCAAAAGGTACTCCTAAAGAAGGGATGAGGATCGAGGCATCTGTAAAATAATTGATACCAGTCTTTTCCCATGGCATTTCCAATTCAGAATAAATTTTTTGTAGAGATTGCACTAACGGAGCACTTTCATCCATCCCTACAGGAGGCCTATTGTTTACCACCTCTACAGAAACATGGATGGGACTATTGCCCTTTTCCATAGATTCCGTCGCTTTATAAATTTTCTGCAATAACAGGGAATGATCCACACTCGGGAGGGTTCTGATATCTAGCGTCCCTTCTACATAATGAGGAACAACATTAAACAAATCACTTTCAGCTTGTAGTGAGGTAACTACACATGTAGAACGGCCGAGAAGGTCGTGTTTTTTCTCGCCACTAAAAAGTTCTGATATGAGATTTGTAATCTTGTTAAATGTAGAGAGAGCATTCGTCTGGGCATCTGCCATAGCAGCATGGGAAGAGGTCCCCCACGTTTTTATCCGAAGCCAAATAGCGCCCCTCTCTGCTAGGCCAACTCTTTCATCTGTAGGCTTAATGATCAGAACTTCTTCTACCTTATTGAGGAATCCGCCCCCTAACAGGGCGTTGGCCCCCATACCCCCTACCTCTTCATCTGCTGTAAAACAGAACACAACGTCTACTTTCGGCGTTATATTTTCCTTTAAAAGGGTCAGGGCCGCTAAAATCATGGACGTGACTCCGCCTTTCATATCCGCAGCTCCCCGACCATAAACACAGCCATCCACTATGACCGCGCCAAAAGGAGAATAGGTCCAATCTCGCACATCTCCGGCCGGAATCGTGTCTAAATGCCCTGTAATGGCAATACCGCGATTCCGATCTGCTCCAGGGATGGTAATCACCAACGAGGCTCGGTTATTTCCATGGCTGATTATTTTCTTTTCAACTTTATTGTCAGGGAACAAAGAAGAGACAAAAAGAGCTGCGTCCTTTTCATCTCCAGAAGGCTGGAAGGTACGGATGCGAATCAACTGCTGAAGTATTTCTATCGCCCTACTATAAGCATCATCTTGCCTTTGCGTCATTTTATTCCCCCCTTTCACCAATATAAGAGTACTGGAGGGAGGAGATTCAGACATTAGCTTCTGTGGATAAGATTTCTCCGGTTATATTGTCAAAACTTGACAAATCTATTCGTTAAAAGATCCGAGATCATAAAGTTTTAACGCAAGGGCAATATCAAAACGTTGATCACTGTTGTCAGGATTAAAATTGAGAAGTTCGCATATTTTTTTGTTTCGATATTTTATGGTGTTATAGTGAAACTTCATAACTTCCGAAGCGTGTTTCACGTTCCAATTATTCTTGTTAAGGACCCTAAGCGTTTGAAGAAGCTCTCCATTCGTAGATTTATCATATTCGATAAGGTCTCTTAATATGCTCTGACAAAAGGTCTCTGCCTCCTGACTCTGAGACACCATGGAAAGGAGCTTCATCCCGCCCAGGTTTTCCCAAAAAACAACTTCTTGGGGAAACGTAGCTAACCTAGCCACACGAAGGGCTCGAACTGCTTCGCGATAACTCTCGTGGATACTAAGAGGGTCAGTTTTGTATCCGCCAACAGCGACAGTAATTTCGCAACGTAACTCTTTAGCTGCTTCTTCATTAAGGTGTTCCGCTACTTTTACTATATTTGTTTGTAGGGTTTTTTCCTCGTTATCTGGATCTGGAGGGGAGATAAGGAAAACAACAGACTTTGTCAACATGGTATAAATCGATTTTGGGAAAAAAGCCTGAAACTTCGACCGAATAGTGGAAAAAAAGACCTGAAACTCACGTTCTCCAGCCGCTCCATCAAGAGCTTCTACTTCTACCACCACTACAACAACACCATTGACAGGATTCCAAGAAAAAGTGCGAGCCCGACTTTCAAGTTCTTCCTTCCTTTGTATTTTGTTATAAATAAGATCTCGTACAAACTCATCAATATAGTTTCGCTCCACCCTTTGAGCAGAAAGTTGTTTCTCTATAGAAAGCTTTACTGCTATAACAGCATTCTCTAGAGCAGACATTTCTAAAAAAGAAATTTTCCTGTCGGAACGGCTTGAACGGTTAAGAACAAGATAGCCGCTCAACACGCCACCAACACGGACCTCCATATGTTGGTGAAGGCGAATTATCTCTTTTAAGGGATATATTTTTACATGTTCTTTAAATTCTTCCGAAAAAGATGCTACGAAAAGCTGTTTATGGATAAGATCTTTATAAGCAACGCCACAATGTATCTGCTCTCGCAAAGCCCAAAGAATTCTTTCAAAATCGCCGTCATTGAGAAGGATATCGGCAAAGGGTGAAAAGGAAGAGTGAAGCGTTTTAGCTTTTCGAAACTCTGTCTCGAGAGCAAAAAGAACGTTTAATAACGTATGGTTTTGGGGAATAGAAAATAAAG
This sequence comes from Aminobacterium sp. UBA4908, assembly GCF_002398115.1. Taxonomy (NCBI): domain Bacteria; kingdom Thermotogati; phylum Synergistota; class Synergistia; order Synergistales; family Aminobacteriaceae; genus Aminobacterium; species Aminobacterium sp. UBA4908. The sequence goes on from NZ_DHCG01000014.1 coordinate 7,299, forward strand.
GCGTAGAAAAATTATTTGCTGCTTCTTCAAGCTCTGAAGGAATCTCTCCTTGAAAAACAATTCCCCCGACGCCATTTTGAATAATAGCAAGAACGGAAGACAAACAAAGACCTGAAAAACGTGACTCGCTGGGCCACACTCCAACAACAAGAGAATCAGAAGAGCAAACTCCCCCCCCGACTATAACATCATCAAGAAGTACAACTCTTCCAACCTCCTTATCCAGGGCAGAATTTCCAGCAAGAAGAGAGAAACTTGACAATGTTTGAAGTGTACGTATGACAGGCAAAATAAAAAATCCACTCCTTGAAACAAAGTTTATATATTGTATCATGTAGAAAAGGGGCTGGTAAAAACCAGCCCCTTTAATAAACACGTATTTATTTATTCAAAAGCAAGATGTTATGTCTCTACCTCTCGCTTTTTCGGCCAGCTTCCAATGTATTCTTAAGCAACATCGCGATGGTAAGAGGCCCAACACCGCCCGGAACTGGCGTAATCCAAGAAGCCACATCTCCTACAGTTTCAAAATCTACGTCTCCTACCAATCCTTCCTCAAGACGATTAATGCCCACGTCCACAACTACAGCTCCTTCTTTCACCATAGAGCCTGTAATCATACGAGGACGACCTACGGCTGCTACAATAATATCTGCCTGACGAGTAATAGCTCCCAGATCTTTCGTTCTGCTATGACAGATAGTCACTGTAGCGTTTCGGTCAAGAAGGAGATGAGCGATGGGTTTGCCTACAATATTGCTTCGCCCTACCACTACGGCATGTTTCCCTTCTATTTCGATTCCATAAGCATCAAGGAGATACATAATGCCTTTCGGCGTACAGGGATGCACTGCAGGAAGTCCGGTGACAAGATACCCCATATTCATGGGGTGGAAACCATCTACATCCTTCGACGGGTCAATGGTTTTGAGAACCTTATCGCTATCGATCTGCTGAGGCAACGGAAGTTGAACAAGAATACCATCTACAGCCTTATCATTGTTAAGGGTTTCGATGAGCTTCAAGAGCTCTCCTTCTGTAGTGCTTGCCGGAAGCTTATGAAGAAAAGAGTTGAATCCCACTTCTTTACATTTTTTTTCTTTCTGACCTACATAAACCTTCGAAGCTGGATTCTCGCCTACAAGAACCACGGCTAAGCCGGGAATGTGCCCTCCCTTTGATTTTATTTCATCTACTTCCTTTTTTATGGCAGCCCGTACTTCCTCTGCTACTTTTTTCCCATCCAATATCTGAGCTTTCATTTAGCAGCCTCCTCGCCTCTAGAACAAACCAGTAATATTTCCC
>NZ_DHCG01000001.1:0-2634 GCF_002398115.1 Aminobacterium sp. UBA4908
AGCCAGGATCAAACTCTCCATAAAAAATTGAATGGCTCGCTTATCAATTGCGCACTGTATTCTCTTATCAAGCTTCAAAAGGTTGTTGCCCTGACTGGCAACGGCGAAGAATATACCACGCCTTCGAATGGAATGCAAGCCCTTTTTTTACTTTTTTATAAAAAAACCCTAGAGATGATATAATTCAGCTTCGGAAGAAGAGAAAATATAAGCTACTTCCTCTTCTTTGTATACTTGTTTCTCTTGAACTAAATATCAAGGGGCAAGAAAACCCGAAATCTGGAGGGAGCTTGCGTTATGAAAAGGAAAAAGAATATTTCTGAAAAAGAATCCCAACCACCTCGTTCGCGTGGTCCTCGTATTTTTCGTTCGCTACTACTCATTCTTCTGTTATTCGTTGGGTTACTCGGAGCTGCAGTTTCTGTTATGGCAGCCTATTATATTCGACAGATTTCGGATGATCTGCCAACTACAACGGAAATACTTGCCCATCGAGAAAACATAGCAAGTGTTGTTTATGATCGGGACAATAATGTTATAGCCCGTTTGTTTACTGAAAACAGGGAACCTGTTCAGCTGAAAAATATATCACCATGGATGGTTAAGAGCACTTTGGCTGCTGAAGATTCTTCTTTTTATCAGCATAGTGGGATTCGGCTGTCTGCCATTATTCGTGCTTTGCTTGTAGATGTAACCCATCGCGGAGCTCGACAGGGAGGAAGTACCATTACACAGCAACTTGCCCGTAATCTTTTCCTCTCTCAGGAAAAAACAATTGAGAGGAAGGCAAAAGAAATTATTCTTGCTGTCAGGGTTGAGCAATTATTTTCCAAAGATAAAATTCTTGAGATGTATTTGAACACCATCTATTTCGGCCACGGTGCTTGGGGAGTAGAGACTGCTTCTCGTACTTATTTCGGGAAAGATGCCAAAGATTTATCTCTTCCTGAAGCCTCCATGTTAGCTGGATTGATAGCTGCACCTGAACGATATAGCCCCTTAAATAACATGGGAAATGCGAAGGTCCGCCAAGGGTATGTTCTTGACCGTCTTGTTTCTTTAGGTTGGATCAACGAAGAGACTAAACAAACTGCTTTTAAAGAAGAAGTTACATTAAAACATGTTCCTAATAAGGTTACAGAATACAATAAAGCTCCTTACTTTATTGCTCATCTACTCTTCAACTATCTCCTTCCTAAATACGGAGCGGATCTTGTCTATAGTGGTGGCATGGAAATTCATACAACTCTCGATTTGGATCTCCAGGAAAAAGCCGATATAGTTGTGAAAAAGCTAAAAAGCCAGGGGGCCTTGGTGGCTATTGATCCCTTTACGGGAGAAATTTTAGCTATGACTGGCGGGAAAGATTTTGCTGAAAGTAAATTCAATAGGGTGACTCAAGCATATCGACAACCAGGGTCTTCCTTCAAACCTATAGTATATGCAGCAGCTTTAGAAAGGGGGATTTTACCTACAGACCATTTTTTGGACGCTCCCCTTTCATATGATATTCCGGGAGAAGAACCCAAAACATGGGAACCAGGGAATTATAGTAAAAAATTTAGCGGAGAAGTAACAGTAATTGATGCTTTAAATCATTCATATAATACTGTCGTCGTCCGCGCGGCTGACATTATAGGAGTTAACTCGGTAATAACAACCGCTCGTAGTATGGGGATCGTCACTCCCTATCTGCCTCGAGACCTTTCCGTAGCATTGGGAACAGCGAGTGTTACTCCTATAGAAATGGCAGTAGCATATTCCACCTTTGAAAATGGTGGGAAAGTCGTCTCCCCTCTTATGATTCGGGAAATTCGCTCGAGCAACGGAGAAATTTTAGAGCATCATACTCCTGAGATTCGAGACGGCATTTCTCCAGTTACATCTGTTGTCATTCGTTCTCTGATGATGGATGCTGTACGTGCGGGGACAGGGCGCAGAGCAGCAGTCCCCGGATGGGAAACTTTTGGCAAGACTGGTACTACGAACGAATATAGCGATGCGTGGTTCACCGGAGGAATTCCTGGCCTTGTAGCAGTAGTATATGCTGGAAATGATGATCATAAACCTCTGGGGCGGAATGCCACAGGTGGAGTTATTGCAGCCCCTATATGGAAAGAATTTATGATAACAGCTGCTCAAGCCCTTCATCTGCCTCAAGCCTTTGAGGTTCCTGAAGATCTTCCTGTAGATAGAGTACAAGTTTGTAGACAGTCGGGCTTTATTGCGACTCCTAACTGTACCTCCGTCGCTACTATATTTATGCCTAGAGGGACAGCACCTACGAGTACATGTCCTCTCCATGGAGGAGATTTGTTTGCGGGCCAAGATGATCCTCAATCTCCTAAGCTCTACCTTCTTCCACAAGATGAAAGACATTATTACGATTATGCCAACTTCCCCCACGGGACATCCTCGCCTTCCATACCAGGACTGGAAAGTGGGGAGACATCCTCTCCTGTAAAAATTCAACCTCAACAACATCATAAAGCGGCCAGTGAGTCGGATGTTCCTGTAGAACCAGTTAAACCATATGCGAACGATCCAAGTCCGGCACAGACTATAGAAGATCGATATCAACAGCTCTTAAAACAATATGGGATTTCTAACAACTGAATAAAAAGCAAGAAAGAA
>NZ_DHCG01000001.1:2841-150233 GCF_002398115.1 Aminobacterium sp. UBA4908
TTCTTTCTTGCTTTTTATTCAGTTAAAAGATTTTCTATCTTTTTTAGTCCTTCTCGCGAATGCTGTGCAATATAATTCGTTGCTCCACTCCAGCAACAAGTTTACGAGTATATGCCACTGTGTCAGGATTGACGCTCATGCTATCTATGCCTTCCCGCACCAAAAACTCTGCAAAATCTGGATAGAGAGAGGGTCCTTGCCCACAGATAGAGCATGTTTTACCATATTTATGCGCTGCTTGAATTAATATCCGAATAGCACGTTGTACCGCAATATTCCGTTCATCAAAGTATCCCATATTATTTAAAATACCAGAGTCTCTGTCGACTCCCATAACAAGCTGGGTAAGATCGTTGCTTCCAATACTGAATCCATCCACCATTTGAGCAAATTCTTCCGCAGCAAAGACAACAGACGGTACTTCTGCCATAATCCATAGCTTGAAAGAAGAACTCCGTTTAAGGCCTTCTGACTCAAGAATGTCCATCACTCGCTCAAGCTCCCATGTGGTACGTACAAAGGGAAGCATCATCCACACGTTAATGAGACCGTATTCTTCTCGAACTTTTCGAATGGCTTGACATTCAAGTCTAAAGCCAGCCTCATATTCAGGAGAAATATACCTGGAAACCCCTCTCCAGCCAATCATAGGGTTATTCTCTACCGGCTCTACTTCATCGCCGCCTTTAAGTCCTCTAAACTCATTCGTTCTAAAATCGCTCATACGAACGACGATAGGGCGAGGATAAATAGCCTGTGCAACAGTCGTAATGCCCTCTGACATCTTGTCTACCAATAGTTTTCCCTGGCCAGTCTTTACCAAATACATAGGATGGATACCCACCATATTCGTAAAGATAAACTCTGTACGCATTAACCCAATACCATCGAAAGGCAATTTCTTATAGCGATCGATAATAGATGGTTCTCCCAAGTTCATATATATCTTCGTACCTGTAATAGGAGCCATCTGGTAAACTAAATCATCTATTGGCAACGAAGCCTGGGCAACTTGAGCACTCACAGTTTCTTCCTTCTTCTCTGGAACAACATCGCCCTCGAAAACAACGCCACGGGTAGCATCTACTGTAACAACCATATTATCTGTTAACGTTTCTGTCCCATTTTTTGTTCCCACAATGCATGGAATTCCCAACTCGCGGGAAACAATAGCAGCGTGACATGTTCTTCCGCCTTCATCGGTGACAACGGCTGCAGCCTTTCTCATAGCCGGAACCATATCAGGGTTTGTCATGCCAGTAACAAGAATATCTCCATCTTTAACTCGAGAAATTTCATTAATATCTTTAATCGAAATAACTTTACCAGCAGCGATACCTGGAGATGCCGCAAGGCCTCGAGCAAGGACATTGAGCTTTGTTTCTTTCGAAGAGGTTTTTTCTTCCATAACAGTCTCTCCCTCTTTTAATGTAGTAACAGGACGAGCCTGAAGGATATATAGCTCTCCTGTATCCTTATCGAGCGCCCATTCTATATCCTGAGGGCTTTGATATATTTCTTCAATTTTTTTACCGGCTTTACCTAAAGTAATAATTTCCATATCAGAGAGACATTGTATCTTGACCTTGTCTGGCCCTAAATACTCTTTTACCGCCACCTTGACAGTCCCTATCCCATTTTTTTTCTCCACTATCATGGTGTTTTTCTCTGCAATATTTTTCTCTACAACATCCAAATGATCTTTATCGAGAATAAATTCATCGGGAGTCACAATACCAGAAACCACAGCCTCTCCTAACCCCCAACTTGCATTAATCATAAGTTGGCTTCGATCGTTCGTCACGGGATTAGCTGTGAACATAACTCCCGATTTCTGACTCTGTACCATTTTTTGTACAACAGCGCTCAGCGCCACTTCAAAATGGTTGAAATCTTGTTTCTCTCGATAGTACGTAGCTCGGGCTGTCCATAGAGAAGCCCAGCACATCTGCACGTGTTTTAAAACTTCGTCAGCACCTCGAATATGAAGATACGTATCCTGTTGCCCAGCAAAAGATGCATCGGGAAGATCTTCCGCCGTAGCAGAACTTCTTACAGCAACACGAATGTTCTCAGTGCCCAGTTTTTTACATAAAAGAAGATATGCGTCCTGAACTTCTTTGCTGATCTCGTCAGGCACAGATGCATCCATAATCATGTCTCTAACGAGGGCACATTTGTTCGCTAGCTCATCTGTGTCTTCATAATTGATCCCATGGATCGTCTTTTCGATTGCCGCTCCCAGCCCAGAGATTTTTATAAAATCCCGGTACGCCCCGGCAGTTACACAGAACCCTGGGGGTACAGCCACTCCGTTCTGGGTTAACTCACCTAAATTAGCCCCTTTTCCTCCTACCAGTGGTATATCGTTTCGATTAATCTCGGAAAACCACTTGATATACCTATACGTTCCCATATCTCACTGCCTCCTCGTTAATTAGTGAAGCCCAGTGCGGCTTGAGCAGCTGCCAGCCTAGCGACTGGTATCCTAAAAGGCGAACAACTTACATAGTCAAGACCAAGAGCATGACAAAAAGCAATACTTTCTGGGTTTCCGCCATGTTCGCCACAAATGCCCAAAGATATATTTTGCCGAGTTTTTCTGGCTTTATCCACACAAAAATGCATCATTTCACCGACCCCTTCCCGGTCAAGAATATGGAAGGGGTTTTCAGTAAGCAACTCCTTCTCTAGATATGCTCCTAAAAACTTAGATTCTGCGTCATCTCTAGAGTAGGCAAATACTGCCTGCGTTAAATCATTTGTTCCAAAGCTGAAGAAATCTGCATAAAGCACTATTTTTTCGGTAATAAGAATAGCACGAGGAACCTCAATCATACTCCCTACTTTGTAGTCAATGGAAGCACCTGTACTCTTATAGTACTCTTGGGCTATTCTGTCTACCGTATGTCGGAAAAATTCCATTTCTCCAGATATCCCTACTAAAGGTATCATGATTTCAGGAATAACTGTAACACCGTTTTTTTGTGCTTCTATGGCAGCCTCCAGAATAGCTCGTATCTGCATTTCATAAATTTCTGGGTAGATAATCCCTACACGACAACCACGAAACCCCATCATGGGGTTCACTTCTTTAAGGGATTCGATCTTTTTCAACATATCGATAAGCTCTTCCTCCCGAGATAGCCTCTCTTTCTCTTCCATATCCGTTGGAAGTTCCAAAATTCTTTTTTTTATATCTCCTTCCTTGGGGAGGAATTCGTGAAGAGGGGGGTCAAGGAGGCGAATAATAACTGGGTAACCGTCCATTTCTGTAAAAATAGCACGGAAATCTTCCTTCTGCATAGCCTTCAAAAGTTCCAGGTCTGATAAACGTTTTTCCCTGCTTTCAGCTACGATCATACGTTCCATAATAGGCAAGCGTTCTTGAGACATAAACATATGTTCCGTTCTGCATAAGCCAATGCCCTTAGCTCCAAATTCTCTCGCTCGCTTTGCATCAAGAGGGGTATCGGCATTTGCCCATACCTGAAGAGAAGCCACATTATCGGCCCATTGCAGCATCTCCGAAAATTCTGCGGTTATCTGAGCATCTACAAGAGGGACATCGCCTAAAAGAACTCTTCCATAACTACCATCAACAGTAATAAAATCTCCTGCCGACAAAACAATATCACCTTTTTGAAGAATTCCCTGCTCTATATTTATAGATAGAGACTCGCAGCCAGTTACACAGGGCTTACCCATACCACGAGCAACTACAGCAGCATGGCTCGTCATGCCTCCCCTACTTGTAACAACCGCCTCGGCTACTGCAAGTCCATGAATATCGTCTGGGCTCGTTTCTGGCCGAACCAAAACAACTTTTTGCCCCTCTGCCGTCAAACGAACAGCTTCGTCTGGAGTAAAGGTTATAATTCCCTTCCCAGCCCCTGGAGAGGCCGGGAGACCTTCTGCTAATAAAGAAACATGAACATCTGAAGGAACTTGTTTATGCAATAGGAGTTCTGCATCTCGAGGAGTTACCCTTTTAAGAGCTTCCTGTCGGTTAATTATCCGTCCCTTTACCATATCATGGGCTATCTTCACCGCTGCCGCAGCAGATCTTTTACCTTCCCGTGTTTGGAGGATATAAAGCTTGCGATTCTCAATCGTAAATTCCACGTCTTGCATATCTTTATAGTAATTTTCAAGGGAATGGGCAACACCTAGCAACTCTTCATGCATGTCAGGCATTACATAGCGGAGCTCAGAAATAGGAAGGGGAGTTCTAACACCAGCAACAACATCTTCTCCCTGTGCATTGATAAGAAATTCTCCATAAAGGTCAGGGCAACCATTAGAAGGGTTTCGCGTAAAACAAACGCCTGTCCCACACTGTTCCCCTAAATTGCCAAATACCATCGAAACCACATTCACAGCTGTACCGAGAGTATGAGGAATGCTATTCAATTCCCGATATGTAATAGCCCGAGAAGAGTTCCAACTTCTAAAGACAGCAGCTATAGCCTGCCGCAACTGCTCCCACGGATCTTGAGGGAAAGGTTCACCCACCTTCGTTTCATAAATAGCAAGAAAAGCAGAAACAACACTTCTCATGCCGTCCGTTGAAATTTCATAATCAAATTGAATTTTTTCTCTTGCCTTAACTTCTGCGAGAATCTCTTCAAAAGAGGCAGAATCAAGACCTTTAACAACTTCTGCATACATCTGGATAAAACGACGGTAACTATCAAAGGCAAATCGTTCATTTTGAGAAGCATGACTTAAAAGAGGCAAGGTTTCACTGTTAAGCCCCAAATTGAGGATCGTATCCATCATTCCTGGCATAGATACAGGGGCCCCAGATCGAACAGAGACAAGGAGGGGGAAAGGGCCTTTCCCCCATTTTTTACCGGTTTTTACTTCCAAGCGAGAAAGTGCTTCGCGAATTGAGGGCCAAATGTCTTCTAAAAGTTTTTCACCCTCTTGGAGATAGGAAAGACACGCTTGAGTAGTAATAATAAATCCTGGGGGGACACGAAGACCGTTTCGAACCATTTGAGCAAGGTTCGCTCCCTTCCCCCCCAGGAGATTTGTCATGGCCGCATCGCCTTCTTCGAAGTCGTACACAAACTTCCTTTTAACTTCGTCTCTCATGGCTCACCCCTCCTCTTAATTTCTGGAAGGAGCTCAACGTCTGAAATAAGCCAGAATTTCCTGAGCCGTTTCTTCGAGAGCGCGATCGGTGACATTAAAAACTCGCACTCCGAGAGAAGACATGATGGTTTGAGCGTATTGAAGCTCATCGTAAACTTTACTTTTTTCTGTATAGTCTGACTCTCCAGGATCAAGCCCCAACATGGACAAACGCTTTACTCGAATATCAACAAGATTTTCTGCATCTATAGTCAAACCAATGATCCGAGATGAATCTATTTTAAACAGCTCCTCGGGAGGAGCAAGACTTGGTATAAGAGGGATGTTCGCTGTTTTTAATCCCTTGTGGGCCAAATACATAGAAAGAGGCGTTTTACATGTTCTGGAAACACCAATTAACACGATATCTGCCTCTGGAAGAAGGTTCGTATTGCTGCCATCATCGCAATTTATAGTAAACTCTACAGCTTTTACTCTTTTAAAATACTCTTCGTCCATAACATGGGACAAGCCTGGCTTTTCTAAGGGTTTTTTGTTCAAAATCCCAGAAAGTACATTGAGTAGCGGCCCAAAAATATCAATAACATCGATATCCATAGCATTCGCATTCTCTATAAGCCAATGGCGAACAGATGTATCCACAAGGGTACAAATAACAATAGCTTGATTTTCAACCGCTTCATTCATTATCATCTGTGCCTTATCGATATTATTCACATATCGGAAACGCCGGATATTAACACTTTCCGGGTTGAACTGACTCGAAGCAGCCCGAGCAACAGCTTCCACTGTCTCCCCTGTAAAGTCTGAAACGACAAATACGTTAATAAGTTTTTTTTCTGTCGTCATATCCTAACCCCGCAACAAATCCATGATCTCTTGAGCATTTTCTTCCACAGCTCTACCCGTTACATCAAAAACTTTGCACCCAAGCTTATTCATAATTTGTTGAGCGTACTCCAATTCCCGCTTAACCCGCTCTTTATTAGCATAAGCTGACATGGCTGGATCTAGACCGAGAAGTTTCAGACGCTCTTCTCGAATCTGGATCAGTTTTTCAGGGTCTATGACAAGTCCAACTAGACGTTCTCGGGGGACAGAGTACAGTTCCTCCGGTGGGTCAACTTCCGGTATCAAAGGGACATTCGCCACCCTATACCCCCGATTTGCAATATACATAGATAAAGGAGTTTTCCCCGTACGTGACACTCCTAGAATTACAAGTTCCGCTAGAGGAAGAGCGGAAGGATTTCGCCCATCGTCACATTGAATAGCAAATTCTACAGCTTTAACGCGTCGAAAATATTCTTCATCCATGCGACGATTAAGGCCGGGATATCCCACTGGAGATTCTTCCAATCTAATCTCGAGCAGCTCTAAAATAGGGCCGAGCAGATCAACAAAAGGGACCCCCAGCTTTTGAGCTCTAAGGGCCATATATCTTCGAAGCTCTCTGTTTACTAGAGTACAAACAATGACCGGACGAGCTAACGCTGCCTTTTGTAATATGTCTTTTGCTTTTTCTTCCGAATCCACGTCTCGAAACCGCGTAACTTGACTAAAAGCAGATTCAAACTGACTCATCGCCGCATGAGCAACATGCTCAGCAGTCTCCCCTGTAGAATCCGAAACAATAAAAAGAGACAAGGAACTCACTTCCTACCTCCTAGCATTTGAGGGTCCCCAAATCGCCTACTTTTCTGAAAAGCTTATTGCAACAGGAAAGAAGCGCAAGACGATTTCGGCGTACGGATATGTCTTCATCCATAATCAATACGTCATCGAAGAAAGAAGTAATGCAGGGCGACAGCTTTGCAAGAAGAACCATAAGCTCATCCCAATCATATCGAGACAAGGTTTTTTCCACATGTTCCGTCGTTTCCCTTATTTCGTCGAAAAGTCTTCCTTCTGCCTCTTTCTGGAAGAACGCTGGAGAAACTTCTGTGGAAATATCCGCCACTTCAGCTTTTGAGAGAATATTTCTTACCCTTACTGCGGCTGTTATGAGCTCTTCAAACCACGACTCCGCCTTAACTTTGTCGAGAGCACCTAAAAGGCGCAACACTTGCAGAGGTTGCTTCCCAATAACTGATATAGCTAGTGAAACAATATCATGATCGAAACCTTTTTCTTTAAGCTGCACATGGAGGCGCTGCTCGTAAAAACTCCAGACTTGATCCAAAATGTCCGAAGATACATCTGCCACTTCTCCAGCCTTACGGAAAAGATCCTGCATATCCGCATCTAACTCAGTTCCCCATATAATTTCATTAATACATCGAGCCGCTCGCCGTAAAGCATAGGGATCCTGGGAACCCGTAGGTTGCAAACCTGCCTTATGACAGCTTACAATGATGTATCCTCGCTCTGCAAGACCCAGAATAGCCCCTACGCTATCGGAAGGAACTTTATCTCCGGCAAAGCCAGGAAGATATTGCTCATAAATTCCCAGAGCTACTCGCTGTGGTTCGCCATTCCGAAGGGCATATTCTCTTCCCATAACCCCCTGAAGCTCAGGAAATTCGTAAACCATATTTGTAAGAAGATCGCTTTTGGAGAGAGAAGCCGCACGTTCCACTAATTTTACAATATCTGAAAGGCCTAAGACATGACAGAGATTCACAGCCAATTTTTGGGTTGCTTTCACTTTATCGTATAAGGAACCGATTTTCTCTTGGTAAAGGATGTTCTTAAGTTCATCGATTCGAGCAGCAAGAGGCTTCTTTAAATCTTCTTTCCAGAAAAAAGCCGCATCTTCTAAACGAGCCCTTAAAACTCGTTCATTTCCCTCTCGAACAACCCCCATATTCGTCGCTCTGTTGTTGCTCACTCCTACAAAGCAAGGCATAAGTTTCCCAGATTCGCTTCGTACCGGGAAATATTTCTGATGTTTCTTCATGCTCGTGGTCAACACTTCTTCAGGGATCTCGAGATATTTCTTATCGAAGGTTCCATAGAACGGGACAGGGTACTCGACCAAGTAAAGATTCTCTTCAACAAGTTCAGGATCTAATTCTACTTTCCCGCCCATTTCCTTCTCTAGAGCTGTGATGCCAGAGATCATTTTCTGTCGGCGTTTCTCCTGATCCACAATAACGTAGTTATCATAAAGCCTCTCCATAAACTCGGCAGCATCATCTATATCGAGATTTCGGGCCCCCATAAAGCGATGACCTCGCGTTGTCCTACCACTTTCTATATCCCCATAAACAAAAGGGACAACTTCTACGTCTAGGAGTGCGACAATCCAACGAATTGGCCTTGCAAACTTAATAGATGAATCCACCCAATACATGTTTTTAGGGAAAACCAATTTACGAATTATAGCCGGGAGTATCTCAGGAAAAAGATCTCGCACAGGATTGCCCACTTCAGATACGACAGCAAAGGCATAACGAACTCCATCCACTTCTTTAGGGACGAGATTTTCATAGCCAACGCCTTTGCTTTTAGCAAACCCCAAAGCAGCTTTTGTGGGGTTTCCATTCGCATCAAAAGCAGAATCCCATGTGGGACCTTTATATGTCATAACTTTATCTTCCTGTTTCTCTTCCACATCCCGTATGACGAGGGCAATCCTTCTCGGCGTTCCATAAGCCGCGACTCTGCCATGTATAATTCTGGCAGCCACCATTTCTTCTTCTGCATAACGAACAATATTCGATAAAGCCTCTGGAAGAAAACGAGACGGGATCTCCTCTGTTCCTATTTCAAGCAATAAATTTTTATACGCCATGGACAACGTCACCTCTTCCTGGGCTATCTGGGAAATTTATCCATAAAAGGATAGCCCATTTCTTTCCTTCGTTCCACGTAACTTGCACAACAACGACTCGCTAAGTTGCGAATTCTCGAGATATAACCAGTTCGCTCGGTAACACTAATGGCATTTCTGGCATCAAGGAGATTAAATGTATGAGAACATTTCAAGACATAATCATATGCTGGTAACGCATATCCCGTTTCAAGGATATGGAGAGCCTCTGCTTCGTACATATTAAAAAGGGTGAAGAGCATATCCGTGTCAGCTATTTCAAAGTTATAGTGAGAGTACTCCACCTCACCTTGGTGGTGAACATTCCCGTAAGATACATCATTGTTCCAAGATAAATCATAAACATTTTCTACTTTCTGAACAAACATGGCAATTCGTTCAATACCATAAGTAATCTCAGAAGGAACAAGTTCCATATCAATTCCGCCTACTTGCTGAAAATAAGTAAACTGCGTTACTTCCATACCATCAAGCCAAACTTCCCATCCCAACCCCCAGGCCCCCACTGTGGGAGATTCCCAATCATCTTCCACAAATCGAATATCATGATCTTGAGGGTCAATGCCTATGGCCGCAAGGCTATCTAAATATATTTCCTGTATACTTGCCGGCGCCGGCTGAAGTATAACCTGATATTGATAATAATGCTGGAGACGGTTAGGGTTCTCCCCATATCTACCATCTGCTGGCCTTCTTGAAGGTTCTACATATGCCACACGCCAAGGCTCCGGTCCTAAAACACGCAATGCCGTTGCGGGATTCATGGTTCCGGCACCTACTTCTATATCGTAAGGCTGTTGGATAATGCATCCTTGTTCCGCCCAAAATCGTTCAAGACGAAAAATAATCTCTTGAAAATTCACGAAAAAACCCTCCCTCGTTTCGATTTAACGACTTCTATCGAGAATCAGTTTTAAACGGTCGGATTGGGCTCGCCAAAACTCGGCATCAAAGCCAGTACGACCAGCTATTTGAGAAAAAAAAAGAATGAAACGACGACGATCCATTAAAGCCGCCGCTTCCAACATAAGCCGTTCCTGTTTTGACAGGATAAGACCGTGAAGGTCATTATAACAAGACGAACACAAGAACCCTGTTTCTGACCATTGCACCTCAGAAGTCAAAGGGGTGCCACACTTCTCACAACTATGAAGATCTGGAGCCTCCCCTCGAGAATGAAGCCAGCGCCATAAAAAACGCCAAGAAAGGGGAGGAGGATCCCCTCCTTCGCACAAGGTACGCATAGACCAATAAAAAAGAGCTAAAACATTGTCTTCTGCTATGCCTAAGCATGTATAACGAATAATAAGCTTATCCCATTCAAGGGCTACTAAAAGGAGATGAGGGTCTAAACGAAGTTTCCACATGTCATCTTTAATGTCTATGGACTTGAGATATAGCCTTTTAGGCCCCTTATAGAGATCAAACACACTCCAGCAAAGAGGTTCTGTACCTCCGCCAAAACGAACCCTGCCCCGAGCTGAACCAGGCGCCTGAATCCATATTGGGCCGATCCCTTTAAGCAGAAGGTACAAAGACATGTTCCCCTCGGCATCTAGATTGCGTCGAAGAACAACTCCAGAACTGCGGACTGGCCCTTGAGATAAAAAATCCACGATGATTCTATCACCTTCCAATGTATCCCATTCTCCGGAGTTCACTTTCGGACTGACGCCACCCCGGCCTGACTTTTACCCACAAATCCAAAAAAACTTTATGGCCCAGCATATTCTCTATATCAATACGGGCTCGCCGCCCAATCTCTTTTATTTTACGCCCTTTTTCACCAATAAGGATAGCCTTCTGCCCTTCGCGCTCTACTACAAGATTTGCTCGTATATAGAGAGTCTTTCGATCAGGATACTCATCTGGGCTTTTATATTCTTCAATCTCTACCGCCACCGAGTGAGGAACTTCTTCCTGAGTGAGGCGCAAAACTTTCTCTCTAATGATTTCACCCGCCAAAAAACGCTCAGGTTGATCCGTTATAGATTCTTCGTCATACCAAGGGCAACCTTCTGGGAGCTTCTCTTTTAAAGATGCTATCAACCTCTCCAAGTTATAGCCAGTCTTCGCTGAAACTCCTATAGTTGCAACAAAAGATAGATATTGGCTGTAAAGAGAAATAACCTGTGGAACACGATCCTTTCCTCCTCGTATTCCATCTATTTTGTTGACTACTAAGATGATAGGAGTAGACGTGGACTGAAGAATATTTATAATCCTTTCGTCCTCCACAGAAATATTGCTATCACTGGCCTCCACTACGTAAAGGATTAGATCCGCATTTTCCAACGCTCGTTCTGCTGCGGCAACTATAGCTTCACCTAGTTTATGTCTAGGCTTATGGATCCCCGGCGTATCTGTAAAAATAACCTGTAATCCAGGAGCATTGTAAAAACCTCGTACTTGGTTCCTCGTAGTCTGGGGCTTTTGAGAAACAATGGAGACCTTAAAAGAAAGCAGCGCATTCATTAAGGAAGACTTCCCCACATTAGGACGCCCCACCAGTGGGACAATCCCAAATTTAAAATTCTTAAACTCATCTATCATTTATCTTTAAATCCCTTCCTGCTGAACGCATGTGGAAGCAACATACGAAGAGGAAGAATCTCCCAACCTTTTTCCCCATCTTCCACCAAAACGAGTAGATCTGGATTAAATTCCCATAAAACCTGTCGACATGCACCACAGGGGTAACAAGGTTCTCCCTCTTTTCCCACTATGGCAATAACCAAAGGATCTTTTAATCCAGAAACTACCATATTCCCTATAGTATTTCGCTCGGCACACACAGTAAGGCCAAGAGATGCATTTTCTACATTACAACCTATTACCACTTCATCATCTACACTGAGAAGCGCTGCACCCACAGGAAAGTGGGAATAGGGACTATAGGATCGAAGCTGAGCATTGCGAGCCGCCTGTAGCAAAAATTCAGGGGTCACATTATGAGAAGGCCACGGGGTCGCAAGATCATTATTCTTCATTTTCTTCATCTCGAAGCACCTCATGAAATCGTAAAAGTTTAATTCGATGATCCTCCACATCGAGAACTTCTATCTCCCATTTCCCGTACTGGAAAATAGTTCCTTTTTCAGGGAAGCCTCCAGAGAGAGAGAGAACCAGACCTGCTACACTTTCTGCATCTTCCGACTCGAAAGTGTCACCGATAATCTCGCTTAAATCCTCTAAACTTACATTACCTTGCACCAAATAGTTCCCAGCAGTTTCGCTGAGAACCGGTGATGTTTCAGAGTCATATTCGTCTTGTATTTCTCCTACGATCTCTTCCAAAAGGTCTTCAAGTGTTACGAGACCTGCTGTACCACCATATTCATCAACAACGATAGCCATGTGGACATGTCTGATTTTCATAATGTTGAAAACTTCCACTATGCGCATGGTCTCTGGCACAAAAAGAGCTTCTCGCTGAAGTTTAGAAACAACGACCTCCACGTCACCTGACGCGAGATAAGGTATTGTATCTTTCACATACAGTATTCCCACTATATCATCAAGGCTTTCGTCATATACAGGGACTCTGGAGTGTCCGTGCTCCTGAAAAATCGTAACTGAATCTCTAATAGTTGCATCGCTGGCTATAGCATTCATATCCGTCCTCGGAATCATAATTTCATAAACTCGTGTCTCTTCAAAGGAAATAATCCCGTGGATCATTTTCCGCTCAACAGCTTCAAGAGCCCCCGAAGCCTCTCCGATGTTAACCATTTGCTCAATTTCCTCTCTGGTCACAAAGGTATGCTGCGCCTTAAGATCTACTCCGACAAGGATTCCGAGGAAACGAACAAATTGGTTCATTGTCCAGATAAAAGGGGCAAAAAGGAAACCTAAAAAACGAAGGATGGGCAGGGTTATAATCAAGATTGGCTCAGACCTGACTATAGCAATGCTTTTAGGTAATATCTCCCCGAATACAACAATCACAATTGTCATAATAATAACAGCCCAAAAGACACTCTTATGCCCGAAGAGAAGAATGGCAAGAGATGTAGCTACTGCGCTCGCAGCTATGTTAACCAAATTATTTGAAACAAGAGTAATAGTAAGGGCTCGTTGAACATCGCCAACAAGCCACTGTAAAAACCTCCGTTGATAGGGATGACGTTCCTGTAAAGCTAGTAACTTTCCTCTTCCTGATGATGTTATGGCCGTCTCCGCGCTACTAAAAAAAGCAGAGAGCAGCAATAGGAAAAAAAGAAACATAAATATCCGTATTACAGAGACCGGAATATCCACTATCGAGTCACCTCTCCACCAAGCGAGGGGGATTGATGTGACTTTTTCTCATCTAAAAGCCATTCTTTACAAATTGCAGACTGGAGAAGCCACATTTTTTGCTGTCTCTCCTCCGTATCGTGGTCCATTCCCAATAAGTGGAGGAAACCATGAGCAACCATAAGATAGAGTTCTTCTACGTAAGACGTTCCATTTTGATGAGCGTTTTCCCTCACCACATCTTCACAAATTAAAATATCGCCCAAAGGCAAAACATCCCAATCGCTAGGGGGAAGAAAAACTCCGTTTTGATCCTCCCACATAGGAAAAGAAAGGACATCTGTAGGCTCATCAATCCCTCGATATGTATAGTTTTTCTCCTGCATATCTGGAGCTGAAACAAAAGCTATAGATACTTCCGCCTCCTGATCGGTAAATTTGCCCGGAAACAAACGTTCAACGATTTCCCCTAACACATCTTCTCTGCCCTCTAATTTGTTGAGGGCGTTGGTACTTTCAGATTCTCCATCATCGAGACTCTCAAAAGATAAATGAACCTTCACGTGTTACTCCTCCTGTTTTTTTGAAGTTGTCTCCTCTTCTTCAGAGGATGGCTCTTCTTTGATCTCTTTTACTTTTCGGCCATGATACATAGATTGTAGAGCGTAGACAAGGGCTTCTCTAATCGTAGCTAATTCTTTCATCGTAAAGTCTACATCATCAAGCTGCCCTTCCGAAACTTTCGCTTCTACAACACCAGAAATTACTTTTTCTAGATCTTGTATCCCCGTAATATTCTTCCGATCGGCACGAACAGCCGCCTCCACCGAGTCGGCTAACATCAATAGTCCCGTTTCTCGACAAGAAGGACGGGGGCCAGGATAGCAAAACTGCTCTCGGGGAAGTGTCTCACCTAAAGCGATGGACTTCCTATGGAAATAAGCTAGACAGGTAGTTCCATGATGTTCGGCTATAAACTGACGCAGCTTCGCCGGTAAATGATACTCTTGAGCAATCTCCAACCCTTCTCGAACATGCGCGATGATAACAAGAGCAGAAAGAGAGGGCGTCAATTCATCGTGAACATTTTCTCCCTCCATCTGATTTTCAACAAAAAAATGAGGGCGACGCAACTTTCCTACATCATGATAGTACGCTCCAGCACGTATCAAATAGGTATTCATACCAAGACGATCCGCAGCTGCTTCTGCAAGAGTTCCCACCATAAGAGAGTGATGATACGTTCCCGGTGCCTCTATTTGTAGTTTTTTCAAAAGAGGCTGGGTTGGGTATGAGAGCTCCATGAGCCGGAGAGGGGACATAATATCAAAGAAATTTTCCCACACAGGTAAAAAGGCGATGACAACAACGCCCCAAAAAGCTTCACCTAAACAAGCATATAAAAAGACCTGCCATGAAAGATTCATAGCCATGCCCCATCGAACTACCATTCCTCCCAACACTGGGAAAAAACCGGCAACGACAAGCTGACGCCAAAGATGGCTTCGAGAATGAACATCTCTGAAAAAGAAGCGCCCTGTTACAGCCGCAACAAGTCCCATAGAGGCTACTAGCAAAATTTCAGACGTCGAAAAAGCTGCGGTAAGCACAGAAGCAATGATAGAAGCTCCGAAAACGACTTGGAAAGCAGGGATGAAGGGTAATACAAGATAAATCCATCCAGTCAAAACAACAATAGCTACACCTCGAGCCCCTAAAAGACTTGAGATATACTCTGCGAACCAATATCCTCCCACTATACAGGCCACAAAAACCTCATTTAGGTCAAAAGATCGTCTACTCCCAGAAGCTAAATCTGGAAGATACACCCAGAAAGGCCAACAAAAAATCAGCAAGAGAGACAGTATTAATATTTTCCACGGGAACCGTTGTTGAAGATATCCTTGTGAAAGCAATATACGCGCAAGCTGCGGAGTAATAACATTCCCTTTTTCCACAATCACATCGCCAACTTTTATAAATTGCTCCACCGGTTTGAGCCCTGCTGTAAAATCTTTTCTTAAGCTCTGAGTTAAATCTTTATCAAGCCGCACCGCTGGTTTGAGTATTTCCTCCAGAAGTTGATAGATAAGATTATTTTCAGCCATGGGCAAATCTAAAGCTTCTATTTTTTCCCAAATCAACTCTGCTGTCGGAGCAGCAACACCACGGGTCCAGTCCCCTTCTGACAAAAGCTCCTGGCCTATTTTAAAAGTGGATCGCAATACTATAGTTTTTTTTCGCTCTGAAAGTTGTGCTAAAAGGTCCTTAAGAGCCGCAGGGATCATTGCCATTTGAAGGTCTCCTTGTTCCAAGGCCTCTAAACGACTCTTCATCCCCCTGACTGCAGAGGAATCCTTCACAAAAACTCCAGCTATGGTATCTTCCACTTTGGAGCGAAGCAACTGTGTTTTCTCTTCGTCAATATATCCCATAGGAGCTATGGCAAAATATGTACGAGGCGACGGCTTGCCTAAGAGAAAGCCCGATCGTCCTGTGTCAAAAAACCATCGAACGAAAAGCAGAAAGCAAGCAAAACAAACAAGCAAAACCACTGATGTAAAACGATAGAATCCATTTCCCACCAGTAGTTTCGCCTTCGTTTTTTTAAACTTGCGAGAAAGCTTAAGGTTATTGACGACGTTGTTCATATTCTTCGTAAGCTTTAACTACCCGTTGCACAATTTCATGGCGCACAACGTCTTTATTTGTCAGTTCAAGAAATGCTATGCCTTCAATCCCCTCCAAAATGTCTCGGACTTCGATCAACCCGGATTTTTTCCCCGAGGGAAGATCAATCTGAGTTATATCTCCAGTCACTACTGCTTTAGACCCAAAACCTAAACGGGTCAAAAACATTTTCATCTGTTCGGGAGTTGTATTCTGCGCCTCATCCAAAATAATAAAACTATCATTTAAAGTCCGCCCCCTCATATAGGCTAAAGGAGCTATTTCTATAACATTTTTGTCAACATATCTTAGGAAACGCTCTGGAGAAAAAAGATCATAAAACGCATCGTAAAGAGGTCTAACATAGGGCTCCACTTTTTCTCGCAAATCACCTGGCAAATAGCCGAGACTCTCTCCTGCTTCCACTGCTGGACGGACCAGAACGATACGACTAATAGCTCCTGCTTTGAGCAGGGACACAGCATGACATACCGCCAGATAGGTTTTCCCCGTTCCTGCCGGACCTATAGCAAAGACAATATCGTGAGTTCTCATGGCTTCAATATAAAGCTTTTGTCCTGCCGTTTTAGGACGCACAGGTTTGCCGCGATTCGTAGTACAGATAACATCATTGTAAAGAGAGGTAAGGTCAACCCGCCCTTCTATGGAAATCATATCCATCCCGTAACGAACATCAGCAGCAAGAATCTGGTGACCTTTTTTAGCGACTTTAAGCAACTCTTCCATGTAATGATATACCGTTTCTACTACATCGTTATCTGGACCCTGAACAGTCACCTTCTCTCCCCGTACTAAAATTCTTACAGGGAATCGTTCTTCTATCGTTTTAAAATTTTCATCGTTATTACCAGCAAAGCGCGCTAATATGTCCTGATCCGACACGATTATTGTTTCTGAAAAAGATTTTGGTTCTGATGCTTTTAAATGATTTTCACTCATATAGTTTTTGATCCCTCTACACAGGATATCCAGCTCCATCGACAAAAGTCTCAAGACCTATATCCCTCTTCGTTTTCTTTGCATATTTCTTCATAAGGAAATCCTTCGCTACAGCTGGAAACATAACGTAAGAAACAGCATCTTCCGGCTGAAGCGCCCAAGGAGCCACCGCTTCCCTTGCTTCCTCCATCTCTGGAGCGATTTTTTCTCCGGGACGACACGTAATAGGAGCCTCATCGCCAATGGCTTTCTTTTGTATCTCAGGGTCAACATCTGCTGGAGGGCGCCCATAATAGCCGAGGAAGTAGTTCCGAACCTCTTTAGGAATGATTTTCCAGCGCTCTCCCACTAATACATTGAGAGTCGCCTGAGTTCCTACTATCTGACTCGTCGGAGTAACGAGAGGAGGATATCCCATTTCTTTCCTCACTTTCGGAACTTCCCGCAACACCTCTTGTAAACGCCCCAACGCATTTTGTTCTTTAAGCTGACTTACCAGATTCGAGTACATTCCGCCAGGAATCTGATAAATCAAGACATTTATATCTACGCCGGATAATCCCACAAAAATATCTTTATACTTTTCCTTAATAGACTTAAAGTGGTTTGCCACCGGCACTAATTTGTCCAAACTTAATCCTGTATCATATTCCCCGCCAGCCAGAGCTGCGGCAATAGATTCTGTAGGGGGTTGGCTTGTCCCCATTGAGAAGGGAGATATGGCACAATCCACTACATCTGCTCCAGCTTCGATGGCAGCCAGATACGCCATGGAAGCCATGCCGCTCGTATAGTGGGAGTGAATCTGAATGGGAAGTCCCGTCTTCTTCTTTATGGCTTTCACAAGTCTCGAAGCGTCAACAGGACTCAATAAACCAGCCATATCTTTAATACAAATAGAGTCTGCGCCCATCTCTTTCATTTGAGAAGCTAGCTCAGCAAAGGCGGAAAGGGTATGAACTGGAGATAACGTAAAAGACATGGATAATTGGAGATGAGCCCCCTCTTTTTTGACCTGATCAGCAGCTATCTCCATATTTCGCAAGTCATTTAAAGCGTCAAAAACACGAATGATATCAAGGCCATTTCCTACAGCTCGTTTAACAAACTCCCTCACTGTATCATCTGCATAATGGCGGTACCCCACAACATTTTGCCCCCGAAGCAGCATCTGCAACTTCGTTTTTTTGAATCTCTTCCGAAGCATTCGCAATCTTTCCCACGGATCTTCGTCTAGGAAACGCATACATGTATCGAAGGTAGCTCCTCCCCAGACTTCCAAAGAATGGTACCCGATTTCATCCATCTGTTCAGCAATAGGAAGCATATCTTCAATCCGCATCCGGGTAGCCATAAGGGATTGGTGAGCATCACGCAAGGCGGTCTCAGTAATTCCCACCTTCTGGGCATTTAATACTTCAAGCCCTTGAACCGTGGGGTTCTTCGTACTTTTGCCGTTCTTGACAGTATTTTTTCCATTTCCATCTTTCATGACTCCACACAGCCTCCATTACAGTAATGATGAGTCGCTTGCCTCTTTGTTCTTATCCGTAGCGGAATTGGAACCTTTTACCTCACGCCAAAATCGATCCAGCTCTTCTAAATTATAATCGTTCCACTCTTTCCCAGCCTCATGAACCATATTTTCTACTTGACGGAATCGAAATTCGAATTTTTTATTAGCTCGCTGCAAGGCTACGTCGGGGTTTACCCCTACATGCCTTGAGAGATTCACTACGGCGAAGAAAAGATCTCCGATTTCTTCTTCTACCCTCTCTTGACTTTCCTTTAAAGATAGGGCATCACTCACTTCTTGAAGTTCTTCTTTCACCTTTTCTTGTAAGGGAAGCACATTTCCCTGCTCCCAATCAAACCCCACATGGGCGACCTTAGCCTGTATACGATATGCTTTAAGTAAAGGAGGTAAACTCTCTGGGATACCTGCTAAAATCGAAGTGTCCTCTCGTTTCTGAATATCCTTCTCTGTCGCTTTTATCTTCTCCCAGTTAGCTAAAACATCGGCACTCCCTTCCACTTTTGTTTTTCCAAAAACATGGGGGTGCCTGCGTATGAGCTTATCACAAATTTCGGATATTACATCTTTTATATCAAAAAATCCTTCCTCCTGGGCGAGCTGAGAAATGAAAACTATTTGAAGGAGTAAGTCACCTGACTCTTCTTTTATATCGTCCACATTTTTATTCGTGATAGCATCAACTAACTCATACGCTTCCTCTACTATATGGCTCCTCAGACTCTCAAAAGATTGCTCTCGATCCCAAGGGCAGCCTTCAGGAGAGCGAAGCTGTGCCATAATATGTACCAATCGGTCAAATGCTACGTCAACAGAAGTGTTCATGCTTGTACCTCCATATCCTCTCTACGTTCAGACAAGAGAGCTTTTATGGCTTTTGATACATCTGCCATTCCTCTATACCCACCTGGTCCAATAAGACGTTGTTCGAAAAGAGCCCATCCCTTACAATTCTTCAGAAATTTACGAAGCTTTTCAGCCTTCAAGATAACAATCGTCTGCTCCAAATCTGATATTATTGAAGAAATACCTGCTCGACTTCCGGCAATTCTGACCATTGTCATATCTATAAGGAAGGAGAGCGGATCTGGCAAAGGGCCAAAACGGTCACGGACTTCTCGCCGGATATGTTCCAATTCTAGCCAATCATTTTCTTTCAACAATCTTCTATAAAGAGTGATACGAATATTTTCTTGTGGAATGTACTCTGAAGGGATTGCCCCTGTAAGCTCGCTTTCCAAAGAAACTTCAGGGAAAAATTCTCCACGGACCCTCGCTATTTCTTCTTCAAGCATCTTATAATAAAAATAATACCCAGTCCTCTCCTCTTGCCCATGTTGCGAGGTCCCTACTAAATCTCCCCCGCCACGTATCTGCAGATCCTGTAGAGCTAACGAGTACCCCGAACCTACATCTGAAAAGGTCGAGATAGCATCAAATCGCTCCCTCGTCTCCTTTTGCAATGCGAGATGCTCTGGGTAGAAAAAGTATGCAAAAGCTCCTTCTTCCCGCCTACCTACTCTTCCCCTAAGCTGATACATCTGGGCTAATCCTAATTCTTGCGCATCATCAACTATAAGTGTGTTTGCTCGAGGAATATCCAAACCACTTTCTACAATAGTAGTACAAAGAAGGATGTTTATTTTTCCATTATAAAAATCGAGCATTGTCTTTTCCAACTCTTTTTCCACCATTTGGCCGTGAGCCAACGCTATGGAAGCATCAGGAAACATGCTTTTTAGTTCAGAGAATTTTTCTGAAAGGCGATAGATACGATTAGAGACATAAAAAATTTGTCCCCCTCTATTCAACTCTCGTAAAACAGCACGTCTCACTGTTTCCCGCCGTCTTGGCCCCACCATCGTTACTACAGGCAAACGATTATGGGGAGGGGTCGCTATAACAGAGAAGCTCCGTAATCCTCGCAACGAGAGGGAAAGTGTGCGTGGAATAGGGGTTGCTGAAAGAGTGAGAACATCTATTCCTTCCCTCGTATTTTTTAGCTTTTCTTTGTGCATAACACCAAACCGATGTTCCTCATCTATAATCAACAAGCCAAGATTCGCAAATTCTATATCCTTTTGAAGGAGACGTTGTGTCCCAATTAATATATCTACAACTCCCTTTCGAGTATCCTCCAAAATCTTTTTCTGCTTTGATGAAGAAATAAAGCGGGATAAAACCTCCACTCGAATGGGGAACCCGCTCATACGACTACGAAAAGTATGGTAGTGTTGTTGAGCTAAAATTGTTGTAGGAACAAGTACTACCACTTGCTTCCCGGCCTCTGCCGCTTTAAAAGCAGCTCGCATAGCCACTTCGGTTTTGCCGAATCCCACATCCCCTACTAAAAGTCTATCCATAGGATAGGGACTCTCCATGTCTTCTATAATATCTTCTTCTGCCTTAAGTTGATCTGCCGTTTCTATGTAAGAAAAAGCCTCTACAAATTGACGATACATATCAGTAGATGGAGGGAAAGCAAAACCTTTTACCATTTCTCTTTTTGCATAAAGCCGAATAAGGGCTCGAACTTCCTCTCGAACTCTCTCCTTCGTTTTCTCTACAGCTTTTTTCCACCTTGTTCCTCGCAGAGAATCAAGAACTACGTCAGAAGTGGCATCTTCTGGAAGCGGCGATATTTTATAGACTTGCATAAAGGGAACAAGAAGCCTTTGATCATTGGCAAATTCAAGCACAAGAGAGTCCAAGGATTCTCCCCCAGACGTAATTTCCTCTACCCCCCTATAAATGGCTACTCCATAGTCTTCATGGACTACTAGCTGGTTCTCAGTGAGCCTTTCTTTCCATTCAGAGGGGACAGATCTCCAGGGTTTACTACTTCTAGTAGCAGTCATGCCAGCTATCTCAAAATCGGACACAACCACTATCTTTTTTCCAGAATCTATAAAGCCTCTTGAGAGAGCACCGTCTTCAAAATGAGCTATAGATTGAATTTGAGGATCATTTTTCAAGGCAGTGCCGGTAGAAAAGACATAAATAGAAAAACCTTCAGTCTTCCAATATTGGCAATTCCATCGGAATTTCTCTGCATCTCCTCTAAAATGCGGGCATTCTTGAACAGGTACGGGCACCTCTGACAAAGCTACAGCTGAACTTACTCTTATCTTAGGCCATTTCGAAAGGGATACAAGCAAATCTGTCCACTCTGAAAGGGGCATTGTGCGCGCTTCTTCCCTTAGATCCTCCCACAACCAACGATAGGATTCAGCTTGGTTTTCGAGTTGCATTGGTTCAAAAAGAACAATATGACACTCTTCTGGAAGGATAGCATCTATAGGAATTTCTCGAGCGGTACGTATACTATGAATGCTAACACTCTCGAGTCTCGCTGCGCTTATCTGGCTCTGGGGATGAAAAGAACGCAAACTTTCGACAGCTTCATCAAAAAACTCTACGCGTATGGGAAGAGCATACGACGGATCATAAATATCTACAATAAAACCTCGAACAACAAATTGACCGGGAGCCCATACCAAATCCACTCTCTCATAACCAGCCCCTTCAAGCCATCGGATAAGAGTACTTCGTATCTGATCACTCTTGACATCGATCGGGAAAAAATCTCTTCCTGTCAGGAAGGGGCACAGCAAACTCCCAGGAGAAGCCACCAAGACCCCTCCTTCTTTCTTCCATTGCAACAACACCTCTCCTCGCTGAAGGCGAAGAGATTGGCTTCGTACCCCCTCTACACTGAGGGGAGGCTCATAAAGAAGATGGCTCTTTTCTCCCCCCCACAAACAGTCCCAATCCGCTACAAAATCTTCAGCTTGACGCTGATCAGGACATACGACAAGCAGAGGTACCTCCGCACCACCAAGAACCCAGGGACGAGCTCCGCCTTCTAGCGGCAAATGTACCTGGGCTCCTCTTTTCCATACCCCTTCATTGAGACTCCATAAATACCCACTTTGATGACTACAGGTAGAGGAGAACATCATTATTCAATCTCATCCTTTTCCCAAACAAAAACAAAGAAGTGGCGAGACCAAGGCCCCGCCACTTCGCTACTTCTCTTCCAGCCCCTTGATGGGGTTTATGTTATCCCTAGAATTGATTTGGCTCATGGCCAATTGACTCTCTTCTGTCAACCAGAGTTCCACTGCATTCGCAGCTTTATGAAGGAATTCTGGCAACTGTTCTCGCTCATGTGAAGGGAATGTTCCCAAAACCCACGAAACCATATCTCGTCCCATCGGAACAGCTCCAACACCTAGACGAAGACGTGGTACGTCAAGAGTTCCAAGCGCACCAAGCACCGAGGCAAGGCCATTATGCCCTCCAGCCGAGCCTTTCATTCTCAACCGCAAACGGCCAAAAGGCAAGGCTACGTCATCACTAACCACCAAAACAGATTCAGGTTCAATGCGATAATAATGACATACCTGAGAAACCGATTTGCCACTTAAATTCATATAGGTAAGGGGTTTTAAGAACAAACAATCCATCACCCCTACTTTTTGTGGCCCCCAAAACATACCATCATACTTCAAAGAAGACTTGCCAAGAGAAAAACGTTGAATGACCTGGTCAAGCGCAAGCCACCCTATATTATGACGTGTCCAAGCATATTCTGGCCCTGGATTACCTAAACCAACGACGAGACGCAAAGGATTCTACTCCTCTTCTTCCTCCGCTTCCTTGGCCTTACCCTTAGCCACCACTTCAACTTCACCGGGAGCCACTTCTTCCTCGACTTCGGGCTCTTCTTCTATCTTGGGTAAGCCTACGGTAACTACCATATCTTCAGGGTCTACAAGCAACTCAGCACTTTCCGGAAGAGGAAGCTCTTTTAAGTAAACACCCTCGTTCAAATCAAGATCTTTCACGTTTATAACGATAGAATCAGGAATTTCCTGAGGCAATACATCTATCTCCACCTCATATAACAGCTGCTCTACTACTCCGCCAGATTTCAAGCCAACACAAACCTCTCGTCCCTCAAGAACGATAGGAACATTAATACTAACCTTGCGGCCTCTCATGAGCTGGAAGAAATCCACATGAAGAATATCGTCATTCAGGAAGTTCTTCTGCACATCTCTCATTAAGCACATTTCCTCTTTGCCATCAGGAAGAGTTACATTAAAACGAACAGTTTCCCAATGTCCCGAACGGACGATTGCCGCAATATCCAAAGCTTTTACCTTAACAGGAACAGACTCCTTATATTCGGGGCCATAAAAAACAGCCGGAATGTATCCTGTCGGCCGAAGTTTCTTTACGGCTTCTTTCCCTTTCTCATTTCTCGCCTCGAGAACTAACTTGACCATGTCAGCCATCTACAAACATCCTCCTTCTACAAAACAAATCGCTGCTGCGAACAAATAATTAGCTGAACAAACTGCTCACAGAGCGGTCACTATGCACTCGGGCTATAGCTTCTGCAAACAATGGAGCAATGGACAACTGTGTAATTTTATCTAACTTTTTGCTTTCAGGCAACGGGATTGTATCTGTAAGAATAACCTTATCGATATCAGCTTTTTCCAATCTTTCAATAGCAGGCCCTGACAAAACGCCATGGGTAGCACACGCATACACTTTATCTGCTCCTCGCTCTTTCAAGGCAGCCGCAGCATTGCAAATAGTACCAGCAGTATCGATAATATCGTCAATAAGGATAGCTACTTTTCCCGTTACATCTCCTATGATCTCCATCACTTCACAAAGGTTGGCCACATCATGGGATCGTCGTTTATCCACAATAGCCAAGTCAGCATTGAGAGTCACTGCAAAACGACGTGCACGAACCACTCCTCCAACGTCTGGAGCTACAACTACTACTTCTTCCCTCTTTATCTCGCTGGGGAACTTCTCTTTAAAATAGTTAGCCAGAAGGGGAACGCCAGTAAGATGATCCACAGGAATATCAAAAAAGCCCTGGATCTGCCCTGCATGTAAATCAGCCGTGATTAACCGACAAGCACCGCTATGCTCCATCAGGTTAGCCACGAGTTTGGCAGATATAGGATCACGAGCCTTTGTCTTACGATCTTGACGAGCGTATCCAAAATAAGGAGTTACCACGTTAATACGATAAGCAGATGCCCTTTTCAAAGCATCTAACATAATAAAGAGTTGCATAAGATTATCATTCACCGGTTCACACGTAGGTTGAACTACAAAAACATCTGCTCCTCGAACACTTTCTTCAATCGATAGCCCTATTTCTCCATCTGAAAAGCAGTAATGTTTGGCCCGGGAAAGCTCTACCCCCAGCTCCGCGCAGATTCTTCTGGCGAACTCCGGATGGGCGGTTCCCGAAAAGATTTTTAGATCCCTGGAACTGGAACCCATCACTCCTTACCCCCTTCTTTTCTGTTGCCTTGACGGCGTACAACCCAGTCCTCTACGTTTTTCTGTCTAGCTCTAGCAACAGCCAAAGCCCCCTCGGGCACATCTTGTGTAATAACAGATCCTGCTGCCGTGAAGGAGTTGTCGCCAAGAGAGACAGGGGCTACAAGCATTGTATCGCTACCTACAAAGCATCTATTTCCTATATGCGTCGGGTTTTTGTTGGTTCCGTCATAATTACATGTTATAGTTCCTGCCCCAATATTAGTATCGCAACCAATTTGAGCATCGCCAATATAAGAAAGGTGCGGAACCTTGCTCCCAGAACCAATGGTGCTTTTCTTTATCTCAACAAACTTACCTACAAAAGCTTTTTCACCAACACAAGCATTATCTCGAATAAAAGCAAACGGGCCAATTGTAGCATGATCTTCTACACAGCTAGACTGAATTGAAACAAAGTGAATAATATCTACAAATTGACCTATTTTCGTATCGCGAAGAATTGTGTGGCTGCCAATGTAGCTCCCTTCTCCTACTTCAGTGGAACCATAAAGTTGAACAAAGGGATCTATCCAAACGTCCCCTTTAAAAGAAACCCGCGGTCCGATAAAAACAGTATCCGGACTGGGACATTTTACCCCTAACTCCATCCAATAGTGCACTATGCGTTTTCTTACAATAGCAGTAACCGCTGCTAATTGTACAGGGCTGTTGACTCCTTGAAAATCTTCTTCATTGTCGAAACAAACAGCCTCTACATGCTGCTTTTGATCTGATAGAAGTCCTACCACATCAGGAAGGTAATATTCTTTTTGCGCATTCTCATTTGCCAAAGAGTCTATATGAGAAGCCAAAGCCAAAGTATTAAAGAGGTATATCCCGCTATTGACTTCAGTTATTTTTCTTATCTCTGGAGTTGCATCTTTTTCTTCTATGATCGAAATAGCACCGTTAGTACGGGTAACTCTTCCATATCCGGCAGGATTTTTAGCGTGAAAACTGGCAAAAGTGCACAGAGAAGAAGACTCAAGATGGGTACGAACTAAAAGGGATAAGGAATCAGGCTGTAACAGAGGGGCATCGCCAGGTATAACCAGTACGTCTGAAAAAGAACTCCACCACTCTCTAGCTACTTGAACAGCATGCCCAGTTCCTAACTGCTCATGTTGCCAAATGGAACAAACGTTTGGACATGCTACAGAGAGATACGACTCCACGTTCGTACCACCATGTCCAATAACTACTGCTACGTCAGAAAGACCTGCGTTATGCACTGCCCGAAGAGGATAAAAAAGAAGGGGCTCTCCTAAAATTGGTTGCAGCACTTTGGGTAAATCACTTTTCATTCTCGTTCCTTTCCCCGCAGCGAGAATTAATACCCCTATAGAGCGATGATTAGACACGTCCCCATCCCCTTTTCTGTCGGTTAAAAAGCACAAAAGAGGGGAACCAACGGTCCCCCTTGCTGAAATCCTAAAATGGCTGGGGTGGCTGGATTCGAACCAGCGATCACGGATCCAAAGTCCGCCGCCTTGCCGTCTTGGCTACACCCCAGTATGAACGCCGGTAAATATACTAGCAGAGGTTTCTGTCATGTCAAGAACTGGTTTCAAAAGTTTCTCTTTTTTTATAAGAAAAACATTATCTTTCTTGAATGTCAATACACAAAGTTAGCTATATACTAAAAGAGAATTCTGCTCTTACCCGGGGGGACAATTATGTTTAGAGCTTTCAACTCTTTTTTAATGCCTGCAAAAACATTGCTTATTTGCAATGTTGCTTTTTTTATTCTATCACTTATTCTCGCAACTATAGGTTATCGATCTAAAGGTAAAGGGAAAATGCTTATTTCCATAGCCCTTTTCCTCTTTTTTGCGGGGCTTGCTACCACTTCTTTTTATTTATTCATCTACGTAGCAAAATGGATTGCCTGGGCTCCCCTCATCCCAGGTTTGCTTCTTCTACTTATCCTCCGCAAAAAGTGACATTGCCCCTCCTCTATTAAGATCCACATATCCCTGGTCAGTAATTTTTAATTCAGGAATGACACTAAGCGATAAAAAACTCATGGCCATAAAAGGATGGGGCAGCTTTGTTCCAAGAGAAAGAGCCCCTTTCTCCACTTCATTCAAACCATTAATAACATCTCTGGCAGAACCATCGCTCATCAGACCTCCTACTGGAAGAGGGAGATCTGCTATCGTCTTTTGTCCACGAACGGCTAGCAACCCTCCCCCCAGATAGGATAACTCGTTAAGGGCATAGCGTATGGATATATCATCCATACCAGCAGCAATATAGTTATGAGCGTCATGCGCGACAGAAGATGCAATAGCCCCCTCTTTAATACCAAGTCCCATAACAAACCCTACAAAAAAGCGATTGCTCCCACTATTTTTATCTACAACCACTATCTTCGCCAGATCTCTATTTGCATCAGCTACAATCTGCCCTTTGTGAACAGTAGGGGGCTCTATACGATGATCTGTAACTACTTGTCCTGCTTTGAGTCCCAATACCCGTATTTGAGAGGATAAAGACGATTTTACGCGAATTTCTTCAAGAGATGGGATGTGTAAAGCTCTTGACGCTAACGGATACGAATGACGTCTGGGAAATGGCACATTCAACAGGGCGGAGTTACGCACAACAAACTCTCCATTTTTCCAAACATGTATAGGCTGACAATTTTCCAAACTATCTAGTAATACCATATCTGCTTTATAGCCTGGTGCAATTGCGCCTCGATCCCATAGCCTAAAATATTGCGCTGGTGATAAGGTAACCATACGAAGAGCTGTGAGAGGAGAAAGCCCTGCTTCTATCGCAAGGCGGACCTTTTGATCCAAGTGACCACATGTTTCTATGTGGTTCGCTGTAAGATCATCACTTACAAACATGGCATGAGAGGATCGAGCTTCGTTCTCTTTGATAATAGGTAGAAGTTCTTGAAGGTTATGCTCAGTCGCTCCTTGACGAATCATAAGCCACATTCCCCTTCGCAACTTCTCTACGCCCTCTTTACAAGTAGAACTTTCGTGATCACTAGCGCATCCACTTAACAGATATGCACACAAATCCTTTCCTGTCACACCGGGAGCATGTCCACTTCGTACCTCATTCCATGATACCAAAATTTTCCCCCAAACGCTCTCTTCTCCATGAATAACTCCTGGATAATTCATCACTTCGCCTAATGACTTGCACCAGCCTTCCTCATAAGAGTTTTTAATAGCGAGTGCGTCCAATGGCTCTTTGGGGGTTTCAAAAGGAGATGCCGGTACACAAGAAGGCGCCGCAAAATAAATATCGATAGGAAGGTCACGAGATTCAAGGTACATGTATTCTAATCCCTTCATACCGCAGGTATTAGCTATTTCATGAGGGTCAGCCACTACCGTTGTTGTGCCGCAAGGCAACACCATCTCGGCAAATCCAGCTGGAGTAAGCATCGTGCTTTCTATATGGCAATGCCCTTCAATAAAGCCCGGAGCTAAAACGGACCCCTCTGCATCGACTTCCATTAAACCTTTATACCCCTTACCTACCCCCACTATGGTACCATCATATATAGCTACATCGGCTTGTTCATAATCTAAGCTGAACACATTAGCGATGCGGCTATTTTTGATTACAAGGTCGCATGGAAGCTCTCCTCGTGCCGCCGAAAGCATCTTTTGAATGTTCATTTTAAAAATCACCTCTCAAATAGTCTTCTAAAAAGCTGTTTATCTTTTGATATTTCCTTATAATAGACTATAACAACGTTAACGGTGAAAGAAGGGATAGAATATATGCGTCATCTCAAAAAAATATTCGTTATGACTTTTTCTCTCTATCTATTAGCTACCCTCTCCTCCTGTGTTGCAGCAGAAACGTTACTATACACACTTTACATACCCTGCAAAATTGGCGCTTCTGCATATGCTATAAGACCTGACGGCTCCAAAACAGACTTGGGAACCATTTCGTCCATACCAGAAACCACCCGATGGCCCAGTTACACAGCCAGCGGGTGGGGTAAGCCAGGGACAGTATGTGCTTCAGCTGTTAATGCTATACATTTACTCTGCTCCATCGAAGATGAGAAAGGCCGGACCATCAGCATTTTACCTCAGACTACTGTAGCTCCAGCGGCAGGGAAAAAAACTTTTTTTACTGTACGTTCTGATGCCGGTACAGGAATTTTCGGCGGATGGGCACCACCTGTAGGTACAAAGGTTTATGTCCGCCGCCCAGACGATAGACAGGCTCTTCTCTCTTGTGAGAATATGCCCGTAGAGGGCGATATTCTTGTTATTCCTGTGGAAGAAACAGCCTCTCTTCCGTACATCGTGGATATAGAAAATCGTCCAGGTGGTCGTATTATCGCTTGGTACTCTCAAGGACCTCAAATCGTAGCTAGAGTCATTCGTCCAATTTACGGGACCGGCCGTTTTGAAGGAACCCTCTTCCAACGAGGAAGTCGCATACGAGCTAACCATACAGGAGTCATCGATATAAGCACATCACCTCGGGGAGAAATTGGAGGGTTTCAGATCATGCCTCTCCTTCACGGTGCCTCTTCTGAAATGGCTTCTGCTTGGCAATTGACCCAATGGATGATTATTGCTTCTACGAGTCATAATACCCTAGTGGGTACGACACCTCTCTTCTCAGACGGTCTAGTCCCTGGCACGCAACTTCAAGACAAGCTTTGGGATATATGGTCCACCTATGAACGCCGACCTCTCATTCTCTGCCGTTTAGATGGTGGCCCATGGCAATTTTTCCCTTCTGTTTCTGGTCGGCAAGATAAGGCTCTTTACAATATGACTCACATTAGAATATATTACCCTGCTACCAAAGAGCCTCTACAAAAGTAGTCTCCACAAAGAAAAGATAGGTATATAACAAAAAGGCTTCTACCTAATACACGAGGCAGAAGCCTTTACTTTACTGCAAAAGAGCTTTATTACTCGACTGTAACGCTTTTGGCCAAATTACGAGGTTGATCGATGTCGCATCCCCGTACACGAGCCATATAATATGCAAAAATCTGCAACGGAATAACCGTCATAAAAGGAGTTAGCTCCTCTTCTGTTTGAGGCACAGAAAAAACATGATCTGATATTTCATCTACGTTTTTATCCCCCAAAGTACCTATAGTAAAAATTGGAGCCTTTCTGGCTTTCGCTTCTAAAATATTCGAAAAAGCTTTTTCATAAAGTTTATCCCGTGGAGCAATCACTACCACTGGTACATCCTTTTCAAGCAGAGCTATAGGACCATGTTTCATCTCGCCGGCAGCGTAAGCTTCAGCATGCACATATGATATTTCTTTTAACTTCAACGCCCCTTCTAACGCTATGGGGAAAGAACGGCCACGACCGAGATAGAGAAGATCCCGAGATGTTGCATATCTCTCAGCTATACGTCGAAGCTCTTCCTGTCGTTCCAGTATCCCCTCTATCTGATATGGCAATTTCTGAAGACCATCTACAAGCCTTTTCTCCTCAACTGAAGAGAGAGTCCCACGCAGTTTAGCAATATAGATAGCGAGCACGTATAGCACCGCAAGCTGCCCGGTAAACGTTTTCGTAGCTGCTACTCCTATTTCAGGGCCTGCTTTCAGCAAGAGGACATCGTCTACTTCTCGAGCCAAAGATGATCCTTGAGCATTCGTCACCGCCAAACATCGGGCTCCTCGACTTTTAGCCATCCGCTCTGCAGCAAGAGTATCCGCTGTCTCTCCAGATTGAGATACAAAAATCGCCAACGTATCTTCTCCTATAGAAAGAGGTCTGTATCGATACTCTGAAGCCACATCCACACGAATATCTAGGTCCGTAATCTCCTCAAGAAGCCTTTCAGCTACCAGTGCCGCATAAAACGAAGTACCACATGCCACGATATGGAGGCGCCTCCACTTTTGAACCGAAGAAGCGGGAACATGGAGCTCCTTGGAAAGATCCACTTTTGAATTGTAGATACGCCCCTCTAGAGAACTCCTTAAAACAGCACCCTGCTCATTGATTTCTTTAAGCATAAAGTGCGGATAGCCACATTTATCTACCATGGAAAGATCCCATTCTATACGATGGAATTCTTTTTTTATAATTGAACCAGACTCATCCCAAAAGGACACTCCCTTTGGGGAGAGACAGGCAATATCCCCGTCGTTCATATAGTACACATTTTGCGTATATGGCAGGAGAGCAGGGACATCGGAAGCACAAAAAGCCTCTCCCTCACCGTTACCCACAACGAGAGGAGAACCCTTTCTAACACAATAGATCGTATCTGGCATGTCCTTAACGAGAATAGCTAGCGCAAAAGAACCCCTTAACTGAGCTCCTAGCTCCACCAAAGCCTGAACCATATCTTTTTTACTTCCATAAATTTTAGCAAGAAGCTGGGCAACTACTTCCGTATCTGTTTCAGTTAAGAAAGAAACGCCCTCTGATTCAAGTGCTTTTCTTATTTCAATATAGTTTTCGACAATTCCATTATGTACTAAAACAATCTGCCTTTTGCAGTCGCTATGAGGATGAGCATTGACCTGAGTTACACCACCGTGGGTAGCCCAACGAGTATGGCCAATGCCAAGATGCCCACCGATACTACGGGTAGAAATAGCCTTTTCAAGCTCAGAAACCTTTCCCACCTCTTTGAGCACCTGAATATCTTTACCGTTGTTTACAGCAATTCCAGCCGAATCATACCCTCGATACTCCAAGCGCTTCATGCCATCTATAAGAATATCTGGCGCATTACGCTGCCCTACATATCCAACAATCCCACACACTGAACAGTGCACCGCCTTTCGTACAGGCACACGAAAACCATCTGTTCTTATTGTCCCGGAGATCGCTCCCCGGTTTTGTAGAACAGTTTATTGGCTTGGCTTTCAGAGCCATGGGGGCATCCGCCGAATATTCGATAATCCCCCAACCTCGTCAACTGGCCATAAAAACCAGTCCTGGCGCTACCTTCTCCCGCAATAATTTTTTATTGCCTCAGCACGTTTATTTGTTTTCGCTATTTGTACATTTCTCACCCCTTTCATAGTTTTCCACACTTTCTAACACTATTTTCCGCAGGTCTGGGTCTTTGAGAGCCATCTCCACGTTAGCCTTGAGCCAGCCCTTTTGTGTTCC
Organism: Aminobacterium sp. UBA4908; assembly: GCF_002398115.1. Classification (NCBI taxonomy): domain Bacteria; kingdom Thermotogati; phylum Synergistota; class Synergistia; order Synergistales; family Aminobacteriaceae; genus Aminobacterium; species Aminobacterium sp. UBA4908. The sequence goes on from NZ_DHCG01000001.1 coordinate 34,580, forward strand.
ACAATCAAGCCGTTGCCCTTTATACACGACACCCCATAACTGTTGTTCTTTTGCTAGCTGTCTTAATGCATCTGTAAGTTGAATTTCACCTCCTGCACCAGGTTTTGTATTCTTAAGAATGGAGAAAATTTCTGGAGCAAGAATATAACGCCCCATAATCGCCAAATTGCTCGGCGCTTTTTCAGGCGAGGGTTTCTCCACAAGATCGTGAATTTTGAAGAGGCCTTCTGACACTTTTTCTGCCTGAACAACTCCATAGCGAGCTGTCTCCTCAGAAGGAACTTCTTCCAAGGCTATAACACTTCCACCCCATTTTTCATGGACAGCAATCAACTGGGAAAGAACTGAAGGCTGGGCTACCATCACATCATCAGGAAGTATGACTCCGAAATACTCCCTGCCACAGAAAGGTTCCCCACACAGAACCGCATGCCCTAACCCTAACGGTTCAGGTTGCCTCGTATATACGACCCTAGCCATTTCAGGTATTTTTCGCACAAGACGGAGCATATCCATCTTTCCTCGTTCTTCCAATATCTTTTCTAATTCCCAAGTTCGATCAAAATAATCTTCAAGAGATCTTTTTGACCGGCTGGTTATAAGGACAACGTCTGTACACCCAGCAGCTACTGCTTCCTCTACCCCAAAAGAAATAATCGGCCGGTCTACAAGCGGTAACATTTCTTTAGGAATATCTTTTGTTGCGGGTAAAAATCGTGTCCCCAATCCCGCAACTGGGAAAAGACATTTTCTAACTGTTTGGAATTCACCCATAAGAAAAAATTTCTCCTTCCAGCCTCTATCAGACAAGAAATGCTAACAGCACTTCAACTGTATCTGATCCACTAGATCCTTTGAAACTTCTCGCATTAATTGAGGATCTTTAGCCTCCACAAGAACCCTCATGAGAGGCTCAGTCCCTGACGGTCGAATGAGGACTCTGCCCTGTCCCATCAGCTTCTGATTTGCTTCCTGAGATATATGGGATATAAAAGCTGGATCTACCGAACGACTCCTAGAAATTTCTACATTACGAAGGAGTTGGGGATAGCGATCAAACGTATCAACAAGTGAATCTATGTTTTCTCCTAATTCGCTACATGCCCTCAGAAAAATAAAGCCTGTACAAATTCCATCTCCTGTAGATGTAAACTCGCTAATTATAACGTGCCCAGACTGTTCGCCTCCAAGGCAAGAATCCCTATGTTTCATCATTTCAAGTACATAACGATCCCCTACCGGACAACGAAAAACCTGAATCCCATCCTTCTTCAAATGCTCTTCAAGAGAGAGGTTGCTCATAACTGTAGCAACAACGCCACTACCCAATTTCCTTTGAGAAGCAAGCCAGCGAGCTAAAACCCAAAGGATAATGTCTCCATCCAAAACTCGCCCTAAAGAATCGGTAAGCAAAACTCGGTCGGCATCACCATCATACGCTATTCCTACCTGAGCATTTTCCTCTTTCACTACTGAAGCAATATGGGCCATATTCATAACACCCACTCCTTCATTAATGTTTAACCCGTCTGGAGCATCGCCAGTAAGCATCCAAGAGGAAACGCCTCTATTTTTATTGATAACATGTAAAATGTCGGAAGCCGCACCATGAGCACAATCAAAGGCGATCCGACTATCTAGGAGGGGAATAGACGAGGCAAGAGAAGCGAGCCACCGTGCATACGATTGCGCGATATCAGGACGCTCTACAACCTCCCCAATAGAAGCTCCTGTAGGACGCCAGTCATCTATAAGATTATCGCCAAGGTATTCCTCAATGGAAGCTTCAGCATCATCGCATAACTTGTGCCCATCACTGTTTAAAAACTTAATGCCGTTATATTCTGCTGGATTATGAGATGCGCTCACAACCACACCGCCTTGCGCTTTTACCTGTTTTATTGCAAAACTCACTCCAGGCGTAGGTATAACACCTAGGGACAAAACCTGCGCTCCCGCAGAAAGCATTCCTGCCACAAGAGCATTCACAAGCATATTCCCTGACCTACGGGTATCCCGTCCAATAACAATCCGGGGACGAGGAACACCCCTTTCCGTTAAATACAGCACGTAAGATCTTCCTAGACGCAATGCCATTTCTGGAGTCATGACCCCTCTGTTGGCTACATCCCTAACACCGTCTGTACCGAAAAGGCAGCGAACCTTTTTTTCACTCTCTTCCAAACCTGTTCACCTTCCCCGCTCCTCTTTTCTTACTCCACGTCCGCCCGCACTGTTACGCGAGAAGGTTCAACCTTGACAACATGAATGCTCCGTGAAGTATTTCTAACCTGTACAGGAACCATTAATTTTCTTGACACAATATTCGTTACATTCACATAGGGCTGAATAGGGAAATTCGATTCGTCTATTTTTTCCACTTCCGACGGCGTCCCCTCAATAGTAATATTCACAGCAGAAGGATCCACTTTCCACCCTGGATAGATACTATTCCCTTCCACCTCTACAGCTACATTTGTCAAAAGTTTTGAGACCGTAAAAGGCTTAAGTAATATATTTACCCGTACAGAAGATGCACCCGCATATTTTAAAGTTCCATCGTCAATAGGCTTGAGCGGCACAATCATACTTTGTTCCTGAGACAACCCTGTGATATCAATGGTCTCGGTCTCAACCTTCGGCAAAGCTTCTAATTTATTATAGGGCCCTTCAACCTCCACTTCCGAAGGCTCTACTATTATGGCCTTTACTGAGAAGTCCGAATTCGGCTCTCCTATAACTTGGACATTAACTGGAACTTTTTTCTTCGGAAGCCCTTTGGCTAGTACAGCTGTCAAGTGAACTTCCTTGGGATCTATATCAATCTGGTCTTCAAAAACTTCAGATTTGTTTACTTCCACCGGCAAAACAACATCCTCACCACTCTTTAATTGATCAAGAGTAGGGGTAATACGAACACCCTTAATTCGCGCTAAATCTTTTTCCACCCCTCGTACTGTTACATCCTTAGGTGAGATGTGGACCGATTCAAGATAAAGACCTGGAGGCAATCCATCTTTTACGACAACATCTACTGGGATCATACGATCGATATATCGTACCATCTCTATAGCTATTTGTGCTGGATTAATACCCACGACTTTAACATCTTTAGGAACTATAGCACGAACAGCAAGTCGATATTTTCCAAGGGAAAGCCCTTTTGTGTCTACCTCACAAAGAATTGCTCCTTGCTTAAGCCCATCAAGCATAGTTCGGCTACCGGACACACTTACTTCCACTTCCCGAGTTTCTGCTCTCAATATAGTTTGTTGAGGAACATTAGAAAAATCCACCGGGCAACGGAAGGTTCTAACAACTTCTCCTCCCCGATCTCCTGCTACATAGAACCAGAGAAGTATAGCTATAACCACAGAAATAATCCTCAGGAAATGAGGAGAAGTTAAGAGAACATCAATTTTTTTTGATTCTGGCGCCAACATACAACGACCTCCTTATTCCCATCCCTATTGCCACAAAGAACGAATATCTTCTTGTACCCGATCAAGGATAGATCGTTTCTCTTTCTCTTCTGCGCCAAAGTAGTGGAGAAGAAGTTTATACACTTGATTCTCTTTTAAATTTCTGGAGAGATGCCCATTAATAGCTAGAGATATCTCTCCTCGCTCTTCTGAGACCACCAAAGCTATAGCGTCAGATACCTCCGACACTCCAAGAGCAGCTCTATGACGAGTCCCTATCCAACGAGAAAGATCTGTATTTTCAGTTAAAGGGAGGTAGGTCCCTGCAGATATAATCATGTCTCGATCCACAATAACAGCCCCATCATGGAGGGGGTTATCCGGCCAAAAAATAGCTATAAGAAGTTCCTGCGAAATTTCAGCATTCAATTTAACAGCCGTACTCCAGAAATCTTTCAGCCCTGTTTCTCTCTGAAGCACCATAAGTGCTCCGATTTTCTGTCCTTTAAGATACCCTAATGCACGAGTGATTTCCTGACTCAAAGCCTCAGCTCTCTTTTGAGCCCTTTTGCGTCTCCATATATTGCCTCGTCCCAATTCTTCCAACATTTTACGAAGTTCCGGTTGAAACACGATCGGGATAGCTATGATCAATACTCCTAAAACTTTCCCCAAAAACCACGACAACGTTTTCAGTTCAAAAAACCTGGCCAGAGAAGCTACGACTCCTAATATAAGCAACCCCTTCACAAGCTGCATTGCGCGGGTGCCGACCAGAAGCAATAAAAGGCGATGAATAATCACCGCTATAATAATTATGTCTAAAAGATCGTGCCAACGAAAAAAATCGAGCATCCTTTTTCCTCCACTCTCAACCTGAGATGGCAAACAAAATTACCTTATCATATGTACAGAAACATAGGGAGACGTGGTAAGAGCTAACATAGCACTATAATCGACAGAAAAATGGAGCCTGTCTCCAACATGCAGCTGTCGTTCAGATTCTTCTACATCAAGCACCATATGGTCACTGGTAGCTCCAAGAATCTCTATCCCCTTTTCCAGAGGAGCTAATCCCTCGATTTTAACATCTTGTCTTCCTACCGCAGTTATTGCTCGCAACCGCCATCCTCTATCTGTAAAAGCAGGGATCTCACCGAAAGCATTGGCCATCGCCCTGCCCTGTGGCAAACTAGGTTTGCGTTTTATTTCTATTATCTCTGTCTCAAGAACCATTGTTCCCTGATGCAAATAAGGAATTACTCTCATCCCTGAGGAATCTGTCCCTAAAAATATACCTTCGCCAATACGGAGCGAATTAACACATCGAGGCATCGTCCCATCCTCCAGCAAAGACAAGGATGAAGTTGCTCCACCAGAACAAAGCTTCATAGGATAACCCAATAGGCCTTCCAACTGCTGGGAGAGGCGCCCTAATTCCCGTAGCTTATCCGAAGAGGGTAAGATCCCTCCAAAACAGGCAAAGTTTGCTCCCACTCCCATACAGTGTACATATCGACATTTTTTAAAAGCAGCGGCTATATTCTCTAATTCATCCGGCCAAATGCCCTCCCGTAGATCCCCTAGATCAATCATCAGAAGGACTTTATAATCTTGCTTCCCATGAAAACTACATTCCTGGTCCAAGGCTCTAATTGTCTCAACCTCAGATACAACGGAACTATCGCAATATTCCACAACCTCGCTAACTTCATTTAACATCGGGGTCCGGAGCATCATAATTGGGATAGTAACACCCATTTCTTTTTTCATACGATAGACATTCTCTATACGGCTATCTGCCACGCCTTCACACCCATTTTCCAGAAGGATTCGTACAATGTCCTTCTGTGCGCATATCCCTTTCGTAACCCCATAAATGCCAATATTCCATTGGCGACACAAGGAAACTATCCTTGCCGCATTATGAGCTATTTTATCGTGATATACCATAAGGCGGGGCCAGAGGCTCATAGGAATCCCTACCTTCCCCTTAATTTACGTAAGATTGTTAAATTCCCCTCATTTCCTATTCCATTTTGGGGCGTCTCAAGAAGAGCCGGAACATGGTCCCAGCGAGGATCGTTCACTATAAAAGAAAAAGGGGAGAGCCCTAACTCTCCGTCTCCTATATGCTGGTGCCGATCTAAGCGGCTTCCCTTTACATGTTCACTATCATTTAAATGCCAGCAACCAATACGTTCAAGTCCTATTTTGCCCATAAGAGTTGCGACAAACCGCCCATATGCCTCTTCTGTTCTGAGTTCGTGTCCCGCTGCAAAGAGATGACACGTATCAAGACATACCCCCAGTTTTTCAGTATACCCTATTCTATCTAAAACAAACTGTAATTCATCAAGAGAGCTTCCAAGTATACTTCCTTGCCCCGCCATAGTTTCAAGCAAAATTCTAACTCTCATCATAGACGTAGCATGAATAACTTCTTTAAGACTTTTTGCCAGGCGTTCCAAACCATCTTCTTTGGGTGTTCCCCGCGAAGAGCCTGGATGCACCACCAGTTCTTCCACTCCGAGCATATCGCAACGTTCCACCTCTTCTATTAAAGCAACAACACTCTTAGCCCTGGTCTCATCCGGAGAGGCTAGATTGATAAGATATGATGCGTGGACAACTACTGATTGGATGGAACTATTTTTCCACGCATGGAGGAATCTCTCTGCCCGAGAAATTGAAATCGGAGCACTATGCCATTGGAGTTGATTCTTTGAAAAAATCTGGATCGCTTCACATTCTAAAGCTTCTCCTCTTTCTATGGCATGTTCTAGCCCTCCAGCAATGGAAACATGAGCACCAATTAAAGGCATGAATACATATCTCCCTTGCGTATAAAATATATAAATCGCCTAAGGATAAAGGCTGTTGCTCCCCAAATGATCCTCCCATCTGGGAGGGTATATTGAGGTGTCTCAAAAATTTTGCCATTATCGTGAAGGACCCGATAAGTCTGAGAATTATCTGGGATAGAATCAAGAGACCACAAAGCAAAGTCCGCCACTTCTCCAGGAGAAAAACGCAAGTCGCTCAATGGTGATCGACCCCGAATAACTCCCGCAACAGGATAAATGGTAAATCCACTTTTCACGGTGTGTTGAGGGCTCATTATACATACTGGTTGAACAAATTGAGGGGAGAGCCCTATCTCTTCCTCTGTTTCCCGAAGAGCTGTCTCTAAAGGACCTCTATCATTAACCTCTCGTTCTCCCCCCGGGAAACACATTTCTCCTCCATGATCTTTCAAGAAAAGAGGGCGTTCCAAGAACAACACCTGCACATCTTTCCCTTTCTTAAAGAGAGGAACGAGTACAGCACTCAAACGATCTTTATGCAGGGGAAATTCCTCCCATCTCGGGAAAGAAGCCGCCATAAAGCTATATGCTCTATTTCCCTCTGTACTTTTCATTAAGATATTTTCCTTATGCTCTCAATCGAACGCTGCCAGCATATACAACGCCTCGCACCCCATCTACTGTTACAGCCATACCGTCATGAAGGGTGGCAAGGGCATCTGCTGCACTCACCACACAAGGTATGCCAAGTTCAAGAGCTACGATAGCTGCATGACTGGTAAGCCCTCCCTGTTCCGTTATAATAGCAGCGGCTTTCCCCATAGCTGGAACAAAATCTTTATCTGTTTGCTCTACCACAAGAATATCCCCTTGTCGCATTTTTTGATTCGCTTCTTCCGCCGAGCGGGCTGTCCGGACAAATCCATACGCTTCTTTCTTAAGAAGAGAGAGCCCCTTCACCAAAATGTGGCCCACTGTATGGACCTGTAACATATTGGTAGTGCCAGGAATGCCCATGGGGACTCCAGCTGTAACTACAACCAAGTCTCCTTCCTTGACAAATCCCCCTTCAAGAGCAGCAGACAGAGCATTATCCACAGCTTGCCCCTGATCATTGATTTCCCCTACCAAAAGAGGTTCCACTCCCCAATATAAAGAAAGCTCACGCCATGTTCGCAAAACGGGAGTCGCTCCCACAATAATACAGGGAGGACGGTGCTTGCTCACCATTTGAGCAGAACTTCCACTTCGGGTCAAAGAGAGAATAGCGGCGGCCCTCATCTCCCGAGCCACTTCTACAGAGGCTCCGCTCACAGCATCAGGAACTCCTGCGCTAAGCTGCTCTCGATGTAAAGGGTGTTGCCATAAATCCAAATCTTTTTCTACTCTGGATACAATACGATACATGGTTTCCACAGAAGGGAGAGGATATGCCCCTTTCGCAGTCTCCCCCGACAACATAACAGCATCTGCCCCATCTAGAACTGCATTTGCAACATCGCTGGCTTCTGCTCGAGTAGGGCGTGGGTTTCTAATCATAGAATCAAGCATTTGCGTAGCCACAATGACAGCTTTCCCGCGAGATTGACAGAGATCTATAATCTCCTTCTGAACTAAAGGAACTTCTTCTGTAGGAATTTCGACTCCAAGATCTCCCCTAGCTATCATAACTCCATCTACTACATCTAAAATTTCGTGAATAGAGTCTACAGCCTGGCGGGTCTCTATCTTAGCAATGATTTTCATCACGCCGCCAGCTTCTTCTATAACCCGCCGAACATCCATAATATCCTTCTGGTTTTTAACAAAGGAAACTGCAATATATTCTAATTTATTCTCTAATCCCCAATGTATATCGGCCTTATCCTTATCCGATAGAGCAGGTAGAGATATCTTAGCTCCAGGAATATTAACCCCTTTCCTTTCTCCAAGCTCTCCACCTACAATAACCTTGCAATGGACATCAAGCCCAGAGATTCTCTGAACCCTGAGATGAAGAGTTCCATCATCTATAAAAACATCTTGACCTGGAGTAACTTCTTCTGACAAAGCTGGATAATAAACGGTTACTTCGTTTTCATTACCGTCTACCTCTCTGGTGGTCAGAATTATATCTTGACCTTTTTTCAAAAAGGCAGAACCCCCACGAAGAGTTCCGGTCCTAATCTCCGGTCCTTTCGTATCTAGAAGCGTTGCTATAGGGCGTCCCCTGTCTCTTTCCACTTTCCGGATAAGATCAAGTCGTGCTTTATGCTCTTCATAAGAGCCATGGCTGAAGTTAAATCGAGCGACATTCATACCCGCTTCCGCCATAGCGTAAAGCATTTCATAACTAGAGCAAGCCGGTCCAATAGTACAGACAATTTTAACTTTTTTCATCCTTCAGACCCCTTTCACAATACAGCGCTTCTCTTCCAATTTTAACAGCACACTTTATAAGCTTCTTCCGACAGAAGGGGAGCAAAGCCCTTTTCTTTTACACTAGGACCGTCCACTTTTACTCCATCTAAAAGAATTACAGCACTACCAACCCCATTCCGGACTTCAAGAAGTACTGGAGAGCGGCCCGGAAAACTTTTGAGGGACCGGAAGAAACCTTTTAACGCATCCATGGGGAAAAGAGATGCTTCAAGAACAATACGAACATAGGGAGACACGTTCTGCTGAGCTTCCTGAAGAGAAACAACATCTCGAGCTATAACACTGTTTTCTCCCCGCTCGTTAAGAGTTCCACGAATAATGCAAATATTTCCAGCCTCTATATTCCCTTTTATGGAAGCCCATGTTTTAGGAAAACAAATAACCTCCACCTTTGACTCTGCATCTTCTAATTCCAAGATTCCCATAGGATCTCCCTTTCGGGTATATTTTTCCTGAACAGAGAGGATCATCCCACCTATCTGTGGACACTGATTCCTCCCTCTCCAATATTTCAAATCGCTGATCCGACACGTACAGTATCGGGAAACTAAAGGTTCATATTGAGCAAAAGGATGCCCTGATATATAGAGTCCCACAACTTCTTTTTCCATATCTAGCCGTTCATAGATGCTGAATTCTTCTATATCCGGAAGTTCTGGCTCGACTTCTACTCCATCCTCACAATCGTCAAAGAGACTGAGAAGGGAACACTGATTCTTTTCTTCATTTTGTCTTTGAGCCAAAGAAATGAAATCAGGCAAAGCTTCCAGCAACTGATGTCTATTCTGAGAAAGATCATCAAAAGCTCCGGCTTTAATGAGGTTCTCAATAACTGACTTATTGACCGTTCTTAAATCCACACGACAGACAAAATCCCATAAAGAGGAAAAAGCCTTACCGCTATCTCGTGCTTTTAATATAGCCTCTACCGCAGTATGACCCGCTTTAGCCACAGCTCCCAGACCAAAACGGACCACTTCTCCTACAGCGGTAAATGATTCCATGGACGAATTAACGTCTGGGGGAAGGACTTCTATGCCCGAATTGCGAACTTCACGGACGTAGCTTGCCATAACATCTTTCTTTGAACCAATCTGGCTTGATAGGTAGGCGGCCATAAACTCAGACCGATAGTTACATTTTAAATACGCCGTTTGGTAGCTGATCAAAGCATAGGCAGCGCTATGAGATTTATTAAAACCATACCCGGCAAACTCTTGAATAATATCGAAAATTTCTTCGGATTTTTTCTTGGCCACTCCATGTTGGGCACAGCCCTCCACAAATTTTATCCGTTGCTGCTCCATAACCTCTACTTTTTTCTTCCCCATAGCGCGCCTTAAAAGGTCGGCCTCACCGAGAGTGTATCCTGCTAACTTAGCTGCACACTGCATAACCTGCTCCTGGTAAAGGATAACTCCATATGTTTCTTTTAGCACCTCAGATAAGGCTGGGTGAAGATACTCTACAGAAGCCCGGCCATGCTTTCGTTCTACATATTGGTCTACCATGCCACTACCTAACGGGCCCGGACGATAGAGCGCCAATACTGCTATCAGGTCTTCAAAACAGTCCGGCTTCATCTTTCGAAGAAGCTGACGCATTCCTGTAGATTCAAGCTGAAAGACCCCAAGAGTGTCGCCTCTTTGCAACATGGAATATGTCTCGGAATCATTGAGAGGGATACGGTTCAGATCTGGCGCTGGTTTCCCATTGAGGCGGATGTTTTCCACTGCTTCCTCAAGAACAGACAGGGTTTTCAATCCTAAAAAATCCATCTTTACAAGCCCCAGCTTTTCTATGGGCTCCATGGGATATTGGGTAACTATCTGATCATCACCAATTTTGCGAACTGGGACAAGATCAGTAATAGGCATTGGCGTAATAACAACTCCAGCGGCATGTTGTGAGCAGTGGCGAGCAAGTCCTTCTATTTTAGAGGCACTATCAAGTAACCTCTTCACCGCTAAATCGCTATGAACAACTTCTTGAAGATCTGAACTCTGTTCCAGGGCTTCTGGTATGGATTTAACGCCTTCCGGTATAAGTTTGGCTATTTTATCTACATCGCCATAAGGCATGCCAAGCGCTCTTCCAACGTCTCGAACAGCCGCCTTGCTTTTCATTCGGTCAAATGTAATGATCTGTGAAACTCTGTCCGCTCCATATTTTTGCACAATGTAGTGCAGCAATTCTTCTCGGCCTTTATCAGATACGTCAGTATCAATATCGGGCATACTGATTCGTTCGGGGTTTAAAAAGCGTTCGAAGAGGAGGTTATATTTTAAAGGATCCAATTCCGTAATCCTCAAGCAATAAGCTACAAGAGAACCAGCAGCAGACCCTCGGCCTGGGCCTATAGGAATGGCAAGATTCTTTGCTGCCCTTATAATTCCAGCAACAATAAGAAAATATCCTGCAAATCCCATTTTTTTAATGATTGAAAGCTCGTATTTAAGTCGTTCACTATATTCTTCGGGAACTAGGTTCGTGCTAAGGCGCTCTTTTAAACCGGCCCATGCTTCTTTTTCCAAGTTAGATTCAAGGGTTTCACCCTCAGGAAGGTCAAAGCTTGGCAGTTTGTAATCTCGAGTTCCTAATTCAAAACGTACAGAACATCGCTCTGCAATAGCTACCGTGTTATCCAGTGCGTCAGGAAGATCTCCACCGAGCAGCCTATCCATCTCTTCTGGCGAGCGAAGATAGAAATCATTAGTGGAGAAACTCATCCGATCTTGATCGTTTATAGTTGCGTTCGTCTGAACACATAAGAGAATCTCATGCCAATCATAATCTTCCTCATTTAAATAGTGAGCATCATTAGTAGCCACTAAATTAAAGCCATTTTTCCGCGCCATCTCTACTAAAGCTCTATTTATGACGGCCTGCTCAGGAATTCGGTTATACATAATCTCAAGAAAGAAATTGTCAGCTCCCATAATATCTCGATACATTTCTGCTCGACTTAGCGCTTCTTTTTCTTTCCCTTCCAAGATCAGTTGAGGAATTTCACCTGCAATACAAGCCGAAGACGCTATAATTCCGCTACTGTAACGGGAGAGAAGATCGTGGTCGATTCTTGGCTTGTAGTAAAATCCATCTGTATTGGCGATGGAAACCAATTTAACTAAATTATCGTACCCCTGCTGGTTTTCTGCCAAGAGGAGGAGGTGGAAATTCTTGCCCTTCCTCTCTCTGGACGTATGTCCATCAGGATCTACGTACACTTCGCAGCCAATAATAGGTTTTATTCCAGCAGCTAAACACTTATCATAAAATTCAACGGCACCATACATCGTTCCATGGTCAGTGAGAGCTACTGCTGGCATGCCCCAGGAAGCAACCTTTTCTGCTAGTTCTCCGCAACGAATGGCACCGTCAAGAAGGCTATACTCGCTATGAACATGTAAATGTACAAAGGGGCGTGTCATTCCTCTGTCAATCCTCCATCCAACTCATCTGCTTCTTCCTTCCTTACCCAAAGAACCTCTCCTCCTCCTAATCGAAGAACCGCCTCCACTAATCCCGAAAAAACTGTTTGTTCCTCTAACGGATCGTCATCCTGCTCAGGTAGTTCCTGAGAAGGCGAAGGAGGCATTGGAACATCGTCAAAAGGGAGTTGGGGAATGGACTCTCTTCCATCAAAAAAAGGACCTATTGGTACATTATCGATTTTTTCTTCGTTTGTCCCTTCACGTTTTATAATTTTTTCCCCACATATAAAAGATAAAGACAAATGCCCATTGAAGATTTCATCTATCAATCGTTGCAATAGGAAAGAATTTCTCTCTATTGTGAGCAACTCAAAAAGATAAGTGCACTGTTCCGGCAAAGAGATATGTATCTCCTCATTCATAAAAGCAACAGATGCAGGTATCAATGCACTATGAAGGTGGATCTCGCTATCTAAGAGTCTTGTCAGTACTTCTTCCCATTTATTTTCCAACTCGCAATCGCACGGAACTTCTGGCGAAACCTTTGCTACAGAGGTTTCTTCTACAAGAGAAACAACTAATGCTTCCTCTTTTGCTGGAATATTGGGAGCTACTGACATTGTAAAAGAAGCTGAAGGGAGAGGAGCTTCCTCGTTTAATCCCTTTAAAATGTCGTTTTTTGTTGTTTTTTTCTCTTCCGACACCATAGTTGTATTATGGGAGATAGTGCCTAGAGACATTAACTTATTCAAGAAAAGCCCAGACAACACATCGGTCCGCATCCCCATCCGTACTTGCGGAAGAACCCCCACACAAAAATCCATGAGAGACAGCAGCTCTTCCGGGCTCCAACAACGAGCTTCTTTTTGGAGAAACTCTGTTTCAGCAGAAGCTCCCTCTATTATTTTTAAAGCTCCTTTTCCCCACATTGCAGTAATCCATAAATCTCGAAAAACAACGAAAAGATCTTCCACCACTTTAAATGGAGAAGCCCCTCTCCTGAACATATTTTGTAGATCCGCCAAGACATCAGGGCCACCGTCATGAAGACGAGAAATCCACCTCTCTAATTCAGGGCGACTTCCTCCTCCCAGGAGATGATCTACAGCTTCCATTGTTATTTCTTCCCCTGTCAAAGCCATGACTTGTTCAAGTAGAGAAAGCGCATCTCGCAAGGCCCCATCAGATTGTCGTGCTATTTCCCAAAGAGCTTCTTCCTCTGCTAGACGACCTTCTTTAACCGCAACTTCTTTAAGATGCTTCTCAATATCCCCTATGGCAATTTTTCTAAAAGGAATATGCTGACATCGAGAACGAATAGTAATAGGGACTTTGTAAGGCTCAGTTGTAGCTAGAATAAAAACCACATGGGAAGGGGGCTCCTCTAACGTTTTCAACAACGCATTAAAAGCCGAGAGAGAGAGCATATGAACTTCGTCAATGATATACACTTTGTAAGAAGATGCAAAAGGGGACAAGGAAACATGAGTTTTAAGCTCTCGGATTTCATCTACGCTATTATTAGAGGCGCCATCAATTTCTATCACATCTAAGCTTTCGCCTCTATTTATAGCCTCACAACTGGAGCAGCTATTGCAAGGTTCTGCTCCTTCTCCTCGCGAAGTACAATTAAGGGATTTGGCAAGAAGACGCGCTAAAGTGGTTTTACCACATCCTCTTGGTCCCGAGAAAAGGTATGCATGACTTACAACCCTTTCCTCTAATGCTCGAGTTATAACATGAACAGCAGCTACCTGACCAACTATCTGATTAAATTGTGTCGGCCTGTAACGACGATAAAGTGACACGGACATATAAAGCTCCCCTTTCGAGGATATAAAACTATCTATGTTATTCTATCACCTAAAGGATTCGGGGGAAAAACAACAGAATCGCAAAAATTTAATGCAGGTAATCTGCGATAGGGTGAGCGTTTTTTGCTTTTAATAGAATTTCAACTAAATTAGAACGAAAAAGCTCCAAAGATTCTACTCCCTCTGGTAACGGTTCAGACGCAATGATCATATTCCCAATTCGCAATCCCTTGTTATGCGTCTCTGGCAACTCAATAACTTGCAATTCATAAGGTGGCAATTCCATTTGAAACGATATATCAAGTTTTTGCTTTGCTTCCAGGAAAAAATCTTTTACTTCCGGGCAAGCTGGGCCACTCCATACTTGGAATTCATCGACAAGCAACGCCATCCTTCCACGTTGCTCCTGAGTAGTGACGACAAGCTTATGAAGAGCCTTCTTACGTTCAAGAGGCCAACCATTCTTTCGAATTTCCTGCGTAAGATATGCAACTCGTTCTTCAACGTAAGGGTGATCCATAAAAATCCCTGGATCTACATATGGATGGCGTAATTGCTCTTCCGCCAATCCTTCCATAACTGTTAACATGGCTGCTGACGGATATCCTGCCTTTACGAGAGCTTGCAATCCTTCTACATCTGCTTCGCGCTCTAAATCTCGGCTATAAGAGTTTGTTATAGCTATCTGGACCATGCTCGCTAAAAGAGAAGGTGCGGCTTGACCGCCAGTGGCAATAATAAGGGCAAGAGCAATAACAGAGATACGTTGAGAACGAGCCATTTGCACCATAACATGGCTACGGTCCGCATGTATCATTTCATGGGCAAGAATAGCTGCAATTTCGGCATCGCTATGTAAAAAATCAAGAATACCGGTAGTCATATAAATAGTTCCGCCAGGGAGACTAAAGGCATTCACCGAATTTTCCTGGATAATGCGAACATCATAGGGAAGAGAACGGGTCATATGAAATTTAAGCTTTTCTAAAATCATGGACAAACGAGCAGTTTTAGCAGGATCTGAAATCCTTTCCCAACGCTTCTCCACTTCAACTGCTACCTTCTGCCCCAATTTAATCTCTTTCTCCATATTTTCCGCTGCAAACGTTCTTACAGAGAGAGAAAAGATTAAAAACAGAGCCGCACTAAGAATTCCAATCCTATTTTTCATACATTGCCTTTCCTCACAAAGCTCCGCCAGATTTCATGTAGCCATGAAAAGCTGCTTTCCCCTTGTTCAGGCGCCCCATTTCCTTTCGCAATTCTGAAATGTGTTCCTCCAATAGCGCTTGCACATGCTCTTCTTTTGCTAAGACAGAAGTTACTAGCTCTCGAATTTGAACGATGAGATGTGAAAGAGAAAGGAAGCCTTGCGACTCCATATGGTGCTCTACAGCAGACCAAAAAACAGGCCCTTCACGCCCTTCCGTCACGCCTAACCCTAACGCAACCTGCTCCCATTGTTCCTGAAGAAGTTGTTGCTTAGAAATCACACCTTGTTTCTGCTGAAGAATCTCCAGAAGCTTCGCCATATCTCCTTTTTGAACACAATCCAACTCTTCATCAACATATTCTTCTAGTTGACGATAAAGGGAGATTTCTGACGACAGCAACTCGACAAGTCTGGATTCGAGATTATCCGGCAACATTAAACCCCCCAGCTGTAAGCCCTGGACTGGGCTTGTTTTCAACAGAAGCTGCTTCACTGCGTTCAGTCACTATCTTCTCAATCGCCTGCTCCCATGTATCTCGCAGCTCTTCTAACATTCCCCGAACGAGGGAGATAATATCGGGGGCTTTTTTCATATTACCCTCTATTAATTGACGATACATAAAGTCATATAAAGACAGCAAATTCTCCGCTATTTCTCCGCCTTTATCTACATCTAACGTTATAGTAAGCTCCCTCACAACCTCTTGAGCCCTGAGAACACAAGAATTTGCTTCCTCTAGTTCCCCTTTGCTCAACGCTAACTCTGCCGCTCTACAGTTTTTGATCCCAATATCATATGTAATAAGGAGAAGCTGCTCTTTAGAGGCAGTTTGAATTTGCGTTACTAGATATTGATTAATCTGAGCGTTTCGGCTGTTATTCATGACCATTATAAACTCCTCCCCTCATTTTATATTTGTCGGCTGTTTGGAGGAAAGGGTTTATCCTTTTTACTCTTGATTTATTCTTGAGGTTCTTCTCTCATGATATATTCTATGAGATGAGCCCTACTTACAAAACCTAAGAGAGACCCATCCTTCCTCACTACTGGAGCCATTTTAAGTCCTTTTTGTATAAGAGAAAGGGCGACATGAAGATCTGAATCATCTTCAGAAAAAGCGATGACCTTTCGAGTCATATATTTCCCTACAAATTCGTTCCCTTTTTGACGGAGTTTTTCGCTCAATTGGTTAAAATCCGGAATAAAAGCTGCTCCTGACAAATAATCACAATACCCTGGCAAAGAAGCTTTAATAATATCTTTCTCACTAATAAATCCAACCAGAATTCCTGTCTCGTCAACAACTGGCAAACCTGTGAGATTGTGTTGAGACAGAATTTCAATGGCCTCTCGCAATGTAGTATTTTCAGTTACAGAGGTAAGATCTCTATCCATAAGTTCCCCGATTCGCATAGCATTTGCCTCCCTATTCAAGACGCTCTAGTTGAACGCGTGGCATCAATGCCTCAATAGCCTCTCGACTTGTAAAACCTTTTTCTACATGCATAGCATCTTCCCACGCACATGCCATGGCGAATCGAATGCGATCCTCTACAGCCATCCTTTCTTCCCCTCCAACTATAAGACCTGTTATAAGAGCATCAGCTGTCGCAAAGAGAGAGAGAATAGAACGACGATCGGACACTGCTAAATATATACCCTGAGGTGTAAAAAACACGTCTCCATAGACATGATACGATGTAACTGCCCATTCCACCCCTTGGTCATGAAGTTTCGAAACAACCTCTATTATATTGTCTAGAGAGGTAAGGGATATTCCCGACATTCTTGACATAAAACGATGATCAATTTTTGCTATTGTAGGTCCAGCCTCAAGGGCTGACTGTAGGGAAGGACCAGCGGCATCTACTATGGTTGGGATATTAAACTCTTTCGCCATGCGGATGAGAACCCCATAAACGTCTTGAGGAATACCAGGAGGTAAGGATCCCCCTAAAACGAGGAGTCGAGTCCGTTGAAGCATCCTCTCGAAATTTCGAAGGAAACGATCATAAGCTTCTTCAGGAATATAAGGACCGGGTTCGGATAAGCCTGTTTCTACATGTCCCGTTTCATCAATAATATAAACATTTGTACGAGTCTCACCCTTGACGTGCACAAAATTCGTAGTGAGCCTCTCTCGTCGCAATGCATCTCGTATATAAGCACCATTAAAACCAGCAAGGAATCCCATAGCGGCTGACTCGTATCCAAGTTGTCCCAACATCATGGAAACGTTAATCCCCTTGCCGCCGGGGGTTCTAATAGCATTTCGGGAACGGAACCATCCGCCAGGTCGAAACTCCGAAACGACAAACTCCTCATCTACAGCGGGATTCAGCGTAACCGTAACTATCATTCTTTTCTCCCCCCATGAGATAAAAGGGAAGGCAGATAGACCCACCTTCCCTTTACTAAGGACAAGAGGCTATTTCAGGAGTTCAGAGATTTCAGAAACGGAAGAAACAACCTTCTTAGAAGCAACGACTCCTTTTTTCAGTTCTACGACTACGGGCATCTTCTCCAATGCTAGTTTCCCTACCATTCTGGCATTGCGGTATCCGTCTATCAGGGCAACCTTTTTCCCTGTCTTTTTACTCATTTCTTCCACTTCATTGGAGAGCCGGACCTGTGCTTCATCAATGCTCGAATAGAAGAAAGCCACCACTCTTTCAGGGTCCAAAAGAGTAGATCGAAGGTGAACCTGCTCATTAATATATGCAGATGCAGTCATGGCCGCAACAGCACCATCAGCAGCAGCAGTAACTACCTGTCGGAGCCCCTTATCTCGAACGTCTCCGGCAGCAAAGATACCCTCTACAGAAGTCTCCATGTTGTCGTTGGTTACAATCCAACCGCCTTTTTTGGCCTCTACGAGTCCACGAATACACTCATCGTGAGGAGCCTGGCCTACAAAAACGAAAACCCCTGCTACGGGAAGATCAGAAATTTTACCTGTCTTCACGTTCTTCAGCACTAGATTTTCAACCATGCCATCGCCTTCGATTTTTTCAACAACACTGTTCCAAATAGGCTCTATTTTAGGATTAGCCAAGGTTCTGGCAATAGCAGCTCTATCCGCTCTGAACTCGTCACGGCGATGGATAATGTAAACCTTAGACGCAAAAGTGGTAAGATAATTTGCTTCCTCTACCGCCGTATTTCCACCACCTACAACAGCTATAACCTGATCTTCAAAGAAGGCTCCGTCGCAAACGGCACAATAGCTGACACCAGCCCCAATGCGCTCTGCCTCCCCCTCACAGCCCAGCCGACGGAAATAAGCACCTGTAGCAAAAATAACCGCCTCGGCTTCTATTTCTCCTTTATCTGTTACTACCACTTTAGCTCCATCGCGAACCTCGATCTTCTGAACTTCGGCATCTCGGAACTCTGTGTTAAATTTCTCAGCATGTTCACGGAACATATTTCCAAGCTCCTGCCCGGAAGCATGAACAACTCCTGGCCAGTTCTCAATTTCCGCTGTGATATTAATCTGACCACCGGCAACTCCTTTTTCGATAAGAAGCACATCAAGCCCAGCCCTACGACCATAAATAGCGGAAGTCAAACCAGCAGGGCCAGCTCCGATGATCACGAGCTCTCTTTTTTCCATACCAACATCTCCTCCTCAGCTCTATCCTGAAATGGAATAAATAATATATGATCCCCATAGATCACCTGGGTCATTATACACGACACCAAACAGCGATGCGATAGAGACCATTATGGTCCTTCTTTAAGTGAGAAAAACGGAGATGATCTACCGACAAAGAGGCCAAATGTTCTGCTTGTTGGTCATCCCCTACCTCTACAATTACAAATCCTCCACGTTTAAGCCATTGAGGCGCTATGGCTAACAACATATAATAGAAAGAAAGTCCGTCAATACCACCATCCAGAGCATTTCTCGGCTCATATCGGGACACTTCTTCCATAAGATTACCTATTATGGCAGTTGGGATATAAGGTGGATTACTAATAACTATATCCAAACTCCCTTCAGAGATAGGAATATCTTCTGGTATTTGAGTATGCCATAAAAGACATCGATGAAGGACGTGATAATTACGTAAATTTCTCCAAGCCCAAAAGAGGGCTTGCGGGCTTACATCTGCAGCTATCCCCCGAGAATCGGGGCGTTCCAGAAGGATAGTAGCGGCAATACAGCCACTCCCTGTCCCCCAATCTAAAAAGCAACCTCCAGAAAAAAGACTCAAAGCTTCTTCCACAAGAAGCTCTGTTTCTGGCCGTGGAATAAGACATCCCGCACCTACTAAAAAATCCCGCCCCCAAAACCCCTCATATCCCATTATATACTGCAATGGCTCATGTTGGAGTCTCCTATCCACCATAGATTCTAATAGGAACCCCTCTTCTTCTGAAATAAATATCTCCCGTTCACAGGCAAGAAGCTCTCCTCTGGTTATTTTTTTCAAAGAACAAAGAATCCATTCTGCCTCGTTAAGCGGATTGGGGAAGCCTGCTTCTTGTAAAATCGCAACAATACTCTCTTTTGTTTGTTCAAGAGAGCAACCTATGAAAGATTTATGCACTTTCAAGTCTTTTCAGCTTCTCCGTTTGATCCGCCATTGTGAGGGCATCAATCATTTCGTATATATCCCCATCAAGATACTGATCCAGCTTGTATAAAGTTAAACCAATTCTATGATCTGTAATACGGTTTTGCGGAAAGTTATATGTTCTAATCCGTTCTGATCGATCTCCCGATCCAATCTGGTCGCGACGCTCTTCCGCAAGCTCTTCCGACTGTTTCTCTTCTTCCATATCATACAATTTGGCTCGCAGATATGCCATGGCTTTAGCTCTGTTTTTAATTTGAGAGCGCTCATCCTGGCATGTCACAACAATTCCCGTAGGCAGGTGAGTGATACGAACAGCTGAATCTGTCATATTAACATGCTGACCACCCGCTCCACTTGAACGATATGTATCTATCTTCAAATCTTCTGTGCGAATCTCTACATCTACAGCCTCAACTTCCGGCAACACGGCTACGGTAGCTGTTGAAGTATGAATGCGCCCCCCAGCCTCTGTAACCGGCACTCTCTGTACTCGATGAACGCCTCTATCAAATTTCAATTTACTATAAGCGCCATGTCCATCTATTCTAAATATAATTTCTTTAAGGCCACCAATACCCGTTTCATTCGATTGGATAACCTCTATTTTCCATCCCTCTCGCTCACAGAAACGGCTGTACATTCGGAAAAGATCTGCCGCAAAAAGGGCTGCTTCTTCTCCCCCTGCTCCTC
Source organism: Aminobacterium sp. UBA4908 (assembly GCF_002398115.1). Taxonomy (NCBI): domain Bacteria; kingdom Thermotogati; phylum Synergistota; class Synergistia; order Synergistales; family Aminobacteriaceae; genus Aminobacterium; species Aminobacterium sp. UBA4908. The sequence goes on from NZ_DHCG01000001.1 coordinate 54,968, forward strand.
CCCGTATTTCCATAATAACGCTCTTCTCATCGTTAGGATCCACAGGCAATAACAACACATGAAGCTCTTTCTGTATTTCTTCAAGAAGAGCTTCTTTCTCTTTTATTTCTTCTTTAGCCAAGTCCTCCATCTCCGCATCACCTGAATGAAGCAGTGACTTAGCCCCTTCTATATCCTCTTGAACCTTCTTATACTCTCGATACTTCAAAACAGATGGCTCCAAATGAGCATGTTTTCGGGCTAACTGCTGTATCTCTTTAAGATTAGCGGCTATCGCCGGAATTGCCATCTGGCGTTCTAGTTCTACATATGCTTGCTCTAACTCTTCAAGTTTATTCTCCAAATTCATTATTTCTTTCACCTCCGGAATAATCATCAAACACCCTGCCAAGAGCCTCTTCAAGCGCTGCTATCGCTACTTCTACCTGTTCGCGAGACGGCTCCCGTGTCGTGAGATACTGAAAAGACAAAGCAGGCCACAAGATGATCTTCCCAAACGTTTTTACAGAAGAAGCTGCCCGAATGATCTCATAAGAAAGCCCCACAACTACTGGTAACAACAAAATTCTCATGAAAATCTTCCAGAAAAGACTTCCATGCCCTGCTATTGAAAAAACTATAATACTCACTATCACTACAATCAAGAGAAAAGATGTGCCACACCGAGGGTGAATTCTGGAACAGGACATAACATTATCCGGCGTCATGGGAAACCCAGATTCGAAAGCATTAATAGTTTTATGTTCAGCCCCATGATAACGAAAAACTTGCCGGATGTCCTCCCACATCCCAATCGCCGCTACATAGGCTACAAAAAATCCCCCCCGAACAAACCCCTCAATAATATTGCGCACGACTGAAGATAAATTCCACGCCTCGCTCGTCCAATGAGCAAACCACACAGGAAGGGCAACGAAAAAAACAATCACTGCAGCCAGGGCTACTAAAATCGACCCAGCAAATTCCAACGGGGTAATAGTATCATCTTCGCCTAACGCTATTTGAGCTGATCGATTTAAAGCTCGTATCCCTATCTTCAACATCTCAAACATAACAACGAGCCCTCGAAGAATAGGCAATTTCCAAGGGAAGAGTGCTGATCGCGCCACAGCGTCCCAATGCTCTCTCGCAATAGAGCCATCATGCTGACGAACAGCAAGCCCCCACATTTTGGGGCCACGCATGAGGACTCCCTCTATAACCGCCTGTCCCCCTACTGGCATTCGAGAATCTTTCCCGGAAAGAGACGGGCGGGAATCCTTTTCAGAATGCAACTGTTTATTCCTCCTCGAGAAGTTCCTCCACGGAACGGAAAGGTTTTCCACATGGGCGTGCTTCTCCGCACACCCCATTGACAACACAGGAAGGTCCAGCAAGAGCAAAAATAACGGGAGATACTTGACGAACCTCTATAAGCATTTTCCTTGCCAGCTCTTGGATTTCCCACTGGGCACGACGGCAAAGCCGCAGAGAGAAGAAATGTAAAAGCTCTCTGGCATTCATAGTCATTACCAAACTGGTAGTCCACCCATGGGGTAAAATATATCGCGCATCTTCTTTCGGCACACCCCGCTTTAGAAGTGCCAAATAGGTATTATGCGCACTTTCTACCTGATGGACAAACAGATCGGTCGCTTCTTTATCTGCTGCTACAGTTGGTGGAAGGACCACATTAGGTTCAACCATAGAGACATAACGCTGGCTTCTTTGGCTGTAACTAGCAATGCGATGGCGAACCAGCTGATGGCTCGTCACTCGACTTATTCCGTCTAAAGAGAATGTAAAAGAAGCATGCTCCAAGGGCGAGAGATGTCCGCTTTTTCGAAGATGTGTAATAAGAGATACTACAGAATCTGAATTTTGCTCCTCCATTATGGAAGAGGCTGGGACAGCGCTATAACAGAGACGGGCCGCTGCTGCCACAATACGATCAGGATCAGGAGTGTGCCCGAGTAAAATTACCTGACACGCCATACATTCATCAACTCCTGTCATGTAAAAAAGGGGAGCAGTGCTCCCCCTTACTACTCCTCGTTTCCTTCTTCTCGCTGACCGTAATTAATTCCTTCGTACTTCCTGCGGAACCTCTCAAGACGACCAGCTTCGGAAGCAACACGGCTTCCTCTTTTACCTGTGTAAAAAGGATGACACTCAGAACATACCCCAACTCTGATTTCAGAAGCTGTAGATCTAGTTTCAAAGGTATTTCCACAAGCGCAGGTAACCTTACATTCCTTATATTCAGGGTGAATATCTTTTTTCATCTATGTTGCACCTCCAAAAACATTTCTCTACATGAACAAATACGAACTTTACCATAGGAAATAAAGACATGCAAGCAGAGATTTAAATATGCATCACTCCAAGCCCACATCGTTCATGATGAGCCACTGCATGATAAGCAGTATCTCCCATAACTGCAACAGCAATCCATCGATCGTTACGAACTATCGCGATCTTCGCTCCCACACTGGCTTCAAGCATCCCTACAGTAATAAAGCCCTCCAGAGCTTCCACTGCTGCGTGCATAAGAGCATGCATTTCGTTTCTGGATTTTTCAACCACCCCTGCATTTAATGACGCTCCGACTAAAGCCCTTGTAACTTTTTGTGGCAAATCCCCTGCCAATCCCCCCACTTCTGTAGCAACAGATCGCCAACCATATTGTGCCAGCTCTTTCTTGAGACTGTTTTCTGATTCCGGAGTAGTAGTAGAAGCTAGTAATAAAGCCGCACGGCCAACCTGATTCTCATCGTTCAGATGTACGTGAATATTCAATTCCAAATCGATATTCTCAACAGGAGTACAAATATCCATTTCCGTAACATCCCCCCCTACCATATTTCCCCCCGCAACCCCTCCCTCTCCTGTCATTAATTCTTCCTGATTATTAAATATCTTTTTCCACAACATCCCCAACATCTCCCCTCTCAGGTACTTTTATTACTATAGCATATTTGGTACGCTCTTCGTCTAAATCTATGTTTGGCAAGAATTAATTCAGTTTTAGATATAAAAAGCAGTCAATTCTTGATACTCTTTCAGAAGAGCCGTATACTTGTAAGGAAAAATGTAAAAGGAGGTGTTATTCAAAACTTTCTTTAAAGCGTTTATCCTTATCAGATTCAAAGCGGAAGGAGCCGAAAAAACTCTTTGAGGGGGAATGTGTAAAATGACAAGAAGAACACTAATATTGGTAACTGTATTTTGTCTTTTGTTGACAGCCTTCGCTGGCGCCGCTTCAGCGAAGACCTTTGTTTCCATCGCTACTGGTGGAACAGGCGGTACTTATTATCCTTTAGGCGGTGGCATAGCGGATATTCTCACTCGGCATCTTGGTGATGTTCAGGTAACATCCGAAACAGGAAACGCATCTGTGGCTAATATTAACCTTCTTGGCACTCATCAAATTGAGATGGTCTTCGCTCAAAACGATATCGCTTATTGGGCTGCAAAGGGAATGGGCCCTTTCAAAAAAGGTGCATATGACAATATTCGAGTCGTGGCCTCTCTCTATCCCGAACATGTACACTGCATTACCCTGAAAGGCAGCGGAGTAAAAGATATTATGGACCTGAAAGGGAAAAGAGTTTCTGTTGGCGCCCCTGGCTCTGGTGTACAGGGCGACGTTTCTGCTATCCTGAATGTAGCTGATATAAAATATAGCGACATGCAAACTGATTTTCTAGATTTCAACATTACAACTCAACGATTTAAAGATGGACAGCTTGACGTAGGTTTTGTCGTTGCCGGTTATCCCACAACCTCAATAATGGATTTGGCTACCACACATGATGTAGACCTTGTAGAATTCAATGATAATTTTACAGATAAACTCGTTAAGGAATTCCCGTACTTTGTGAAAAGTGTTATTCCAGCTGGTACCTACCAGGGAATAGACAGAGATATTAAAACTCCAGCTGTTATGGCCCTTTTAGTCTGTGATGCAGACCTTCCTGAGGAATTAATCTACCGCGTTACTAAAGCTCTCTGGGATAATATTGACGAGTTACGTCCCGTACACGCAAAAGCTCAGTTGATCACCCTGGACACTGCTCTTGATGGCGTTTCTGTCCCTCTACATCCTGGCGCAGCAAAGTATTACAAAGAAGTAGGGATGAAACTGCCCACCTTTTAACTAAAAATAGCTCCAATATAAAAGAAATGGAGACTGTCTCGTTGAAGGACAGTCTCCATTTCTTCTCTTTTTATATGTATTTAAAGTGACATCATATAATCAATAATTTTACCTACCCAGACAGATGGATCTTCGCAAAGAGTGTAGCCACGGACCCAACTCTTTTGGCCTCCACCCCGTACCTTTAATTCAGAGGTATCCCGCAGGAAAAGGCGGAAATCTACCTCTACTTTTTCACCTGCCCCTAAGAAAAACTGGCTGCCCCCTTTCCCGTGGTCATAAAGGAGAAATAAACACGTGATATCGGGCCGTTCTTTTAACAGGCGACTTACTGCTGAAGAAGCAACCTCTTCTGGAATTCCAGATACGTCATACCAAAAAAGTGACACTCCTCCTACCCTCTCTTCCTTCCATGGGAAAGCCACAAAATCTCTTAGTCTGTCCATCTTCTTAACAAAGGCTTTATTCTCCTCTTGCAGATGTCTATATACGTCCTGTAATTTATCTAAAGGACAGCCAATTTCTCGTAACAACATTCTCGCAGCTCGGCTTTCTCTTTTTAAAACATCCTCTACATGAACAGAAAATCGAAATTCCCATTCAGGAGAGTGACCTCTGAACCCCTCTATCACAACTCCCCCTATTTCAGATGTTTTTGTAACGTGAGTGCCAGAACATGCAATCGTGTCAAAATCTGGAATTGTCACAATTCTGATAGTTTCCTCATCTGAGATTCTTTCCCAATTTGCCTTTAATTCTTTCATATTCATGGCCTCTTGAGGGGATAGGAAAGAAATATTTACAGGGAGATTCTGTTTGATGACAAGGTTTGCCTCGTCCTCCGCTCGGAAAAGCATCTCCCAAGAAAGTTCACCGGGGTAGCGAAGATACACTGTTGAGAACTCCGCCCCAATAGCCACTTTGTAAATATGCAAATCAGGCCATGCCCGTTCCAAAGCCCGGGAAAGCACGTGCTCCCCAGAGTGCATGCGAGAAAAAAGCCACTGACGCTCCATATCTACCTCCACGTCTACAGGGACACCCTCTTTCAGCTCGCCATGCCGGACTTTAATAAGCAGTATCATTTCTTTCCCATCTTTTACACAATCAAGGACAGTGGCTTCAAAATTATTTTCACCATAAAGATGTCCAGTATCTCCAGGCTGTCCCCCACCCGCTATATGAAAAGGATTTGGCTCTATTACAACTTTTGCTTCCTTTTTAGCATAGCTTACAATTTTCTTTAAGAAAACGTGCTGTTTCAAAAAGTTCACCTCCCGACAAATAGCCCTACAAATGTCAGTATTCCTGAAAGTAAAAGTCCTACAAAAAGCGGCTCTACTGAATGGGAAAAAAGAGGGGTCATAAGGGCAGCACCTAACCCCGCAATGGCAGATAGAAAAGCCCAGAAAGGAGACAACGCTCCAGGGTAAAGGAGAGCCACAATGAGAGGCAAAAAAGTACCTACTCCCCGTAAACTCATGCTCAAATAGCTCCAATTTAAAATGAGGTCGCCTCTAAAAACAATTCCCAGACAGGCTGCACTAACGACAATAACAGCAACTGTTGCACGACTTAAAAGGAGTCCCTTCGCTCCCTTCATCCTTTGTGAAATATACGATATATTGTTAAGGAAATCTTGTACTAAATTAGTGGCGACGCCAAAAGAGAGACCTGCTGCAGCTCCGACAACTGTAATAAAAATCCCAGCTAAAAAAACGCCTCCAACAACAGGTGGGAAATGAAGACGAATAAAGATGGGCAACGCGTGAGCTGGGTCTATACTACCTCCAATACTTCGCATATAGAGGCCAATGTAAACCCCCATCAAACCTAAAGGTGGAATTAATACGCCGGCAAGCAATGCCCCTCTACGAGCTACTTGAGGATCAGATGCAGCAAAAATTCCCTGGAGATAAATTTGCGTGCAAAAAACACCGACAATCATGGAAAAAAAGGCACCAATCCCCTTCGAAATCCCTGCGCCGAAAAAATTGAAAAAGGGAGACGAAGGCATGCTCTTTATCAGGCAAAGAGGCGTAGCACCTTGAATAAAAATCAAAGCTGCTGACGATCCCAAAGTAAGAAAAAGCATTATGATCTTCACCTTGCCAATAAGGCTATAGCTCTTTAATCCCCCGAGATAGAGAAAGCCTAAAACAAAAAATACCACTATCATCGATGAAACAAATGGCGATAAAGGGAGGATACTCTGCAGCAAGGCGACTCCAGAAAGAAACTGGGCAACAATAGCAATATAAGTGCCTAAGGAAGATGCAATCATGGAAACAATGCTTACAGACATTCCGTAGTTTTTCTTCAAAAAACCTGGGATTGTCGTTACATTTGCCTCACGCAGGCGGGAAGCGAAGCCTAGACCAAGGATAATACATCCTACACCGCCTCCAAGTGTAAACCACCAAGCAGAAAGACCATATTTGTAGGCCATTTGAACTGTACCTACAGTAGAAGCTCCTCCCATTAAGGCCCCCATAATCACCCCTACAACTCCTGAAACACCCGCTTTTTTCCCAGCCACTGTATAATCTGAAACATTCCCTACTTTTTTAGAAACTGCAATCCCAAGACCTAAAACAGAAAAGACCAGCAATGCAGCAGAAAAAGTTAAGACGTTCAAATCATCAGATCCTTTCAATAACATACAATAAAAAGAGCCGAGTTGCCTTCTCGACAACCCGGCTCTATATTTACAATGGCGTGCCTGTGGGGATTCGAACCCCAGACCCTTGGCTCCGGAGGCCAATACTCTATCCGCTGAGCTACAGGCACATAATGAACGCCGAGAATATTACCACGTACCAGGTAATCGCGCAACTTCCACGTATCAGATCGTTCTTTATTATATGCAAATACGTATCTATTTTTTAAAGGTGATAATGGTTACCCCATACCCGCCTTCGCCAGGTCCCCCCAGTCGATAATTTTCTACATAACTAAGATGGGCACAAAGGGTATGTACTTCCCGACGTAAAATTCCTTCTCCTCGGCCATGGATAATTTCCACGCTCCCGTACCCCGCTCTCATGGCCTGGTCCAAATACCTTTCCACGAGGGGCATTGCTTCATCTACAGTCATGCCACGAACCATAAGGGAGTTTGGTACTCCTTCCGGCCTTACTATCTTCGGGGAAGGAGGCAACATGGCTTCCCTCGCTGGTTTAGAGGCACGAGTTAAAGTGCTTATAGGAACTTCCATGCGAATGGCCCCTGCCAAAACCTCAGCTTTTTTCCCTTTTAGAGTAACAATTGTACCAGTAATATCTGTTCCTGATATTTTTACTGTATCCCCAACTTCGGGATGAAACCCTTCACTTTTCATCTTTAAAAGCGCCCTCTTCTCCTCTCTTTTCTCCAGCTCTTTTCTCTTCTCCCTAATTTTTTCTCGTTTAGGGTGCAATGCTCGTTGCACAGCAGACTTGGCCGATTCATCAAGAGCCCGAAGCATACGTCGCGACTCTTCTTCAGCTGCGACCAATATAGAAGTAGCCTTTTGTTCAGCCTGCGAAAGAATTTGTTCCTTCTGTCGCTCAAAACAAGCTTCTTTTTCCTGAAATTTTTCCCGTCGTACCGCAAGCTCCTGTCGGGCTTTCTCTATCTGTTTCTGTTCGGTGTCCAAATGAGCTTTTCGTTCTTGTAGATCTGTTATAATATCTTCCACCGAAACTTCTTGTTCTTTAAGAGCCAATCGAGCTTTCGCGAGGACATCGACAGGCATACCATACCGTTCAGCAATATATAAGGCGTTACTTCGACCGGGAATACCCATTAACAAGCGGTAGGTGGGAGCGAGAGTCTCAGCATCAAACTCCATACTAGCCGTTTCTACATATTGCGTCGTTAAAGCATATCTTTTAATAGGGTTGTGGTGAGTCGTCGCCAGGGTTACACACTTCTTTTCTCGCATTGTGTCAAGTAATGCTACTCCTAAAGCTGCCCCTTCCTGAGGATCGGTCCCAGCCCCCAACTCATCAAGCAACACAAGAGAATGACTATCAGCTTCCTCGATAATATGGATTATATTTTTTAAATGGGAACTAAAGGTCGATAAGTTTTGTTCAATACTCTGTTCATCGCCAATATCAGCATATACGGCATTGAGGTTCCCCACAAAAGAACCTTCCTCGGCAGGTATGGGCAACCCGCACCATGCAAGAATAGTACCAACACCTACAGCCTTTAAAGTCACTGTTTTCCCACCTGTATTAGGGCCAGTAACTACTAATATGCGAAAATCCCGACCGCATTCTATAGAAAGAGGAACGCCATGCTCGCCTAAAAGGGGGTGGAGCAATGAATGGAAAGCAAAAAGAGGTTTCTCGGCCAATAAGGGTAACTTCCATTTTTTTTTGTCCATAACAGTTGTTACAGCATAAAGTAAATCTATTTGGCCAAGAACCTTCTCTGCATCTAAAATAGCCCGCTCACGTGAAAGAACCTGGGCTGTGATCTCGCTAAGAATTCTTCGCTTCTCTTCTTCTTCGTCTCGAAGAAGAAGAACGAGGCGGCTGTTCAGATCCGCCATACTTCGAGGTTCCATGTACACTGAATTACCTGATCCTGAACGATCAACAATAGTTCCAGGGAATCGGGAAGCAAACTCCTGTCGAACAAGAACCGTAAAGCGGTTTTGACGATAGGATAAAATCTTTTCCTGCAACATAGAATTAAACCGAGGATTTGAAAATATCGACTGAGCGCGGGCGCGGATAGTTTGCCGCACAGAATCTTCACTCTTCCTAATTCTAGACAGATCCGGTGAGGCTGAATCAAAAAGGTTACCATCCTCATCTAAAACAGAAAGAGCCTTCATTTCCTGCGAAAAGTCACGAATTTTACGCAAAAGCACCCCAAACGGTGGAACTTCTTCTTTAATAGAACTAAGAGCTGCCTTTATTTTTTCTGCAAGAAGCAAAAGAGTACGAACGGAAAGAAGCTCTCTCCCCAAAAGAAGCCCCGTTTTTCGTGCCGATAAGAGAAGATCTTCAACGCTATCTACATTTTGTGTCCAAGGGAAATCCCCGCTACGGTCTACATAATCTCTATACGCTCGTAAGAGCTCTTGTCGTTGGTAAAGATTTTCAAGATTCTCGCTAGGAGCCAAATGAGCTAGAGTCTGGAGTCCTAAATTACTTCGTACATTTGAGGCAAAAATTGAAAGGACCTTATCCATTTCGAGAAGGCGCCATACGTCCTTATGAACTTTCATGTGGGAGTTTTTCCCCTCCTGTAATATATTGCATATGATATTCCATGTTGCTCCTTCCTTCAAAAAATGAATAGATATACGGCCAAGCAGAAGAAGCAACTCGCATAGAAATACTTTTTTCCATCCATTGGAGAGAAAAGAACGGGGACAAAGCTAGAAGGATAGCATAGAGAAACATGACCAAAACTATGGCTTTTAAAGCTCCGGCAATAGAGCCTAATATACGATCCACAAAAGAAAGGGCCGTCCAGCGGAGGAAAGCCTGAACAATACGGCAAAGGACAGTACTAGCCACTACTGCTACAAGAAAAAACAACACCATGGCAAGAATCATTACTATAGAATGATTTCCAGGCCATTTAGTCAGATACCACGTAGCTACACTTGGGGCAAAACGCCAAGCCAAAACAACTCCGCCTACTGTCCCGAGAAGAGAAAAAAACTCTCCTGAAAGACCTCGAAACAGCCCGCGAAGACAAAAGAACACTATTAATATGGCAACAGCGACGTCTACACCTAAAGCAAAGCTCATGACGAAACCGAGTCTCCTTCAGCCTCTCGAAGAACTTCCTGCAAAGACACTCCCACGCAGTCGAGACAATAAGCAAGATGAAGGCTGACCAGAAGCAAAAGATGCTCCTGGGCAACCTCCGTTCCTATAGTATTGGCAGCTTCATTCAGCAAGGAGAGAACCCGACGATACGTTTCTTCATCAAGCGCTGTCTTTAGATTATATTGCCGTTTCCCTATTTTGAGAGTTACGTCCCGTAAAGGGATAGACAAAGGATCCAACTCCTCCACTAAGAATTACGCCCTGATTCCAACTCTTCTGGAAGAAGAGCGTTGAGCTTATCGTAAACGCTCTTGACCTGACTGTCCAGTTGCGCTTTATCTTTTTGAAGAGCCATTTTTTCTCGTTCCAGCAATTCTATGTTACGCTGAAATTCTTTCGTTTCCCTAATATGCTCTAATTCTTTTTCAGAAACCTTATTTCGAAGCAGAGATGCTTCTTTCTTCAGCTGCTCATTCTCATCTTTAAGCTTAATAATAAACTCTGCTAACTTTCCAGCCAATTGTTCTATGGAATTAAGCGTTACCATTCTATAACCCCCATTCCTCTCTCTGCAAAATTATCGAAGGGTATAGCCTTGTACAACCATTTCTTCTCTAACTTTATTATGTACAGCATCCACTTCTTCATCACTGAGGGTACGAGCTGGATTACGGTAGGCTAAAGAAAAAGCCAAACTTCGTGTCCCTTCCGGGATACCCTTCCCTACATAAACATCAAAGAGTCGAAGGTTCCATAATAGTTCCCCTGCCGCCTTGCGTATCTCCATTTCCACATCACCCGCTAATTTCTCCTGAGAGACAATAAGAGAAATATCGCGATGTACCGCCGGATAAGGCGGATTTTCAACAAAAACAGGCTGGCGTTCCGTCAAAAGAGGCTCTAACGCCAACTCAAAGACATAGATGGGAGATCCCAGATCGAGCTCTCTTTCCAGAGAAGGCTTAAGACGTAGCAAATATCCCACTCTATTCCCATTAACGAAAACATGGGCCGTCTGACCACAATGGCCAAAAGGCTCTGTTCCAGGAATAAAACGGCATGCGTACCCCCGACTAGATATAATGGCCTCCACATCTCCCTTAACTGAAAGGAAATCTTCCAAATCACTATCTTTGTGAATTTTTCTTATATCTCGACCAGGGTAAACGAGGCCGGCAATGTGTTCTTCTTCTTTTATGCCACTCTCAGCTTCAGCATCTTGCAAGAAGACCCGTCCTTGTTCAAAAATACGCACTGCCTCTCTCCAGCCGGTACGTAACGATGAAGCAAGCGCATTTAAGAGACCAGGTATCATAAAAGTTCTCATAACAGATAATTCTGTGCTCAAAGGATTAGAGAGCGCAGAAAGATAAGCCCTTCTATCGTCTTCTGGAAGACAGAAAAACTTGGTATAGGATGGAGGAAGGAAACTATATGTTATGACTTCCACATACCCACGAGCTAAAGCTATCTGTCGTAGATGAGACCGAAGTTCCATTAAAGCGCCATGATCACCCCGGCTACTCATATTGCGAGGGAGACGACTCGGCATATCATTGTAGCCCCGAATTCGAGCTACTTCCTCCACAAGATCTTCCTCTATGGAGACATCAGGCCGATACGAAGGGACCTGAAACTTTCTTATATTATCCTTCTTCTCTTTCTCTATAAAACCCAAGCGATTAAGAATGCGAGAAGATTCTTCCAAATCATCCCAGAGCAAAATTCTTTGCAGTTTCTCTCTCGTTAAAGCGACATCCCTGCTTGCTGGAATATCATTGATTGCCGACAGCACATTCCATTCTGTATGAGCAGCTCCCCACTCCTTTAGAAGAGACAAAACACAAGCCATAGCTGGGTAGACAAGCTCTGGATCTACTCCTCTAGCATACCGGAACGACGCTTCGCTATTCAACCCTAAGCGGCGAGATGTTCGACTGACCCGAACAGGATCAAAACTGGCACTTTCTATAACCACGTTTTTGGTAGTATCACAAATTTCAGTGCTTTCTCCTCCCATGACTCCAGCAAGAGCAATAGGGACACCGTTACTCGTAATGAGGAGGTCTAACGAGTCAAGCACTCGCTCTTTCCCATCAAGAGTTGTCATATGCTCTCCGTCCTTCGCGGATCGCACCGTTATTTCCCGTTCAGGCAAACGGTCTAAATCAAAAGCATGGAGAGGTTGCCCCATAAGAAGCATTACTAAATTAGTCGCATCCACAACATTCGAGATCGGACGCATCCCCATGAGAGAGAGAAGGATCCGTATAGGCAGTGGAGACGGCCCTATTTTCACATCTGTAGCGAGCCCCAGAAGATAGCGGCGACACCCTCCGTCCTTAAGAGTAGGTGTACGAAAATCCATCGGCCAAAGTTGTCCTTCATCGGGACGATTTTTCATATTTTTTCTTCCTACGGCATCGGGGAAAAGAGCATAAATTTCTCTAGCTATACCAAGTGCACTGAGTAAATCCCCTCGATTAGGCGTTACAGAAACATCTAAGACCGCATCGTCTAATCGAAGATATTTTTTCAGGTCTGCGCCTACAGGAGCATCGTCTGGCAAACGTAAAATGCCAAATTCATCAGCAATATCAGGTAATCCAATTTCTTCGGCAGAAAGCATCATTCCCTGGCTCACTACCCCATCAAAATCTCGCTCAGACAATACTGTCCCGTCGGCAAGTACTGCCTGCGGAGGAGCATAAGGAATCAAATCTCCCTCCTTAAGATTGGTAGCAGCCGTTACACAATAGGCTTCACCTTTTCCATAATCCAACTGAACTACAAAAAGAGAGCTTTTATTCGGATGAGGTTTAAGGGATATAATTTTCGCAACCCATACTCCAGATAATTCTTCACAGGGATAGGTAATACCTTCTATCTCACAGCCAGTTACCGTAAGTTTTTCTGCTACATCTTTTAATGAAGCAGGAATAGAAACAAGACTATTTAACCAATTCCAGGACATTAACATGATTTATTCCTCCCGGAAAGAAGATAGGGAACATTCCCTTCAAAAAGTACGCGGAGGTCCGTTAATTTGTACTTCAATAAAGCTATACGATCAAGCCCCATTCCCCAAGCAAATCCACTATAAACTGATGGATCTATTCCGCCAGCTTTCAATACGTTAGGATGAATCATTCCAAGTCCGCCAATTTCCAACCACCCAGTTCCCTTACAAATTCGACAATGAGGATTTTTCCCAGAACACTCTATACATTCTATGTCTAGTTCAAGAGAAGGCTCGGTAAAGGGGAAATAACTTGCCCGGTAACGCGCAGCCAACGGTCTGCCGAAAATACTACGTATGAGAACTTCTAGACATCCTTTCAAGTCTGCAATAGAGACATCGCGGTCTACTAAAAGTCCTTCTACTTGATGGAACATAGGAGAATGGGTCGGGTCACTATCGCGACGATATACTTTCCCCGGGCAAATAATCCGCAGTGGAGCTCCATATTTCAGCATGGAACGAACCTGCACAGGAGACGTATGGGTACGAAGCAAGTGCTTGTCATCAAAATAAAACGTATCCTGCATATCTCGAGCGGGGTGATAAGAAGGAATGTTCAGAGCCTCGAAATTATGAAAATCATCTTCTATCTCTGGACCAAGAGCCACTGAAAACCCTAAACCAGAAAGAATGTTAATTACATCCATAGTAACCTGAACTACTGGATGGAAGCTTCCCCATAAACGTCCTCGAGAAGGAAGTGTTACATCTATCTGATCTTGCATTTCAGCAATCTCTGCTTCTCGTTTTTCCAGAGAGACCTTACTCGATTCCAGATTTTCTTCCAACTCATCTCTAAGTTTATTGACGAGCTGTCCTACTTCTGGCCTTTTCTCGGGAGGCAACGAACCAAGAGTCTTCAACAGAGCAGTGACTTTCCCTTTTTTACCGAGGAAGTGAACCTTTATCTGCTGTATCTCATCTGCCGTTCGAGCCTGTCTAAGCTGGTCGAGGAAATCTTTTCTACACTTTTGAATGTCATCGTATATTTCACTCACGCCCCATTACCCTCCCTTTTTCGTTCTTCCTGAATAATTTCAAGCAGTATATCCAGGTCTTTCTTTTTACCGGCTATCAAAAGTCGGTCATCCTTTTCAACAACTGTATCGGCAGAAGGAAGGAATCTTGACCCCTTCCTATCGAAAAGCAACACCATTGCATTATACTTTTTCCTAAATTCTTGTTCTGCCAAGGTCTTACCTATCATCTCAGCAAGCGGCGTAATTTCACCCACAAGATAGTCCCCACCGGGAAGTTGAGAAAAACTCGTCAACCAAGGATGAACAAACTGTTCCGCTACCCGTTGCCCCATATCTCTCTCGGGAAATATGACTCTATGGGCTCCAACACGGGAAAGCACCCTTGCATGGAGAGCCGTCTGGGCTCGTGCTACAACGAGAGGGATATTAAACCCTTTAATAATTGTAGTAGCCAAAATACTAGCCTCCACATTCTCTCCAATAGTAATCACTGCTATATCCGCCTCTTTAGCACCTACTTTTATAAGAGCGTCTTCATCGGTAGCATCCAACTGAGCTGCTAAATCTATAATATCCGCCACTTCTTCTACCTTTAGAGGGTTTGCATCAACACCTACAACATATTGATTCAATGCTGCCAGTTTCTCGCAGAGAGAAAACCCAAAACGCCCCAAACCAACTACTAATATCATTTTTCGCTCTTCGGCCATAACAAGCCTCCTAGCCTATCGGTATATTCGTTGTAGCATAGTTTACATTATCTCTTGTCTCATGACTCACTATGCCATACATGAATGTAAGGATACCAACCCTCCCCCAGAACATCAACAAGACAAGGATCATTTTACCTATAGAAGAAAGGGAAGAAGTGATACCCAACGAAAGGCCCACTGTCCCCATAGCGGAAAAAGCTTCAAAAATAAGGGTATGGAAAGGAACTGATTCTGTTATAGATAGAGCAATTAAACTCATCAAAACTGTACCGAAATAAAGGACCGTAAGCGTTAGTGCCCGCCGTATATTGTCCATAGGAACAGCTCTATTCCACAGAACAACATGTTTTTTTCCTCGCAACTCTGTGAAGGTGGATACCATAAGCAAGCCAAACGTTGTCGTTTTTATGCCACCACCAGTAGATCCAGGAGATGCTCCTATAATCATCAGCAAGCACGTTATAAATAACCCCAAAGAAGAAAATTGCGCTTGATTAATTGCATCAAATCCCGCTGTACGAGGAGTAATACTTTGGAAAAGAGCGTTCCAAATTTTCAAAATAGGAGACATCCCTTGAAACGCACCATCCCAGTCTGAAATAAGGAAAAGAGTCGTGCCAACAGTTATCAATCCTGCCGTAACAACCAAAACAAAACGGCAATGAGGAGCTAAACTTTCACCCCGAGTGGTGTATCGCCAAACTCCAGATAACACAAGGAATCCTGCACCACCAGAAACAATAAGAAACATAATAGTCGCCGGAACCCAAAACGTATTGGCATACCCCTCCAAACTGTTGGAGAAAAGAGAAAAGCCTGCGTTACAGAAAGCACTTATACTGTGAAAAATAGCGAGGTACAGTGCTCGGACTGGGGAATAGTCTTTAACAAAAGCAATAAAGAGAGGGATGCAGCACAGCCCCTCTATGAGAATTGTCATTTTAAGTATTTTCATCAAAAGGCGAACTGCTCCGGCGGGAGTATCCAAACCTAATCCTCCAGCAAAAAGGAGCCGTTGACGGATCCCTATCTTTTGCCGCAGCAGCAAAAGAAGAGCTGTAGCGGCAGTCATAACCCCTAACCCCCCAAGTTGTATCAGAGCCAAAACAACCCACTGAGAGGCTAAACAAAGGTCCTGCCCAGTATTCACAACAGAAAGCCCAGTAACACACAAAGCAGATGTCGCCGTAAAAAGAGCATCAACAAAAGCTATAGGCTTCCCCCACGCCATATTGAGGGTCCATATAAGGAAGGTTCCTACCACGACTAGCGATAGGAACCCTCCAACAATGGTCCTCTCTACTCTGAGAGAACTATAGGTTTTCAAAATTACAGCCCCAAAGCGTCTCTAGCCTGCTCCACCAATCTTACAAAGGCTGGCATGTCGTTAATAGCCAACTCAGAAAGCATCTTCCTATTGATAGAGATGCCGGCTTTCTTAAGCCCATTCATCAGGGTGCTATATGACATCCCCTGAGCACGTGCCGCAGCATTAATACGAGTAATCCACAAACGACGAAACTCTCTTTTCTTAATCTTACGATCATCATAAGCCCTCGAAAGGGAATGAAGGAAAGCTTCTCGTGCTCTTCTGTAAACATTTTTCTTTCTGCCCCAATATCCTTTTGTAATGGCAAAAAGTTTCTTTCTTTTCTTATTGCTTGTGCTACCACCCTTAACACGAGGCATAGCATGTCACCTCTTTCAATCTATCTATTAAAAGTTTTAAAATCTATGAATGCATCTTGCCCCTAGCTATAAGGAAGCAGCCGTTTCATATCTGTAGTCAATGCATCAGAAACATATCCAGCCTTACGAAGACGACGAATTCTGCTTCTGCTCTTCCCTGTCAAAAGGTGCCCTCTTCCATTTTTCCTATAAGCAAACTTTCCAGTACCTGTAGCTGCAAATCTTTTTTTCGCACCAGAATGGGATTTCAATTTAGGCATAATAAATACCCCCTTCCAATAAAGAAATATAATCCTCCAACGTTTATTCAGTTTTTCCAGAGGAAGAACCCTGGTTCGGATTATCGGTGTTTTGATTGTTCTGGTCTTTTTTCGGCTGTTTATTACTCCCTTCCTTGGGCTTTACCGGCCCTGCAGGAGTAATCATTATCCTCATATAGCGGCCTTCCATTCGAGGTTCGCCTTCATGTTTCCCCAAGCCTTCGCAATCGCGAATCACTCTCTCCAAAACCTCCCGCCCCTTGTCAAGGAAAGCCATCTCACGACCACGGAAGAAGACAGAGACCTTTACTCGATGCCCATTCTTCAAGAAATTCTGCACAGCCCGAACCTTAAAATCATAATCGTGCTCATCAATTTTCGGGCGCATCTTCATCTCTTTCAAGGTCTGGCCCTTTTGTTTTTTCCTTGCATCCTTTTCTTTTTTCTGCTGCTGATAACGATATTTACCGTAGTCAAGAATGCGACATACAGGCACTTTAGCCTGAGGAGCAACCTCTACAAGGTCCAGCCCTCTTTCTTCAGCCATTCGTAAAGCTTCTTCTACAGCAGTTACACCTATTTTTACTCCGTTTTCATCGATCAGCAGAACTTCCCTCGCGGTAATTTCCTCATTGACGCGGGGTTCCCCTTCTTCTCTCTTGGCTATAACCTTTCACCTCCGTGATAAATATAAAAAAGGGCCGATGGAAAACCACCGGCCCTCATACTGTACGCACACAAATCTTTTACAGTCTAACCAGGCAACAGCTATTCGCGTCACCAGGTGAGAGGGTGGCCTCTACTTTGTTTGATAGAGAGAACTATATCACAGTCTTCTAAATATAGCAATTACCTACAAACAAGAGGGTTAAACTCCTCTTTAAGTAATATATTTAAGAACTTTTCTATAGACATGGCACCGAGATCTCCTTTACTCCTCTCTCGAGGAGCCACTTCTCTATTTGACATCTCCTTTTCCCCAAGGACTACCATATAGGGAATCTTCTGCATTTGAGCGTCACGAATTTTCTTTCCTAACTTCTCATCTCGGCTATCTACTTCCACTCGAATACCTTTATTTGCTAATTGCTCCTGCACTTCCTTGGCATATCCCAAGAAATCTTCAGAAATAGAAAGTAATTTCACCTGCACTGGGGCCAACCAATAGGGGAAAGCGCCGGCATATTGTTCTATAAGTATGCCAAAGAATCTCTCCAAACTTCCTAAAATAGTCCGATGAAGCATTACCGGACGGTGCTCTTTTCCATCAGCGCCTACGTAAGATAGGTCGAATTTCTCAGGCATCTGGAAGTCAAGCTGAATCGTTCCACATTGCCAGGTCCGACCAATACAATCCTCAAGATGAAAATCTATCTTCGGCCCATAAAAAGCCCCATCTCCAGGGTTTATATGATAGTCCATATTAGTTTCCTCTAGCGCCTCTTGCAACGCCCCTTCTGCTACACGCCACTGTTCCTCTGATCCCATGGAATTCTCCGGCCGGGTGGAAAGTTCCATTGTATACTTAAAACCAAAAACGTCTCTGTAAATATACTGACATAATCTCATAATGCCCTTTATTTCATCTTTAACTTGATCTGGCGTACAGTAAAGATGAGCATCATCTTGGGTAAAGCATCGAACCCTCATTAACCCATGCAACACTCCTGATCGCTCATGTCTATGTACTGTGCCAAGCTCCGCCATACGCAACGGGAGATCCCTATAGCTTCGGATCTGGTTTTTATAAATAAGAATTCCACCAGGACAATTCATAGGTTTAATAGCAAAAGGCATCTCATCAATCTCTGTGAAATACATATTATCTCGATAGTGATCCCAGTGCCCAGAGCGGATCCAAAGGCTGCGGTCAAGTATAAGGGGCGTTCTGATCTCGCAATATCCGTTTCTTTCGTGCACCTGCCGCCAGAATTCCGTCAATTTATTGAGAATCACCATACCCTTGGGGTGGAAAAAGGGAAAGCCAGGCCCTTCAGGCTGAATACTAAACAGATCAAGTTCCTTCCCTATTTTCCGATGATCCCTGTTTTTAGCTTCTTCAATTTTTGTAATATACGCTTCCAACGACTCTTCATCAGCAAACGCAGTTCCGTAGACACGAGTTAACATTATGTTTTTCTCGTCGCCCCTCCAATATGCCCCTGCCACTGAAAGAAGTTTAAAGTGTTTTATCCAGGATGTATTGGGGATATGAGGGCCACGACATAAGTCTACATAATCTCCCTGCTTATAGAGACTTACTGTAGGAGCATCTATCTCTTCTATAAGCTCTACCTTATAGATCTCATTGCGCTTCTTAAAAAACTCTATAGCCTCTTCTTTAGAAAGCTCAACCCTTTCAAGAGGAAAAGCTCGCTTCGCTAAGCGATGCATCTCCTTTTCTACTTTTGGAAGATCTTCTTCCGATATAGTTTCCGGCAGTTCCATATCGTAATAAAAGCCATCTTTAATAGAAGGCCCTATCCCAAAACGACTCTCAGGATAAAGAGTCTGGAAGGTCTGTGCCATTAAGTGCGCTGTTGAGTGGCGAAGAATTTCTAACCCTTCCTCGCTCTTTTCATCAACAACTTCAAGCGTTCCGCTCTCATGAATATCTGCCGATAGATCTAGAAGCTGACCATTCAGCTTGGCTGCCACTGCCCCTTTATGGGCACCCCACTTCTTTAAAACGTCTAGAACCTTTCCTTCTTCCAGAGACAATTCCTTGGCATCTGGCCCTTTCAATTCAAACATCTGAATACCTCCCTGCTGAAAATAATTAAGCCCACATCGCTCTTTCTGGAGACGATGTGGGCTTGATCGCGGTTCCACTCCAGTTCCAACTTTTTATTAAAAGTTGGCCCTCTTTGCGCTATAAGGGGCACTCCCCTGCACCTTATCCTTTAAAGGCTTCGATGCCGACTCCAGGATGGTTTTCGTAAAAGTCCGCTGGAAGAGGCTTTCAGCCTATAACCTCTCCTCTCTGTTCAGCTTGAACTTAAACTACTCTTCCCTTCATTGCCGTAGATATTCAGATATGCCTATTTGGCGAGATTTATACTACCTCTGCGCCAGAATGTCAACCAGCATCAATTCATTCCAGTACTTCCAAAACCGCTCTCTCCCCGCTGTGAAAGAGAGAGATTGGAAACTTCTTCCCATTCTAGCTGCGCCACGGAAGCTAGAACCATCTGAGCTATTCTATCTCCTGGTTTTACGTGGTAAGGAGACTCACCGTGGTTAATCAAAATAACCCGTATCTCTCCACGATAATCGCTATCAATAGTGCCTGGAGCATTAAGCACAGTGACGCCCGAGCGTAAAGCTAAACCACTACGAGGTCTCACCTGAGCCTCATAGCCTTCAGGTAACTCTATGTACAGTCCAGTCCCTACGCTTCCCCATCCTCCTGGCTGTAGCACCAACTCTTCTGAAGCCCTAAGATCCACTCCTGATGAATAAGGGGTCCCGTATTCCGGTAAAGGGATGTCCTTACTTTGCCGGACAATTTTTACCGAAACTCGTCTCATCGGCGAGGGCCTCCCTGAGAGCGGCGATCCTGCCCCCCTCTTTCTTTTCCACTGCGATCATACCCACCGGTACGGCGCCCAGTGCTTGTGGGACGAGTGGCAGCGGCAGCCGCCACCTGAGAAGCAATAAGAGTTTCTCGTGTTTTTTCTTCGTTTAAAGAGGAGGCGAATCCTTCTTTTACCACCCGATCTTCTTGGTCAAAAAGTTTTTTACGAGTCAAATTCGTCCGTCCCATATCATCTATTTCCTTTACCATGACAAGAACAGCATCCCCCACAGAGAAGACATCCTCTACTTTCCCTACACGATGAGGGCTTATCTCGCTTATATGCAAAAGCCCCTCTTTTCCAGGGAGGCACTCTACGAAAGCACCAAAATTCATTATTCTGGTTACCTTCCCGAGATATATCTCTCCTGGCTCTAACTCCTTCGTTAGCCCCCTGATCATAGCAAGAGCTTTTTCTACCCCTTCGCTGGTCGTACTCGCTATATAAACTTCCCCTGAATCTTCTATATTAATTTTCGCACCAGATTCTTGCGTAATGCTGCGAATCATCTTACCACCTGGCCCAATAACATCTCGTATCTTTTCAGGATCAATATGAGTAACGTAAATTCGAGGAGCATACGGAGAAAGTTCCGTAGGCTGGGAAATGGCCGATCCCATAATATTGAGGATAGTCATTCGACCTTCTTGGGCCTGATTCAAAGCTTTCTTAAGGATATCTCGCGTAATACCTCCAGCCTTATTATCCATTTGCAGGGCAGTAACACCGTCTCGAGTTCCAGCAACTTTAAAATCCATATCTCCATAATGATCTTCCAGACCTTGAATATCCGTAAGGATTTCTACTTTTTCTCCCTCTTTGATAAGCCCCATAGCTATTCCAGCCACGTGCTTTTTTATTGGAACTCCGGCTGCCATAAGGGCCAGACTTCCACCACAAATCGAGGCCTGAGAGCTGGAACCATTGGATTCGAGAATATCAGATACTATTCTAACGACATAAGGGAAATCTACTTCATCTGGAATCATGGGGCGCAACGCTCGTTCTGCCAACGCTCCATGACCAATCTCTCTTCGTCCCGGCCCCCTCATGGGGCGAACTTCACCAACAGAGTAAGGAGGGAAATTATAGTGAAGAATGAAGCGTTTATTTGGCTCATCCTGTTTAAGGCCGTCCAAAATCTGATCATCAACACCCATCATACCAAGAGTGGCAACAACAAGCGCTTGAGTCTCACCTCGAGTAAATAAAGCTGAGCCGTGTACCCGTGGCAATACGTCCACTTCACATGTGATGGGACGAATTTGGTTCATTGCTCGCCCATCGACTCGTACATGTTCGTCTAGAATACGGGCTCGCATAGTCTTTTTAACCATCTCATCAACCGCAGCGCTAATGTACCCTTCAGATTCAGGATAGGTTTCTGCAAAACGGTCTATTGCTGTATCTTTAATAGACTGAATCCTATCTGCCCGGGGTTTCTTCTTATGAATACACACCGCTTCATAGACACTTTGCTGCATTGATTCATGGAGCCATTGATCTATATCTGGCAATACCTCTGGGGCTGGTATTTCTACCTTTTCTTTCCCCATCTCTTTCCGCATCTCTTCCTGCAGCGCCACTATCTTTTTTATCTCTGCATGGGCCAGATCCAAAGCATCTACAAGAAGTTCTTCCGATACTTCATTAGCTCCAGCCTCCACCATTGTAATACCATCTTTATGACCAGAAACAAGCAAATCCAGTTTAGAATTTGCCATCATTTCTTCTGTCGGATTCACTACAAGCTGATCATCTATATACCCGATTCGCACCGCGCCAATAGGGCCTCCCCAAGGGATCTCAGAAATCATAAGGGCTGCAGAAGCTGCGTTAATGGCCAACACACTCGGCGGGTTCAACTGATCTACAGATAGAACCGTAGCCACAACCTGAACTTCGTATCTCAGATTTTCATCAAAGAGGGATCGGATGGACCTATCCACAACTCTAGCACTCAATATAGCCGTTTCAGTAGGACGTCCTTCTCTTTTAATAAACCCACCTGGAATTTTCCCGGCCGAATAATAACGTTCCTCAAAATCCACCACTAATGGGAAAAAATCTATTCCCGTTCTCGGGGTATCGTTGATACAGGCAGTTGTTAAAACTACTGTATCTCCAACTTGGGCTACAACAGCTCCATTCGCTTGTTTAGCCACTTTCCCCATCTCAAAGGTCATAAGCTGACCTCCGATCTCGATTGAAAATTTCTTTTCCATACGTTGTTCCTCCTCTATTTTCTACCTCTTCGAAATTCACTGGATAAGAATAACACATTGAGCAAAAAAAGTGCGAGAGCCAACAGCCGCTCTCGCACAAAACTTTCATTCTTTTTTAAGAAAAAAAGATCTAATCTTCACTCGATTAGTGACGAAGCCCAAGTCGCTCAATCAGCTCTTTGTATCTGTTAAAATCTTTGTCTCTCAGATAGCGAAGAAGCTTACGCCGCTTACCAACCATCTTAAGAAGCCCCCGTCTTGAATGGAAGTCATTCGTATGCTTTTTCATGTGTTCCGTCAGTTCTCTAATGCGAGTGGTTAACATTGCAACCTGAACCTCAGGAGACCCAGTATCAGCACTGTGTGTACGAAATTCCTCAATGATCTGCTGTTTCTGCTCTTTCTCTAGCATATAACTCACCTCATAGGCTAAAATCCCGAAACCAAGAAATACATCTACCTGTATATCCTAGTAAAGGGTCTTAGCAATATTATCACGATGATAAGATTCTGACAATTGCCCATTCCGTAGAAAAATACCCTCGGCAAAAATACAGAATTTTATAGAATATCTAATTCTGCACTCGACATGGTTTTAAAGATATGGTTAAATAATAAAGAGTTAACGTAAATTGCAAAAATCTAGGAGCGGGGGGGGGATAGACATGTCGTTGCTTATTATCGAAGATAATAAGGATCTTGTCCAGGTTCTCGCCGAAGGCTTTGCAGAGAGTGGGTACTCTGTGGAGCGAGCTTATACAGGAGAAGAGGGCCTGGAGAAGGCAAAGAATCCAGAATGTGAATGTATTATTCTGGACCTTATGTTGCCAGGAATTAGCGGTCTAGAAGTACTTGACAGACTTCGGGCCGACGGAGTAGTTACACCTATCATTATTTTGACAGCCAAAGACAGCGTAGACGATAAAGTGGAAGGCCTCAATAAAGGTGCAGATGATTTTCTTGTAAAACCTTTTGATTTCCGCGAGCTACTTGCACGTGTTAGAACGTTGTTAAGACGGAATGTAGACCTACAACATCATTTACTTCACTGTGGACCTCTCACAATGGATCCTGTTGCTCGGGAATGCCGAGTAGAAAATGATGTTTTACCACTGAGAAGAAGAGAGTTCGATATCTTGGATCTTCTTTTGCGTCATGAAAATCAGGTTTTTACCAGGGAAAAGATTATTTCTCAAGTTTGGCAAAAAGAATATGATGGAACGAGCAACGTAGTGGATGTCCATATTAAATATTTGCGAGACAAGCTTCGCGAATACGGTTTGGACACAATTGTAGTAACCGTACGAGGAGTAGGGTATAAAGTTAGTTGCCCCGAGTGCAGTTAAACGGGCGCCAACAATGCGCCAGTGATAAGCTTTGCGACCTCGCAAACTACTCAAACTACTGAAGAGATTCTCTTATAATGTTATAACAAGACGGGGGGGCAATCTGAAGTTAGTCAGGTTGTCCCTTTTTGCCATGCTTGTTATTTTTGTCTCTATTGTAGCTGGCATCTGGTCCTATAAGACCGGGAAAATTATCATTGCGCACTTGTTCTGGGCCGTAACAATTGTAATTCTTACTTTTCTTTTTTGTTATTGGCATATGGAGCTCCGTTTTATGATCCCCCTCCGAAAGGTAGCTATCAGTTTACATAAACAGCGAAAGAAAGAAGACCATGTTCGAATCCCTTTTCTCGGGGAGCAACCAGTACTAGTGGAACTGCGCAATAACGTAAACGACCTTCTGAACCAGTATGACGAATCCATGGCTCAGCTTAAGCAGCTTTCTGCCGATACAAGTCACGAACTGAGAACGCCTCTTTCCGTTATAAAAGGGAAAATAGAGATAGCCCTTATGACCCCAAGAGAACCTCAATATTACCAACAAAAGTTTGAAGAAATTCGAATGCATGTAGATAATATGCAGCAAATAGTCGAGGCCATTTTGGAGCTATCCCGTTTCTCAAAATTTGCAGGTCCCGAATGGATGGAGCCAATAGACCTTCTTATGGCCGCCGATGAAGCCTGTGAAAACATGGCTCCTCTCATAAAGAAATCAAGACACCAAATCCTGAAGCAGAAGCTTTCTTTTGCTCCAGTTTTTGGGAGCCTGGATTTGCTTACTCGGGTCGTCTCAAACCTTTTAGATAATGCCAGCAAATACACTCCCGAAGGGGGAACCATCGGAGTGGAAACATGGAGCGATATAAAAAAGCAAAAAGCTTATCTGAGGGTATGGGATACAGGACAAGGTATGGATGAATATGCCATTCAAAAGTGCCGAGATCTCTTTTGGCGTGCCGATACTGCTCGAACTGGCGGCGGCTATGGACTTGGCCTCTCTTTGGTACAACGTATAGCAGAACTCCATCGAGCTCAAATGGATATACAATCAACAATTGGGAAGGGGTCTTCGTTCACCCTTGCTTTTAAGTTAGACAGTAACGCACTTTCCGATTATGACACCTACTAAACAACCCGAGAGCTTCTGGGATGTGACTCCCCTAGAAGCTCTCGGGTATTATTTTATTTGATTTTGATTATGAGTTAAAACAAACTCACTAAAAACTCATAGACACAAAGAACGTTCGTCCATCCCGCGCAAGAAGAAGCACCACAGAACGGTCTTTCTCACCAACAGCCCTATCCAAGTCGCTTACTTTGGCTATTTTTCGCCCGTTAGCTTCTAAAATCATATCTCCCTCTCGAATGCCCGACCTCATAGCAAAAGAGCCAGCTTCAACCCCAACTATAACAATACCATCATCTCTCTTAAGTCCATACTTCGAACGCAGCTGACTTGTAACATCACTCACCCGCAAACCGATGGTACTTAAAAGCTCTGAAGTCTTAGGAGCCTGAGTTGTATCCTCTGCCCCATCTGGAGAAGAAGATACTTCTGCCAACTTCACCGTTACTTTTTGCACATCTCTTTTCCTGACGATGTCAATCTCTACTTTGTCTCCAGCCATAGATTGCCGAATTTTATAGACAAAATCTTGATGGTTTTTAATTTTATTCCCATTTACAGCTGTTACTACATCTCCACGCTGAAGCCCAGCCTTTGCCGCAGGAGAGCCCGGAACCACATCGCTAATAACAGCTCCTTCCTCTTCTTTTACGCCATAAGCTGAGGCAAATTCCTTGGTAAGAGGCTGGACATACACTCCTAACCATCCTCGTTTAACTTTGCCATATTTTACCAAGTCATTCATAACCTGCTTCGCCATGTTTATAGGAATAGCAAAACCTATCCCTTGAGCATACGGGACAATAGCGCTATTAATGCCCACTACTTCCCCAGAAAGATTAATGAGGGGGCCGCCGCTATTCCCAGGGTTAATGGCCGCATCAGTTTGTAAAAAACCTTCAAAATTAACATCTCCAGCATGGATACTTCTATTTTTAGCAGAAATAACTCCCACCGTTACAGTGTGTTCAAGTCCAAAGGGGTTTCCTATGGCTACGACCCACTCCCCTACCTCCAAACGATCAGAATCACCCAAGTTTAATACAGGAAGTTTCTTTGCTTCGATCTTAATGACAGCCAAATCAAAAGTGGGATCTGTGCCAAGAACCTTCGCCGGAAACGTTCGGCCATCCGAAAGAGTCACTGTAATTTTATCAGCACCTTCTACTACATGGTTATTTGTCAAAATCTGTCCCTCTTCTGTTACAACAAAACCAGAGCCACGACCCTTCATTGGAATAGTGCGAGAAAATCGTTGAAACTCATCGCCAAAGAACTGCCTGAAGATAGGGTCATCAGGGAAAGGCATTACTGACCGAGTAACCATGGTTTCCACGTCAATATTCACTACTGCTGGAGACGTTTCTTTTGCTATCTTAGCCACCGGATTCCCCGTAAAAACATCCTGCGCCAATATAGGAGTCGTGCTCATGACCCCGAAAAGAACCGCCAAAACGGCGATAAAAGCAATCACATTACACGTTCTTTTCACCATACTTCACCTCCGCTAAAATATCTCTTGTTCATTACACTCTTATTGTATAAGGATTAAAGGAAAAGGCATCGTAGGTTTTACCTATCTCATAATAATGAACTTTCCTGGTCTCGGCGCTGCTACTAAAACTATGGTCGACGCATTTGAACAATGGAAAAGACACCCCATACTGCACCTGTGATTACAAGAAAGGAACTGCTCATAAAAAATGAACGCCTTTGGGCAAACCAATCGATACGCAAAGGATCGATAAGGAAGCGGGAACAACCATATAAAAAGCAAAAAAGAGGCCAAAGAATCGCTTGGTGATGTTTTCTTTCTAATGCACCTATTCGTCCCTCTACTTCTTGAAGAATCCAGAGTATTGCAAGGGCACTAAAAGCATAATAAAGCTCTGTAGGATGACGAAGAAGCCGATTTGGGTCAATGGGAAAACGTATCCCCCAAGGAAAAGAAGTCTCCACTCCGGCGCAACATCCGTTCAAAAAGCACCCCCATCTTCCTATAGCAAGAACTACGGAAGCAGGCAAAGCAGAAGCCTCTGTAACTCGCCATAATGGGATCTTCCGTACCCATAAAATGATAAGGGTGCCCAAAACTCCTCCTATAAAAGCATGGAAGGAAGAAAGACCTCCCTCTCCAAAATAAAACAAGCGCAGGGGATTTTCCCAAATAATGCCAGGATGCTTAAGATATATACTGACGCTCATTCCCGCTATAATACCTAAACCTGCTCCTGACAATAAAAATATTACATCATGTGGAAGCAGCCCATAGCGAATCACTGAACGAGAGTATGTCCATAAAAAACCTACAAATAAAGCAACGGTCCACAGCATATAATAGCTGTAGACCGTAAAAGAACCAAGATGGAACAAGACCTGATGCATCTTTTAATAGCGTCGCTTTCCTCGCTGGGATAGCGTAGGGCAAATTATAACTTTTCGAGACGGCTCTTCCCCCACAGATCGAGTGGTTACATCTTCTCTATCCTTCAGTGCCAAATGGATAATCCGTCGCTCCCAACTCGTCATAGGCTCAAGATAGGCAGGTTTCCCTCTTCGTATAGCCTTTCTGGCAGCAGCAAGAGCTAAACGTTGAAGACTTGCCTCTCTTCTATCACGGTACCCATCGCTATCTAGATGGAGACGCCCCTCTCTATTTTCATCACGAAGCATTAGGTTCAGCAAATATTCCATGGCTTTCAATGTCTCTCCGTATTTGCCAATAACAATACCTGCATCTTCTCCAGAAAGATTCAAAACTCCTTCTTCGGAACCGTCTACTGTAACAGACAAATTCATGAAAGATAAAAGATCTGTGGCCACCTCTTCCCCTTTCAAAACACAAAGAGGGGCTATTGGCCATACTTCTACTCGAAGTTTTCTTCCCAGCAAACCAAAAAAGCTTTTTTCCTCTTCTATAATTTTGACAAAGAAATCGTCAGGGTTCAAACCAAACCGAGCCGCAGCCTGTTTTTTAGCTTCTTCAACAGAACTTACTTCGAACACCATTTTGTCCTGCTCTGTCATTGATAGTCCTCCCTCAACACAAAACCCTGTGCAGGATATGCTACTCTTCTCCTTTTCCAGAGGGTCTATTTTTATGAAGTACGGGCTTATTCTGTAACTCCACAGCAGTTTTTTTGGTAATCCACCACTGCTGAGCAACTCCCAGAAAAGAAGAAACCCCCCAATAAAGCAAAACGCCTCCCGGCAAACTAAGACAAATGAAGGTCAGGAAAAGAGGCATAAACCAGCTCATCATTGCCGCTTGCGGATTCCCAGAAGAACTCAGTTGTTGCTGAGCCCACGTAAGAAATCCCACCACCACAAGGAGAAGAAGGTTGCCGCCATATACAGAAACATGTACCAATCCAGCAGGATTTGAAAGGATTCCAGAGAGGACAGTCATGGCTCCAATTTTCGTTTCAGCAGAAAGAGATACCGCCTTTGCCAAGGTCGTTAAAACCGACCCTTCAAGGCTGATAAATCCTAAAAAAGGTTCACTGCCAAAATTGTAATTCATAAGCAACCGGAAAAGAAGGATCAAGATCGGAAGTTGTACGAGAAGAGGTAAACATCCAGCAGCTGGATTCACCTTATTTTCCTTGTACAAATTCATAATCTCTCTGTTAAGAGTCTCCTTGTCATCCTTATATTTCTCTTGCAGCATTTTCATACGGGGTTGCAGCACCTGCATTTTCTGCATGCTTACCATCTGTTTATGCGTTAGAGGGTGAAGCAAAACCCTCACAGCTAGAGTCAGCAAAATAATAGCCAGACCCCACGATCCTGTCAAATTATGAAGTGTTTCCAAGATAAGAAGCATAAAATCCCCTGCTGCTTTCCAGAGAGCACCCACTCTATTCACCATCCTCAATCAGAATTATGCAATTTAGGGTTATTAGGCACAGGATCATATCCTCCAGGGTGCCAAGGACCGCATTTTAAAATACGAATCACCCCGAGACGTATACCTGTCAATACCCCATATTTCTCTATGGCCTCAAGAGTATATTGAGAGCAAGTAGGATAAAATCGGCAATTTTTGCCCAACATAGGAGAGATACATTTTTGATAGAAACGAATCGCCGCTACAGCACATTGCGTTCCTATTTTCATTCAATTATCACTTCGATCCTTCTCAAGATCCCACTTTTCTCCTGGCCATACATCGTTAAGAAGCCCTAACCCTTTCAACAACTTGGCCATATCATAATATACTTCTCGGCTTCCTGCAGAAAGCCCTGCTGTACGAAGAGAGAAAACATACCAATATGGCCCTTTCATCCAAGGGAGAAGCCGACGGACTCCTTCCCTTAAAATACGTCTCCCCCTGTTGCGAACATGCGCTTTCCCTTGACGCTTCCCCACTGCAAAACCGACTCTGGTACAGCTATCTGGCGCCTGAACAAACAGCAACCGCACCAGCTCGCCTTTGGAGCGACTGCCGGTGCGGAAAACATGATCATATTCCCAACCCTTTTTGAGTCGCACAGAGCGTGAATACCCGAGTTTCAAAGCTACACAGTCAGGCGTTTACGCCCCTTGCGTCTCCGGTTGCGAAGAATTCTCAATCCGCTGGGAGAGCTGGAACGGGCAAGGAAACCCATTTTTCTCTTTCGCGGTCTATTATGGGGCTGAAAAGTACCTTTATTCACGACTACACCTCCCAGAAACAAAGTCACACACAGACGCAAAAAGACTGAAAATCAATCAGCTTTGATACTATATCACACCGTTTTCCCATGAGCAACAGAATTGGTTTTAACAGATAATCGTCTTATAGGTACTGGTGGCAAATCTCTACGTATATGCCAGCTCTGCCTATCTATTACACGGCCATCGAGAATAACGGCTCTGCCACGATCATGACTGGAACGAATGAGACGACCTATAGCTTGGCGAAGGAGCATACGAGCTTGAGGAAGAGTTACAGAAAGAAATGCTTTTTTCCCCTCTAATTCGTTCCTGGCCTGTATTATGGGATCTTTGGGATGGGGGAATGGAATGCGATCGATAATGACTTGCGTTAACCCTTCTCCCGGAACATCAACCCCTTCTCTAAAAGAAACGCTGCCGACAAGAACACTGGAGACATCTTCCCTAAAACGTTCCAATAGTTCTGTACGAGGCAAATCGTTCTGGACAAACACATCATAGTCTCTTTTAATTCGCTTCATCCACTCCCCTACTTTTTTGACGAGACGCATAGAGCTTAAAAGGACAAGAGAGCTCCCTCTGTTCTCGTCACAAAGATGCTCCACCACACGACACACACGTTCATCATATCCTTCATCAATCACTCGAAGCCCTAAATCTACAATCAAAACTTCCATTTGATGGGGCAAATCGAAAGGAGAATTCAGAACACACGTTTCAGTTGGTTCTATGCCTGTTTCTCTCTGCCAGAATTCAAAAGAGCCACCCACTGTCATCGTTGCAGACACAGCAAATATTTTTTTCGGGTTTTGAGAATGAAGGCCTTCAGAAACACTAGCAGAACAAACTGTCGGCTCACTTACGAGTATCCGTTTTTCACGCCAGTATGCCCACTCAGGGAAGTGCTCAACAGCCAAGCACCAAAGAAGAGAATCAGAAAAAAGCCTCAACTCTTCTACCCAAGCTAGAGCTATAGCCAACTGATCTTCATCTCTATTAAACCCCTCATCGGCTCTAAACTCGTCCACCTGATCTAAGATTTTCAAAGCCTCTTCTATATGGGAAACCACGAGTTGCCCACTACGAAAAAGCTCGTCATTTTTAGAGGGGATTAACACGCCATCTGGAGTTGACACTTCCAATAGTTCAAAAAGACGATTCCCCTCCTCTCTGGCTAATGAGAGTTGATCTCGTAAAGTTATTACATTCTCTTCTCTCGTTTGTAAATAAGATTCCGCTATCGATGCTCCCTTGCTCCGCAATAAACGAACCAGATCTTCCCAAGCAACACTTACAGAAGTTACAGATCGGGCAGCATCTACCATACGATGAGCTTCATCACAGATTAAAATGTGGAA
The DNA here is from genome assembly GCF_002398115.1 of Aminobacterium sp. UBA4908. Lineage (NCBI taxonomy): Bacteria > Thermotogati > Synergistota > Synergistia > Synergistales > Aminobacteriaceae > Aminobacterium > Aminobacterium sp. UBA4908. The sequence goes on from NZ_DHCG01000001.1 coordinate 85,842, forward strand.
ATCTACTGGGAAAGCCTTTCCCGCTCCAAGAACATACGCAAAGTACATATGATAATTAGAAACAACAACATTCCAGTCTTGGGCCTTTTTAAGAGCCTTTTGGACAAAACACTGTTCTCTATAAGGACATCGATGGCCTAGGCACCCTCTCATCTGGGCTGATACCCTGGGGAAAATGGGAGAGTCTGAGGGGAGCTTGAGCTCTGAAAGATCGCCAGTCTCCGTTCTCTGTAACCACTCGGAAAGGTACATAGAAGCCGCACCACTATCTCCAAAAGAAAGGAACCCTTCATGCTCCATCTCTAACGCCCGGCGAAGACACACATAATTGTTTCTCCCTTTGAGAAGCCCATAAGAAAAATGAAGACCTAACACTTCCCCTAAACGAGGTAGGTCTTTTCGAATCAGCTGTTCTTGCAAGGTAATTCCAGCAGTGAGAACCAAAATCTTCTCCTCAGCAGGGATAGCCGCTAAAAGAGCTGGGATAAGAAGTGCAAATGTTTTTCCTACCCCAGTAGGAGCCTCTGCCGCTACAATGCTTTCTTCTCTTGATTCCAATACTTCCCAGACTTTTTGGGCTAATAATAATTGCGGTTCCCTATATTCATAATTATCAAAATGCTTCTCCAAGACCCCTCCTGGAGCAAATATCTGATTCATAGGGCTCTCTATAATCATCGGAATAACCTCTCTTCTCTATGGCGAAACCACAAGTCTATTGCTAATATATCAAAGAGCGTGTTAAAATGTGGTGCGTTTTATGGGGAGGAGGTGAAGGAAATGCCCAACAAGAAGTCCGCAGAAAAAAGGATGAGAACCAGCGAAAAGAACCGGCTTTACAATCGTTATTGGTCGAGCCGCTGCAAAACCGCAGTCAAGAAGGTTCTTGAAGCTGTTGATAATCAGGACACTGAGCTGGCCGAAAAACGACTTCAGGAAGCCCAGAGTGTTATTGATAAGGCTATAGTGAAGGGCGTTATGCATCGAAATACAGGCGCCCGCCGGAAATCGCTTTTAACCAACAAGGTTAAAACTCTCGCCGGAGAAGTTGTTGAAGTCAGCCAGGAATAAGAGGCTTCCACCCATAAAAATTTTGTTTTTTAGCTGAGTAAGGGATCAACGTCCTAGACTCAGCTTTTTTTATGAGAGGTCCTCTTTTGAGACAAAAGCCTTAATACGGATGTCTCCAAGCCCAACCATCCTTTACCTAACCCTGTTTTTTCCCCATAAGAAAAAGCTATTAGTCCCACCAAAAATCTGGAAAGATCTTCTTTAGAATAATTTTTTTTCGCCTCGGCTGCCATTTTCCACGCGTAATTTCGAATGCTCAAAAAGCTCGTGAGCTGCTTCTCTGGTAAAGATGGGAAAAAGGCTTGATAAAGTACAGGCCGAAATCGGTTGTAAATGGCTGCCACTAAAGGTAAAAAAGGCATACTTTCTCTCAGGTGGGGAAAGGCTTTTAGTATCTCTTCTCTATCCCCCTGACATAATCCATCAAGGAGACGAAGAAGGCTATTACGCCCCTCATCGAAAGAAAGAGCTTTGACAATCTCTGACGATATAACCTGTCCCTTCGCAAAAAAGCCAAGTTTCATTATTTCGCTGCGAAGCTCTTCTCCGTCTTCGATCCATTCCACCAATAAAGAAGCAGCTTCACGATCTATTTTTATTCCCTCATTCTTACAAAGCCCCAAAAGCCAGTTCAACCGAGCTGACGGCCAGAATGGAATTTCATCTGCTTTCAAAACAGCGGCATATCGAAGAGCCTCTCGAGGAATATATTTAGAAGGGCTCCCTTCGTAAACAAGAAGAACTGTCGATGACTCATCTCCTTGAAAGAAAGGGACCATTTCTTTAGGGAGGGGACCCAGATCCTCAGCAGACTCTACGACCAGCAGTTGTCGATCAACAAAAAGGCTTTGATTTTGTCCTACGGCTAGGACATCTTGCCAAAAGCCTCCTTCTTTTCTGCCAGAAAGCATGAATCCTTTTTTTTGATACCTTTCTATTGTTTCGGAAAGAAGGCGCCTCTGAGAAGCCTCAGAGGCGCTAATTATCACTATATGGGGCACTAGCCCTTCACCACCACATTAACAAGCTTATCTGGAACAACAATAATCTTCACTACGCCCTTTCCCTCTATTCGACTTCGTACCGCCTCTTCGCCCATAACCTTGTTTTGCAATTCTTCTTTTGAAAGGCCAGCAGGCAAATCTAATCTATGGCGAACTTTGCCATTTATCTGGACTACTATGGTGACTGAATCCAGAACAAGGGCAGAAGGATCAGCTTGGGGCCAGGGGAGCATGGACAGCTGCACATCATTGCCGACAAGCTGCCAGAGTTCTTCACTAATATGAGGGCAGAAAGGGTTAAGGCAAGCCAGCAATGCCTCTACTCCTTCTCTGATAAGAGCCCAATCTTTAGCGTCTTCTGGTTTACATGACGAAGTAGTATTTAAAAGTTCCATGAGCCGAGCAACAGCTGTATTAAACTGTCGTTCCTCTTCTATGTCTCGCGTTACACCAGCAATAGTCGTATGAATTTTCCTTTTGAAATCGCGACGATCCTGCTGGGTTAAACTCTCCATAGCCACTGGCTCTTTAGAAGCATTTTTTAACCCTTCGAGGTTTTCTTCTACATAACGCCAAACTCTGTTGAGGAATCGGTGGTTTCCTTCTACACCTTGCTCAGACCACTCCAGATCATTTCCAGGAGGAGCCGCAAAGAGAATAAAGAGCCGAGCCGTATCAGAACCGTATTTTTTAATAATTTCATCAGGATCTACAACATTCCCTATGGATTTCGACATTTTTGCCCCATCTTTAATGACCATCCCTTGAGTAAGAAGGTTGGTAAAAGGTTCCCGTGCCGTGCACAAACCAAGATCGGCAAAAACCTTCATAAAGAATCGAGAATAGATGAGGTGCATACAGGCATGCTCTATACCACCAATATATTGATCCACTGGCAACCAATAATCAGCGGCTTCCCGAGAAAAGGGTTTCTTATCATTCCATGGGTCAGTATAACGAAGCTGATACCATGAAGAACATATAAAAGTATCCATGGTATCTACCTCACGACGAGCAGGGCCTCCGCATATAGGGCAAACCGTATTACGCCACTCGTCGGCTTCTACCAAAGGAGACTGACCGCCTTCTTTAACCGTCAGATCTGTAGGCAGCAAGACTGGAAGGTCTTTTTCCGGCACAGGAACAACTCCACAATGATCGCAATACACCACAGGAATAGGAGCACCCCAATAACGTTGACGGGAGATAAGCCAATCTCGAATACGGAAGTTCACCTCGCGTTTGCAGAACTTCTTCTCCTCGCCCCAGTCGAGCATACGAACAATAGCTTCTTGAGTAGGCAAGCCACTAAACTCGCCAGAGTTAAAAGATAATCCGTCCTCTTCGAAAGCCTCTTTCATTGTTTCCCCGTCTAGCTTCTCTCCATCAGAGGGCTGAATAACGACTGTCACTGGAATATTATACTTTCTGGCGAACTCGAAGTCTCGCTGATCATGGGCCGGAACTCCCATAATTGCTCCCGTACCGTAATCCATCAAAATATAGTTCGCAATCCACAAGGGAGCTTCTTTGCCAGTTACCGGATTAGTGGCATAGAAACCTGTAAAAATTCCCTTCTTCTCTCCACCTACAGCCGTTCGGTCTATTTCGCTCTGGCTAATACACTCGTCTACAAAAGCCCTAATCTCAGATCCATTAGACGCTTTCTCTATAATAGTTTCTACAAGAGGATGTTCAGGAGCCAACGCCAGGAACGTAACGCCAAAAATCGTGTCAAATCGAGTAGTAAAGGTCTCGATTTGCTGGTCAAGTCCTTTCGCATGGAAAGTAAGACGAGCTCCCTCTGAACGCCCAATCCAATTTTTCTGCATTAGACGCACTCGTTCCGGCCAGCCAGGAAGATGGTCCAGATCGTCAAGAAGTTCCTGCGCATAATCTGTAATGCGGAAAAACCACTGCTCAAGATTTTTCTTCACGACTTTCGTATTACAACGCCAACAGTGTCCTTCGCTATCTACCTGCTCATTCGCCAACACTGTATTACATTTGTTACACCAATTTACCGGCGCCTTCTTCCGGTACGCCAACCCCTTCTTAAAAAGCTGAAGGAAAATCCATTGCGTCCAGCGATAATAATCAGGTTCACATGTCTCTACACATCGTCGCCAGTCGTAGCTACAGCCCATCCGTTTCAACTGATCGATCATGTGTTCAATATTGTTCTTCGTCCACGTATACGGTGGAAGGCCATATTTTAGGGCTGCGTTTTCTGCAGGGAGGCCGAAGGCATCAAACCCCATAGGATGTAAAACATTGTACCCTTTCTTCCATAGGAATCGAGCCATCATATCACCAATGGAATAATTGCGGAGGTGCCCCATATGAAGAGCACCGCTAGGGTAAGGGAACATCTCAAGACAATAAAACTTCTTTTTGGAAGGATCGTTTTCTACGTTAAACGTTCCTTCTTCCTCCCATATTTTTTGCCATTTTTGCTCAATAGAATGGAAATCGTAAGCCATGCATCTGCCTCCTTGCACTCAATACATGAAATCGTATTTAGGGATTATATCCCTCAGACTTAAAATGTGCAAAAATTCTTACGAAGGATCTTCCTCTTTTGCACGTCTAAGGAACGGTTTTATCAAATCCATAGGGAGCGGGAAAAACGTCGTAGAATTCTTCTCGCTGGCAATTTCTTTCAATGTTTGCAAATAACGGAGTTGTAATGTTATGGGAGAGACCTCCATCTGGCGAGCAGCTTCGCTCAAAGTTGTAGCTGCCTGCAATTCTCCCTCCGCATTAATAATCTTTGACCGCCGCTCTCGCTCTGCTTCTGCTTGTTTCGCCATCGCTCGTTTCATGGCCTCAGGCAATTCAAGTTCTTTCACTTCCACAGCGCTTACTTTGATTCCCCACGGATCTGTCCTCTCATCAATAATTTTCTGGAGAGCGCTATTGATCTTCTCTCTGGACGAAAGAACCTCATCTAGTTCCGCAGCACCAATTACCGAGCGAAGAGTGGTCTGAGACAAAAGGCTCGTAGCCAGCATGTAATTTTCCACTTCAATAACAGAGTTAGTTGGATCCATAACCCTGAAGTAGACAACTGCATTCACCTTGATAGGGACATTATCTCGAGTAATAACTTCCTGTACTGGAACATCAAGAGTGACCACTCGAAGGTCTACTCTTATAATCTTATCGACAAATGGTATCACTATAACCAAACCTGGCCCTTTTGCCCCCGCTAGTCTCCCAAGACGAAAGACGACAACTCGCTGAAATTCTGGGACTATCTTAATTGCCGATGCCAAGAAAAAAAGAAGAATAATGATAAACCCAAAAGAGCTGCCTAGATTAAAAAGGAAATATAAAAGACCATCCATCATATTTAACTCCCCTCTCTTTCGTTCAGAACAGATTCTTCCCGTTCTACAGCCACGACAAGAACCAAGCCCTCTACTTCAACAACCCGAACTGGCGTACCTGACAAAAGTCTTTCCCCAGATTCGCTTCGCGCCTTCCAAAGCTCCCCATGGCACTTAACCAATCCATCCGGTTCCAATGCTTCAAGAACTTCCGCCCTATACCCAACAAGTCCTTCCTGGCCAGAATAGGGTTGTCTCCTCATAGATTTCCAAATATATACTACGGCAACACAGAATAAAAAAGAGATGGCTACTGTCATTCCCACAATAACGCTTCGCGATACATTCAATAGCTCACCCCCTGGAGTACGGAAAAGAATTAGCCCTCCCGTCACGAGAGCTGCCATTCCGAACAAACTCAAAATACCGATCCCACCTACGAGAAGGTCAAGAATAATCACTATAACTCCCGCTAGTAGCAGAATAAGCCCTGCCCAATTAAAGGGAAGCATTCGAAGGCCATAAGCCCCCATAAGAGCCATTACAGCTCCAGATGTTCCCAACACAAATCCTCCCGGAGTCAAAACTTCCATAACAATAGCAAAAATACCTGCCGTTAAAAGGATATACGCCACATTAGGGTCAGAAAGGAACTGAAGCATTTTTTCCCGGGGAGTCATGTCTATTTTTACTATAGTAGCTCCTGAGACCGATAGCAAACGCTCTCTCCCTTGAACAACCACAGCACGTCCATCAATAAAGCGTAATAACTCTTCCTCGTCACTCGCAATGACATCTATTATATTGCTCTTCAAAGCCTCTTGAGCCGTAAAGGAGAGACTTTCCGTCACCATTTTCTCAGCAATAGAGGAATTTCGCTTCCGCATTTGAGCTAAAGATCTCATATGAGCGGCTAAATCATTTGTCACTTTTCGCTTCATCTCTTCATCGGGAACATCCTTGCCAGAAGCCACTACTGGATGAGCCGCCCCCACATTAGTCCCTGGCGCCATAGCTGCTATATGGGCAGCTTCTAAAAGGAACGCCCCTGCCGAAGCAGCTCGTGCCCCTTTAGGAGAAACCCATATCACTACAGGAAGAGGAGCATCAAGAAGAGAAGCTGTCATAGCTCTCATTGATGAGACAAGTCCACCTGGCGTATCAAGAGTAAAAACAACCGCTTCGGCCTGACTTTGCAGTGATTCTTCCATAATACGACCCATATATGATTCCATGGAAATTCCTACTGTTCCTTCCAGTGGAGCTATAACAACAATACTGCCAGAGACAGTTGAAGCATTTAAAACAGTGGTCATAAAAACGAACAAAAACAAGGCCCGCAGCCACGTTCCAACTCCCTTTGCCAACTGCCACTGCTTCCAGAGTCTCACGGCATAACCTCCTTCAGAACATCTCGCAAAGTTCTCACCGCACAAATATCCATTTCGTGAGGATATTCTCCCTTCTGCTGTGCGCTTACTATCGCTCTTTTAAATCCAAGTCGCGCAGCCTCTCGCAACCTTGTTCCAATGCGACCTACGGGACGAATTTCACCTGCCAATCCAACCTCACCCAGAAAACAACAATCCGCTGGCAATGATCTGTCACAAACAGAGGATGCCAATGCTACTGCTACTGCTAGATCAGCTCCGGGATCCTTTATAACCAAACCACCAGTTACATTCATATATATATCAAAAGAACTGCTGGGAATACCACCTCGTCTTTCGAGCACAGCTACAAGAAGATGAACCTTATTAATATCTATGCCCCTCGCCGTTCGTCTTGGGTATGGGAAACTCGTAGCGTTCGCCAATCCCTGAATTTCCGCCACAAAAGGAACTGATCCTTCCATAACCACCGTCATCGCTACTCCAGGCACAGAAACATCTGCCTTATTCCAATACAACCCGCTGGGGTCATCTACAGCCACGAGGCCTTGCTCCGTCATTTCAAAAATTCCAAGCTCATCGGTATTCCCGTATCTATTCTTTGTTCCTCGAAGCATACGATACGCCGACACATCATCACCAGAAAAAAGGAGAACTACATCTACCATATGCTCCAATAACATAGGACCGGCAATACGCCCTTCTTTCGTAATATGCCCTACCATCACAAAAGGAACATGTACTCCTTTAGCGCAATCTATGCACCGTTGCGCCACAGTTCGGACCTGAGAGGGTGTGCCCGGCCAGCCAGACTCTTCTGGATCTTTCATGGCCTGTACACTATCAAGTACTATTAATTGATGGTCTTCTATGTGGGAAAGAGCCGTTTCCACATCACTATCACAAAAAAGATCCACATTTTTATTCACAGCATGAAGACGTTTGGCTCTAAGAGCCACTTGAGAAGCAGACTCCTCCCCTGAGATATAAAGCACGCGTTTCCCCTGGTCAGCCATAGCTCCGCACACCTGCAAAAGCAAAGTAGATTTACCTATTCCCGGCTGTCCGCCAAGAAGCGCCACCCCTCCTGGCACCCATCCTCCTCCTAGAACACGATCAAGCTCTAAAATTCCTGAAGGAATACGGGCTGGCGGTTGCACGTCAATAATATTCATTGCCGCTGCAGGTGACGTACGAGAACTCCCCTTCCCTAGCCCCTCCATCTCCTCTTTAACGTACGTTCCCCACATGCCACAAGCAGAACACCGTCCTACCCATGTAAGACTTACATTCCCGCAATTGGAACATACATATCGTGCTCCACCATCTTTTTTCGCCATTTCATCGTCCCTCTCATAGAAGTGACTAAATTGTATCCTTATTTTTTTTACATGTCGATACTTTACAGATATAGAAGATCATGATAACATGCCATTCAAATTAATTATCACATTATCATTTTATCACGATAAAGGATGGCATACATGCGCTATATAAAACAACCTCAAGTAGTTTCTTGCGATGGGAACAACACCTTTCAGCACGTTACACAAAATATTGTTATGCGGGTGCAAGAGGAAGGTTGGCCTGCTGTGAAAGAATATGCCCGCGATTTCGATAATTATAAAGGGTCTTTTTACGTCTCCCAAGAAGAAACGAACCAGGCCCTATCCTCTCTTCCCTCCTCTATTCGCAGCGCCCTGGAACGAGCTATCACAAATGTGAGGATTTTTCATAAACGACAAAAAGAAATGTTCCAACCCATATTGTGCCCAATCGAAAAAGGGGTCACGGCAAGCTTACGTTTTTTGCCAGTCCGACGGGCCGCCATATATACCCCAGCTGGACGATACCCTCTCCCGAGCACTGCTATTATGGGTATTGTTCCCGCTCAGGAAGCAGGGGTCCAGGAAGTGGTCTTGTTTTCCCCACCTACAAAAGAGGGAAAACTGGCTCCAGTAATTGCGGCTACTGCCGCCTTGCTGGGCATAAAAGAAGTATGGGCTCTTGGTGGAGCTCATGGTGTTGCTGCTATGGCTACAGGAGCAGGCCCTATCAAAAAAGTCGACATGATCGTTGGCCCTGGAAATGCCTATGTTACTGAAGCTAAGCGAATTCTATCTGGCATTGTAGGAATAGATGGACTGGCTGGCCCAAGTGAGGTTCTTATTATTGCTGATAATACAGCGCACCCTCTCTGGCTAGCTGCCGATATTGCCGCTCAGTCTGAACACGATCCTATGGCCACTAGCACTCTTCTCTGTACCGATGAAGATATCGCAATACAAACACTTAAAAAATTGAATAAATTATTAGAAACCCTTCCTACGGCAAATATTGCAAAACAGGCTTGGGAAACAAATGGAACCATCGCTGTATGCTCTTTAAAAGAAGCTATTATCGAATGTAATAAACTCGCCCCCGAACATCTTCAGCTTTGTGTAGATACTCCAGAGAATGTTTTAGGGGCATGCACATCCTATGGTGCTGCTTTTCTAGGAAACTGGACACCTGTTCCCTTTGGAGACTATATTGCCGGGACAAATCATACTCTCCCAACCAGCAACAGGGCCCGTTATGCAGGAGGGCTCTGGACCGGTACCTTCTTACGCCCCATGACCTCACTACATATTGATAGGAACGGGGCAGAACTTTTAGCGGAAGACGGCATGAACCTGGCCCATATTGAGGGACTCGCCGCCCATAGTCTGTCTATGGCTTTACGGAGGAACCGTCCATGAATCGTCTACCACGAGGCTGTATCAATGTAGGGGGCTCTGTAGCTATTTCTATGGATCGCTGCAGAAAAGTTTTTATGGACCTCTTTGCTCCTTTTGGGTATGAACCTTTCTGGCCATCAGTTCTACAACTTCTGGAATCGGCTTGGCCACATCTTCCGCTCCCTTTTCGTCGTCGACTTATTGCTCTCAACACACCCTACGGGGAACCATGCTGCCTAAAAGCCGATTTAACTTTAGCGGCAGTCGCTTATTTCGCTTCTCACTATGCCCCCGGACAGCAACCTTTACGCCTTTGTTATGCTGATCGTATTTTTAAGAGACCCGAAAGGCATGAGAACCGTATAGAAAGCTTCCAGATAGGCGCCGAGCTTTTGGGGTGGGAGGGAGAGGGCGCCGACATAGAGATACTCTGGCTCTTATTGCAATGGCTCGACGGGATAGGACTTGATCAGAGTGTTCTTGTTATTGGCGATGTAACCTTTCTTCAGTACGCTCTGACCAACGTAAAGGCTACGGTGGCAGAGCGCCTTTCAACATACCTTCAGGAGGGGAATCTCGTAGCGTATGAAAAGGCTCTCTCTACATATGACATTCCAGAATATAGCTATAACATTCTGAAACATCTTCCCCATCTGAAAGGGGGGGAAGGCATTCTAAATAGAGGAGACAGTCTCATGGGTTCGTCGCAACATTTGGCTCCTCTACGGAAAATATTTCACACTCTTGATGATCTTGGATATGCCGAGAGAATTACATTAGATCTGAGTCTAATTCGAGAGCTTCATTATTATAGCGGTCCAGTCTTTCATATCTATGCCTGCCCATCTGGTCCTCTGATAGGTGGAGGCGGTCGCTATGATGGGCTCCTTGCAGAATATGGGCTAGGGGGCCAAGCAATTGGCTTCGCCGTTGACCTGGAAGAAATAGCCACTCTATCTCATCATTTCTCAACGCCCCGTTCCGCCATGATATGGAGCGCACTTCTTCCGCCAGAGTCTGCATTAAAGCGTGCTTCAGCCATATTCAAACGTGGCATAAGAGGAGAAATAAGCTGGAATAATAATGAGAAGCAATCTTATGATTCAGCTAAAGAAAGAGGCTATGAATGGTGGATCAATCTGGCAACAGAAGAGGTAACGAACCTGAAAACACACAAAAAAACGCCCCTTACACTATGGAAGAGGGGGGAGATACCATGCTCACAATAGCTTTACCAACAGGCCGCGTCATGAGAAATGCTATAGATTTTTGTGAAGAGATGGGGCTCCCAGTAGCAAAATTGAGAGAAACTGGACGTCAATTAGTTGTTCAAGAAGGGGATTTCCGTTACATACTGTCTAAACCTTCAGATGTTCCTCTTTATGTAAGCCACGGGGTTGCTAATATTGCTCTTGCGGGAAGCGATGTACTCAGAGAATGTACTGTGGATTACGTAGAACTAGCAGACACAGGGCGTGGACAGTGTCGGATCGTTATAGCCGGACCTCAAAAATTAAGAGCTCTCTTTTCTGGACACCCATCAGAGCTAATGTGGCTCAAAGTTGCTACAAAATATCCCCATATAGCTGACTCTTACTTTTCAGAAATGGGCGTCCAGGTAGAAATAATTCACCTTCACGGATCCATAGAACTTGCGCCAACTCTCGGCATGAGCGACTGTATTCTCGACATTGTTCAGACAGGAGACACGCTTAAAGCCAATAAACTAGTAGTACTTAAGGAAATAGCACCCGTCTCTCTTCGGCTTATAGCAAGCCGGCAAAGTGTCTCTTTAAAGTGGCAACAAACAATGGCTCTTCTTAAGACCATAACAAGACCGAAAGGAGAAACGTCATATGAGCACTGAACTAGAGCGGCAAAGCAGAGAAACATCCGTTTCTCTATGTATATCTATCCCAGGAGATACGTGGACTCTAGATATACCCTGCGGCTTCCTTCGTCATATGATCCATCTTTTTCTCTTTCATAGCAACATTGGGGCTATTATCAAAGCCACTGGAGACCTCGAAGTAGATGCCCACCATCTTACGGAGGATATAGGAATTCTTCTCGGCAGGGCTTTTCTGAAAGAGCTGGAAGGACAAACTATACATCGTTACGGCTGGTGCGCTATGCCTATGGATGGCTCCCTTGCTCTTGTAGCAGTAGACATTAGTGGGCGGGGACAATTCTTTTGGGATGGAACTTTCCCTACAGCCACATGTGGAGATTTTGATCTTGAGTTAGTTCCTGAATTTTGGAAGGCATTTTGCAGGGAAAGCCGCATGACAATCCATGGACGTTTGTTAGCTGTAGATAATAGTCATCATGGCACGGAGGCTCTTTTTAAAGGTATAGGGCGGGCAATGAAAGACGCCGTAACATCTACAGACAGTCTTCAATCCACAAAAGGAATACTATTATGATCGACACTCAAATATATTTTATAGAAATTGGAGAGGTTTTTCATGATTATTTATCCCGCTATTGATCTTTACAAAAACAAGGTTGTTCGACTTCGACAGGGAGATTTTAGCCAACCGGTGTATTATCCTCTCTCACCTCTGACTGCTGCCAAATCTTTTGTAGAAGCTGGAGCATCGTGGGTTCATATTATAGATCTAGAAGGAGCCCAAGAGGGGCATCCTGCCCATTTACACATAATAAAGCCTATGCGGGAATTAGGGCTTTCTGTTCAATACGGAGGTGGGCTTCGAACTATCAAAGACGTAAAAGAAGCTTTTCAGGCCGGTGCCAGTCGCCTCTATGTCGGGAGCCTCATTTGTCAATACAAAGACATAGCAGAGCAGCTCTACAAAAGTTGGGGAGACCTCATTATCCCAGCTATAGACATTAAAAGAGGGAAAGTAACAGTCAAAGGATGGACAACAACTCTTCAGTATTCTCCCGCCCATCTCCTGGACTATATGTATTACATTGGCTACACCACCATGCTCGTAACAGCTGTGCAAAAAGACGGTACAGCAGAGGGGCCGGACAAAAATCTCTACATCAAGCTTAAGCAAATATTTCCAGGCCTCTCTTTTATTGCTGCAGGGGGTATCGCTTCTCTAGTAGATATAGCAGAACTCAAAGCCATGGGATTAGAAGGAGCTGTAGTAGGACGAGCTCTTTATGATGGAATCATACATCTAAAGGATATTTTAAATGAGGTGGCTCTATGTCAATAAAACGCATTATTCCGTGTCTCGATGTAAAAAACGGACGCGTCGTAAAAGGAATCAACTTCGTAAACCTAAGAGATGCTGGTAATCCTGCTGAAATGGCCCAACACTATGAGAAAGAACAAGCTGATGAATTGGTTTTCCTCGATATATCCGCCACACAGGAGGGTCGCAGTACTCAAAAAGAATGGGTGAAAGATGTGTCCAACAACCTATCTATTCCTTTCACAGTAGGAGGTGGGATAGACTCACCTCTTATTGCCCAAGAACTCATATCTCTTGGAGCCACTAAAATTTCTCTCAATACTGCTGCCGTACAAACCCCAGAGCTTATTCGTCTTTGCGTTGATCTTCTAGGAGAGGGCAAGGTTGTACTCGCAGCGGATGTTAAAGAGACCCAAAAAGGATTTTGGGAGGTCTTCATAAATGGAGGGCAAACCCCTACGGGACTTAATGCTTTTCAGTGGATGAAACAGGGAGTAGAAATGGGGTGTTGCGAAATACTACTTACGTCTATGGATCGTGACGGAACCATGAAAGGATACGATATTCCTCTCCTTTCTTCAGCAGCACAAAATCTTCCTGTCCCCATCATAGCTTCAGGTGGAGCCGGAACGAAAGAACACATACTCGAAGGACTCCAGATTGGATGCGATGGTGCTCTTGCAGCCTCCATCTTTCACTTCGGGGCTGTGCGTATTCCAGAATTAAAAAAATGGCTACAGGCTTATGATGCCTCAGTTCGCCTGAAAGAGGATTAAAAATGGATTTTTCAAAAGTATGTTTTGACGATCAGGGACTTATACCCGTAATAGTGCAAGATAGTTTCAGCAAAGAAGTTCTTATGCTGGCTTATGCCAATCGCCAGGCATTGGAAGAAACGGAAAAGACTGGAGAAATGTATTTCTGGAGCCGCTCCAGACAAAAACTATGGCATAAAGGAGAAACAAGCGGCAATACGATGAGAGTGGCAGAACTTAGTCTCGACTGCGATGGCGATACAATTCTGGCGGAAGTGGAACCAACCGGTCCTGCATGCCATACAGGGGCACGCACTTGTTTTTTCCGATCCTTACTTGAAAATACAATATACTCTGCTCCTCATAAATACACAGCCCATTTTTTGGAGAAGCTTTGGTTTTATTTAACTGAACGCCAACATCACGACCCTTCCAAAAGCTATACAGCTCAACTCATTCAATCTGGGAAGAAAAGGACCGCCCAAAAGGTAGGAGAAGAAGGGGTGGAAACAGCGTTGGCTATTGCCGCTGGAGATACGGAAGAGGTCATCTATGAAGCTGCAGATTTAATCTACCACCTCATGGTAGGATTGCTTTCTGCCCATGTTTCTTTTTGGGACGTAATAGAGGAACTAAAAAGACGCCATAAAACTGCTTAATTAGGCCATGGGGCAAGAACACATCGCCCCTTTTTTTTGCCGAGGGCCAACACAATTTCATCAAAAGAAGCCTCTGCTAAAAGAAGTACGGAACCATTCTCTGCTATGAGGCTCTTCAGCCAGTGCGAATCGGAAGATCGTAAAAAAGTCCTTCCCGGATACTGAGCCTGAAGTGCCTCTATTTCATTAGGAAAACATCGCCAGGAGATTTCAAGAGCATCGGCAGGAAAGGATGATGGAATTGGTCCCAAAACAGCAGGATAGGAAAAAGAAGGCCGATCAATGTGAGCCAAAATAACAAGGCCACCCTGTCTTTTCGCTTCAAGAGCTACCTCATCTACAGAATATCCAACCCCTTGGACTAAAAGTATCTCTTCTTCGTAAAGAATATCGTTCTTCTCAGAAATAACCAATTGATCTCCAAATATCTCGGGGCGATTGTGGATAAAAGGCATACGCTTCCAAAGCCAATTCTGAAAGGTTTCCGCCGTTTTATAATCTCTAAAGAGGGTAACGATATGAATATCTTCTATTGTCTGGACCTCTATACCTGGAATAACCACAGGATTACTTTGTGCTGCCCTAAGCACAGCAGGCACATTCAAAGCAGAATTATGATCTGTTACAGCTATAATCTCTATCCCCTCTCTCCTGGCCTTCAGCACGATGTCTGGAGCACCCATTTCCAGCTCGCCACATGGAGAGAGAACTGTGTGGATATGGAGATCCACATGGAAAGGTTTAAGTGGCATGGAGATCTTATACAGATGCCCGCAATCCCATTTCATATAATTGCCCGCATATTTCAAAAACAGGCAAGGAAGAACATGCCAGAGTCAATTGTTCCTCGCGGCACCTCTCTATTAAATCTTCTACTGGGCGACGTCCTGCGCCTACGATAATTAAGGGGATATCTTTTAAAACAGCAACTGCCGCTATATTCAAATGAGTCTGGACAGTGATCCATACCCATCCTTCTTTTGCTGAAGCCATGACAAAACTCAATAAATCGCCAGCAATAGCTCCCTCTACATTTATATCCTCTCTACCTTTTGCTACAACTTCAAGACTAAGTTTCTCTACTACAGTCTGAGTATTCAAAATCGCCCCTCCTTTACGAGCCAAAAGCATGAGGCACTCTCCCTGACAAATTAGAAATCTCTTTACTCAAGTCAAGAATTCGTTCACGAAGCTTAAAAATGCAATCCGTCATTTCACCCTTCTCTCGCACTATATCTTCAGCCATGGCTCGACAGGATGGACGACCACATGAGCCACAATCAATATGGGGCAATTCTGCATAAATAGCATTCATATCTTTGAGCTTCGCCATCGCCTCACTTAAGTCGCTAGAAAGAGGAAGCCTCTGTTTAGGTTCAATTGCCTGTTCCAACTGCCAAATCCCTTTTTCATACCAACTGATGATCCGAGCCATTTCTTCCTCAGAAATGCTCCAATCCATCTTCATGTCGTCTATACGCAATCGTGAAAGGAACCGGGACTCATGAGTACCTACCCCTCCAATACACCCTAAATCACATGCCCGGCACTCCACGTAATCCACCCCTCCCAGACGTCCTAGCTCAAGCTCAGTTAAAAGATCCATGGTGTTTCGTAACCCCGATACTGCCACAGTGCGTAAGGGGCGATGGGAAAAAGATGCCACGTGGCGAGACTCTCCACCGGTTATAGACCACTTCAACCACCGATCATTTGTTTTATGAAGAACCTCTCCAGAAACTTTGGGGCTTCCAGCAAGAATGTCGTGGACAACCCGTCGAACCGACACAGTATAAGCGATAGTACTCAACTCTCGTCCTACAGGGTTTCGAACAAGAGTCATTTTCGCAGGACAAGGCGCAATGAGGGTAATATCATCTTTTCGTTCCGTAGCATCTCGCCATAAAGCAACACTTGACTCCAAAGGGGATTCTACAGGCACCAAACGACCGGTAAGTTCGGGGAAATTGATCTGGATCAATCGTATAACTGCAGGACAGTAGGTAGAAATCAAAGGGAGGCGCTCTACTTTTTCAGATTCTATAGAGCGGGCAATGGCATATGCCGCTACATCAAATGCCATTGCTTCATACTCTAGAACATCCTCCATTCCATCAGATTCCAAAGCCTCTTTAACAAGGGAAGGAGACTCATATGAACCAATTTGCACATAGAAACAAGGATCTGCAATAAGAACAAGCTTTTTCTGGGATCTGAGAAGTTCCCACTCGTCTTCATTGAGAATTATGGCTTTTTCTCGACACTTACGAATACACTCACCACAATCGATACAGAGATCTGAAATTATGTGGACACAGCCGGTAAATACCCGCATCGCTTCAGTGGGACACGTTTTAATGCAATTCGCACAACCTCGGCACCGTACCTCCTGAACCCTGACTCCGCCAGCCATGAGAATACCCCCTTCTCTCTAGCCCTTGTGAAAGAAAATAGTGGCGCTTAAAACAGTTCCCTTCCCTATCACAGAGTCAATCTTCATCTTATCTGAATGCCGTTTAATGTTAGGAAGCCCCATCCCCGCGCCAAAGCCCAACTCTCGCACCTCATCTGAAGCAGTGGAATATCCTTCCTGCATAGCCAGATCTATGTCGATAATGCCTGGCCCCGTATCGATCGCCCATATTTCAAGACGATCTGTATACACAGCTAATCGAATAGTCCCCCCACCTGCATGAAGGACAAGGTTCATTTCTGCTTCATAAGCAACAATAGAGGCGCGGCGGATAATATCTGAGGCAATACCCAACATTTTCATCGTAGCTTTGAACTGGGTAGAAGCTTCGCCTATAGCCATAAAATCCCGTCCTGCCACAGTATATTCTTCTATGTACGGCTCCTGTACCAAAACCTACACCTCTCTGGCAGGAATATCGCAGGGCAGGACTCCCTCTCTATAGAGAATTCCACACGTCTCGAACATACTGTTATGGCATAAAATTACAGGCATTTCCAGCTGAGCAGCTAATTTCACCGCCCCTTCCTGCGGTCGTTTCCCACGTACAAATACTACCGCTGGAATATCAAGCATTTGTGCCGTACGAATAATCTGTACATTTGTGAGCCCTGTAAGAAGCAAGGATCCAGGTCGTGCAAAAGCTAAAACATCGCTCATAAGGTCAGCTCCATAAGCATATTCAATCTCTATTGTATCGAGCAAATTTTCACCATACAATATTTCGCCATGAATGTGCCTTACTACTTCACGAAGTTTCATCCCCCCAACCTCCCACCTCTCTGTTTAGTCTGCGTTTGCACCTCGAACTTTCAACACAGCTATTGTCTGAAACCTATTGTTTTCTACTTTCATAATCGCAACTTGCCGCTCTTCAGGACGGTGTGTTAAAGAGTTAAAACGCAAAGGTTCCTTCCCTAAAGTAATGCCTTCTACATCTGTCATCCCTTTAGCTATAACATCTGGAGAAGACGTCCCAGCCCTCTGAAGGGCTGATAAAAGCCACATGCCACTTGTCCAGGCCCGCGCCGCTGCCACGCGATCTGGAATATGTTTTCTCGTAATCTGCCATATTTTTCTTTCGAGGACAGCCAAATATGGATCTTCCTCCAAGGGTCTTTTCTGGCTTACCGCTATCAAGCCAGTACACCTCAACAGCTCTCTATCAATAGGTTCTCCGCCATACCAGAGAGCAAAAGCCTCTCCTCTTTGATGACGCTGCCGATAGATATCTGTAACAGATAGAGCATCCAGCCAGAGGATAAAAGCTTTCGCCCCTCCCTGTATAGCCTCCTGACATTCCATCTGGTATCCATTATCGCCCGCCCCCCTCTTCCCCAAAAACAAAGATGAGCGTCCACGTTGGTCGGCAAGAGCTGCATACAAATCAGCACACATCGATAAAACAGGGTCAAGGCCATCTACAAACTGGGCTACAGGCACCCCTTTGGAAAGCGTTTTTTCCCCATATTGAGCCAAAGCCCCTGCTCTGTATGATAAAGGCAAATCGAGGGCAAAAGCGTAGGGATACACTTTCCCCGTCGTATCACGTAGAGAAACTCCTTCTCCAAAAGCAGAAAGAAAAAGAGGCCCCATCACTCCCACTTGGGGGATAAGCTCTTTATCTACATGATCACCAGAAAAACTTAAAAGAGCCACACGATTGCTCCACTCGCCTAACCGTTCAGTTGTTTTCCCCACTTCCAGAGGAGACTCTTTCACAAACAAAACATCGTATCCGGCAAGACCCCGGGCACTTTCATTCGTCTCTTTTTCTAGTATGGAGAGGGCAAGAGAGATGGACTGTCCCTCATCGCTCTCCCATCCCCCTGCTGGAGGCAGAACAGAAACGATCCAAATCCACCCTTCCTTTAAGCCTGTCTGCTGGTCTTGAGACAAGACTGCCCCGCAGCTCGGCCCAATTAATAAACAAACAATTACACCCGCAACAAAAGCAACAAATGAGATCTTTCGTAAAACCTTCACGATTTCTACTTACCGTTTATACCCAATAATATCCCGCAACAGCTTTTTTCGCGCCATTACGTCTTCTTCTTTTTCAACACCTTTAGGAATAAATCCGTCTATAACCCCCACAACACCTCGCCCTTGCTCGGACTCACAGATAACAGCCTGAATGGGGTTCGCTGTCGCTGCAAAAATGCGGCAGACTTCCTGGCAGTTTTTAATGCGGTCAAGAATATTAATGGGATATCCGTTGCGAAGCACTATGATAAAAGTATGCCCTGAACTCAGCTTTTTAGCGTTATTGACAGCTATTGTTATAAGATCTTCGGCATTACCATCGCAGCGAATAAGGCAATCACCTGATGCCTCACAAAAAGCAATTCCGAACTGAAGTGAAGGGGACGAAGTGATAAGGGCTTCATATAGATCCTCTACGGTTTTTATAAAATGGCTCTGCCCAAGAATAATATTACAATCTTCAGGATACTCCATCTGCTCAAGAACCCAACGACGAATCTCTGGCATTTATAGCTCCTCCTTGCTTCTCATAGTAGTAAAAGTTAAATATCTATATATTTTTATAATACTACACGTTTGCTTCCTCTGCCATCGGACCAACGGCCTGAAAGGAGGTAATCGACCAGATGTACAAATCCCTGTTTTTTTACAGAAGGCATAATGATATGGGCACGTTCAAGAATTTGAGGAACAGCATCCTCTGGCGCTACACGAATATGAGCCTCATCAAAAAGAGCAAGGTCATTACAATGATCTCCAGCCGCTACAACAACTTCTGGAGCAATAGGCAATCGCTCTAGATACCAAGAAAGAGCTGCTCCTTTAGATACCCCTATAGGCACTACATCAAGGAAGTCGTCGCCTGAACGCATTACATCGACAACGTCTCCAAGAACTGCCCCAATATGCTCTTCAAGACGCAATATTTCTCTGGGGTCTCCATAAAATATAATACGAAAAACTCGCTCTGTTACATGAGGTGTTTGCAGAGTATCGTCTACTGAAACATTGGCTCGAGTGAGGAATCTTCGAGTCTCTTCGTCTGTTTTACGGCATATTGCAGATTCATCGGTAAATATTTGCATCTCAAGAGGGACCTGCCAACCGATGTGAAGAACTTCTTCCACAACGTCAGTGGGGAGGGTTGCCTCCCACAAAACTTTTCCCGAAAGGGGTTCCATAAGCCGGGCTCCATCATAAACTACTGCCGGGAGCCAAGCACCAATGGATTTAATATGGTCAATAGCTGTGGCTAAAATACGCCCTGTCGCTACCATGATCTCCCATCCGTGATTTCGCAAGCGATCACAGGCTGCAATAACATGAGGATGCACAATTTCTCCATGGGAAAGGGTTCCGTCAATATCGGTTACAAGCATCTTCCTCTTCATATATTTCCTCCGTTTCTCTATACAAAAAGAGGGTTGCGCCAAAACGGACACAACCCTGAACGGTCTTCATCTGTTTCTCTAATCTATGCGTTACTTCGTAGCAGCACTCTTTTTCAGTTCTTGAACAACATCATCAGTGATGTCAATGCCACCGAAATATACGGCGCTTTTTTCGATCACCACGGTGATGCCCTTCATTTTAGCTACAGTTCTTACAGCCATCTGTGCTTCCTTGAAAAGAGGCTCCATCAGGCGCTGCTCTTCCATAGCCAGTTCATGCCGCTTCGTTTGATAGATTTCCATCTTTTTGTTCTGATCAGACTCTTTTTCAACAGCAGCTTTCATTTCGTTTTCTTTGGTCTGGCTGATGGTCTTCAACTGCTGGGTTACCCCTTCAAACTTAGGGTGCTGGAACACAATTTTCTGAGAATCAATAACCCCTATTTTTTCCTCAGCCATAGCTGCGCCAGCGAGCAGAAACATCGCTAAAAGAGCCAGAGAAACAATAAAAACCAACCTTCTTGACGCTATCATTCAAAGACCTCCCCCAAAACGGAAAAGTTACTCACTTCCAGGAATTGTAACGTTGAAACAATTATAAGTCTAGGTGGGAAATACTGATTCCATAAAAACGTAACTATATCTCTGCCCAATTTTACAGTTTCTTTCTAAGAAGATACTCTGCATAAAGAAGATCCGATTCGCTATCTATATCCACACTCGATTCCTCGTCCATAAAATAGGGGTAAAAAGGGGAATTGATGAAACGCTGTTTTTTTAAAAAAATATCTGAATGGATATAATATATTGCTCCATTTATTCTCCATGTCTTAGGTAAATTTTGTCTTGGCATTTCAAAATACTCTTGCCCCATCAGCGGAGTTAGCTTTCCACCTTCCTCCACAAACATTTTATAAGGTGTATGATTAACCTCTGTAAGGCTCACAGCACAATTGAAATGTTTTTCTCTTGCAGATCTGATACACTCATCTATTTGTAAAGAATTTCTTAAAGGAGATGTCGGTTGAAGCAACACTATCTCTTCCTTCCCACAACTATGTATCCCCATAGCGTCAAGGGCATGAAGAACTACTGGGGCTGTAGGCGTGTCATCTCTAGCAAGATCCACTGGTCTGGATATCACTTGTATACCTAAAGAACGTCCATATTCAGCAATTTCTAGATCTTCTGTCGTTAACCAACAATAATCAATACATTTAGATTGCAATGCTGCCTGAATTGTCCATCCTAAAAGAGGTTGCCCGCCGAGAATACGCATATTTTTTCTTCGTATCCCCTTGCTCCCTCCTCTGGCTGGAATAATAGCAATACATCTCACAGATAACCATCCTCTTTTCTTAAAAATAAATCCTGAAACTGTTTTTGACGAGATCTCTCCCAAACATGTTTTCCAAGAAGGACAGACAAAAAACGCTCTGTGCTTTTTCCGTCGCCAAATTGGAAAGAGGATGCTATTTCGCTCTCTTTCATGTTAATAGCCTTATGTATAGCACCAATAATGGCTGTTCTCTGAGGAGGAGTATTTAGGACTGAAGGGAGACTGGTTCTACCATTCTGACGAGAACCTATATCGATAGTGGGAATTCCATAAACTGGAGCTTCATGAATGCCCGAGCTGGAATTTCCTATTATGAAATCAGCATTTTTAAGAAAAGTAAGAAAAAATTCAAAACGAAGAGACGGGAAAAAACGAAATCGCGAAGATTTTTGTAATGTTTTATATGCTTCCAATATAATATCGCAGCCAGGGTCATTATTAGGATATATAGCTATAAATTGCCTTCCACTTTCATCTATTCCCAAACAAATTTCTTTTATTTGTTCTCTCAAAGAAGAAAGCTCTGTTGTAACTGGATGAAACATAAAAATTCCATATTTGTCAAAAGGAACATCGTAACGTTGCTTCGCCTCTTCTATAGAGGGCAAATCTTCAGAAAGCATTATATCAATATCTGGGGAACCTATAACATAAATAGAATCTTTAAGTTCCCCCATCTGCACTAACCTTTGCGCTGACTGATTATTAGCCACGAAGTGAAGATGGGCAAGTTTAGTTATGGAATGACGTATGGTTTCATCAATTGTTCCCGATATTTCTCCACCCTCTATATGAGCAACTAAAATATTATTCAATGAACCAACAATCGCCCCCGACAAGGCTTCCACTCTATCCCCATGTACAACAATCATATCCGGCGTCACTTCGTGAACATACCTAGATAAGCCAGCAACTGTATTAGACAAAACCAGATCCATAGGCTCTCCATATATCTGATTCATAAATACGTGAATATGTTCAGATAAGCCATCTTTTTCAAATTCGTTAACGGTATAGCCATATCTAGCCAACGTATGCATCCCCGTAACAAAAACCTTGCATTCAAGGGAAGACGTTTGCTTAACGCCACGAATCAAAGGTTTTAACTTGCCATAATCTGCCCTTGTTCCCGAAATAAAGAGAATCACTTTCTTTTGAACCACTACAATAGATCCTCCCATCGTATCTGATTCCCTGCAAAAATATTACTTTTCGCCTTACGCCCTAAAATGGAACGATATTCACTTGCCGGAATTTCTCCCGTTCCTGGTCGCTTAACCCATATATTCGTTTCTGTTAATATATCTCCCTGCTTTATATCTGTTTCTGCAACAACACAGGCATACGCAAAATCTATAGTTGGTTTTTCTTCCGGAAGAATATCCTTTGTCCCTCCTAGAGCCTTATAAATAGCTTTACTTCCGTATATAAGTTCCCCTAGCTCCTTAGGATCCATAGAGATAGGGATATCTGGCCCCGGCCATGCTTTATCAGAAGTAAAATGTCTCTCTATTATAGAAGCACCTAGAGCCACTGCTCCCAAACACGGATAAATTGTTTTGCAATGATCTGAAAGCCCTAGAACTGCATCAGGGAAAGCCGCTTTTAACTGGTGTAAAGCTCCTAGGCGAACCTTATCATAGGGTGTAGGGTACATACTTGTACAGTGTAAAAGAGCGAAAGGAACTTGATATTTTCGTAAAATATTTACAGACACCATTATTGATGCAATATCATTCATACCGGTACTTAATATAACAGGTTTTTTAAAGGAAGCGATGAGTTCTACCAAAGGATAATTGTTACATTCTCCCGACCCTATTTTATAAGCTTCAACACCCAAACGCTCCAAACGAAGAGCTGCTGCACGAGAAAAAGGAGTACTTAAAAAAATAAGCCCCTTGCTCTCTACATACTTTTTTAATTCTCTCTCTTCTCCCTCTAAAAGAGAGCATCTTTTCATTATGTTCCATATAGACTCTTCTGCATTAGAAGGGATTATATTTTGAGCGCTAGGAACCATTTCATCTTCTATAATATGAGACTGAAACTTTATACACTCACAACCGACAAGGGCCGCATCATCCACCATTTGGAAAGCTTTATCTAAACTCCCCTCATGATTTATACCGACCTCAGCTATCACTAAAGGGCTATACCCCTCTCCAATGTAGCGTTTCCCTATTCTAAAGCAAGGCATCATTTATCACCCCAAAACACATAAATAAGGTTATTTTTTACATATAATAATCATCGTATCAGAAAAGCCTAGCTCATCAACTCTTTTTTGCAAAACAGGAGCCACACTCATTAAATCGTCTATAAAACTACTTTTTGTTATATTTTTACTTGCCGAAGCAGTCATAATAAAATCGGATATGTCTTGTCCAAAAGTCCATACATTTATTGGTTTTAATTTCGCTTTTTTAAGCATAATTTCCGCAGATTTTTCTGTAAATATATGGATATGATCAGGAGGGTATATATGCCTACATGCCATTTCATTAAAAATCAGGTTACTAAAGCTACTGATCGACGGATGTCTTGGAATCTCCATAACTATATATGTACCCTCCATTATGTTAGCACTAATATTTTCTAACATAGAAACAGGATTCTCTAAATGTTCTAATATATTGAAAAGAGAAATAATGTTGCCATTCACTAAATAATTATGAGCATTTGAATCACTCACATAATCACATATAATATTGATTCCCTTACACCTAGCAAATTCAATTTCTTCTGTATCCGCATCTATACCTAAAACTTTATATCCTAAACCTTGAGCTGCGAATAAAATTTCCCCTGTTCCACAACCTATATCGATCCAAAGTCCTTTCTTTTTTACTTCGCTAGAAACCCATTCGACTTTAGGAGAGGCTATTTGTTCTACTCTTTTTTCAAAAAGCTCTTCGCTTAAGTAGACCGTATGTTGCAGATTTTTGTTCTGACCTCCTTGATAAAGTTGTTTTATTTCTTTGTTACTTATTATATCCCTTAAATAAATATGACCACAATTTAGACATTGTTCGTAATCGAAACCATAAATTGTTACAAATTTCACGTGATTAGATCGGTTACATATAGGGCATTTTTCTATACATCCTTTACGCCCGTAGTTTAAGGCTAGTTCTCGATGTTTTTCTGCACTTTTAATCTTCCAAGTCAAATCTCTGTTAAGATTTTGCATATTTATATCTTTGCTATATTTCCTATTGATTTCCTTAAACGCCCCATAGTTCAATTTATTGTCTCTCCCTATTAATCTCATTCAACCTAAACTAATTAAGGGATTTTGTTCCTGAGGTATAAGAACACCATTTACAGTAAATAATAAAAAGCCGGCTTTGAAGCCGGCTTGAGCATTTATGCTTTCACATCTAACATCATCCCAAGCAAATCTTGTACGTGTTTTACAAGATTCACGACTTCATCGGGTGGAATTTTCCGTACTACCTGATCTTTCACAGTGTCAATTACCTCAACCTGAAAAAGATCGGCTTCTTCCACATATTTGAACTTCAAATTACGATCAAAAATCCGAACTATTTCCTCCGCTTGGGAAAGCACATTCTTTAGTTCTTCCTTATTTTGCACAAGAGGAAGCTCTTTGCGAGATGAATTACTCGCACCCCGACTAACCCCAACCTGCTGAATAGGCAAAGGAGAGAGCGACATACCAACAGGACTGGAGGCGATCCCTTGTTTAAATGAAATATCCACTATAGTTCCTCCATTCCTCTTTTATAAAAAGAGGGGCTTTAAGCCCCTCTTACGACACGATATATCTCTCTTTTTTTACCTACCGAAGCAGCTGCATAACAGCGTTCGGCAACTGGTTAGCCTGAGCAAGCATGGAGTTACCAGCCTGCATAAGGATGTTGAGCTTCGTAAAGGTCATCATCTCTTTGGCCATATCAAGGTCACGAATACGGCTTTCAGCAGCGGTCAGGTTCGTACTGGCAGTAGTCAGGTTATTGATAGTATGCTCCAAACGATTCTGGTATGCACCAAGGTTCGCTCTCTGGCTGGACACACGATCTATAGCGCTATCGATAACCGTGATGGACCGCGTCGCAGCCTCCCTATCGGTTACAAGAACCTTATTGAGCCCAAGAGAACGAGCACTCATATCACCAATGTAGACTCCCATGTCTTCCTTCTCGTTGGCACCGATCTGGAATACCGTTGTGTTATCCGCAAGGTGAACAGTAGTATCATAGGCCTGAGCAGTAGCAGAAACAGTCCATTTCTTAGCCGCATCATCCCACTTCGCTTCAAGGCCAGCCATTGCATCAATTTCAACGTCTATATTGGAATGTACAACTCCTACAAGCTGATTACCAGTTACCTCTACCTGATTCACGTTCGTACCAGTATGGGCATTAGTAACTCTTACATTGAATGTGTTTTCTGTAGCCTTCTGAACTTCATTCAGGCTCAGAGCTTTTACTACATCCTCATCGCCAATGAAGTTCAAGTTTCCAGCCTTTCCTGTAATAGCGCTGGAAATAACCAAGGTTCCTCGCACAGAATAGGGAGTATTGTCCGTATCCTTCTCTACAAAGTTAGCGAAATTCGCTTTATTATCGTCACGATTTGCTGCATCCAATACTTTTATTTGGTCTAAGCCAGAAGAAATGGCGTTGTTAAGCTTTAAGGCCAGATCTCCAAGGGTATCCTGACTATAGAGAGTAATACTGGCATCTTTACCGTCTCCCTGAACGAGCTTAATGGTTTGAGGATCGTCGATAAGGAAACGCCCAGAAGAAGCATCCCAGAACTTGTCGAGGTCTCGAAGGCTCACATCTGCGTAGGCTTCATCTCCAGCGTCAAGCTGTCGGAAAGTAGCTTCACCAGCTGCTAGTGTTCCCATGCCAAACTTGTAAGTAGAAAGTTGAGCCGTGCCATCCTCATCAAAAGCCCAGAACTTCAATTCTTTCTGCGTATCGTTTATTGCACCATCAGCAAAATAGAACTGCATGGTCTGTGCTTTACCATTATCCGGTGTCACTGTAAATTTAAGCCCATCCTCTGAAGCATCAGCTGCCTGACGTCCCACATTAATTATAAACTGCTCTCCTACTTTGACATCAGTAATCATAGTGCTTGTGACATTCCCACCAGTCAAAGCTTTAAAGGCAAGCCCCGCAGCAGAAGTGGCAGCTAAAGCAGTTTCAGCATCTGCAGCAGCGAAATCAATAGTAATGTCTTTTTCCGCACTCTGCATTACCTTACCAGCAGTAGAACCCATAGTCTGCACTTTAATGTTAAATGTTACCTTATCTCCATTAATGGCTTTTACTTCCCACAAAACCGAGCCATTCACTGTATTTCCAGTGAACATTGTCTTTGCAGCAGTTGCAAGAAAGCTCGTAAAGCCAGAGGGGACATTATTTTGCGCACCAAAGCTATAGCTCAAGGTCACGTTAGTTGTGGTAGCCCCTGTTAAAGTTGCATTTATCTTCACAGAAGTAGCATTGGCGCTCGCATGGACAAGTCCTTCTCCAGAAAGAGTTTTAATACCAAGAGCTTCTTTGCCAGAAACATCAGCGATAACATCGTCATGCTTTACCTTGAAGATATCGCTCTTTTGCACTTGAGCCTGTCCTGCCTTGGCTTCAACAGAAAGCTTGTAGTTGCCTTCAGCTACGATCTTCTGACCATACTGGTCGATTGTGCGAAGTCCGCCACGTACAAAAACTTTGGTCTCAAGCTGATCTGTAGACCAGAGCACAGAAGCTGAACCATCAAGAAGCTTCTTTTTGTTGAACTGGGTTGTTCCGGAAATACGGTCAATTTCATCTCGAAGCTGATCCACTTCAAGCTGAATGTACTGACGATCCTGAGAGGTCAGAGTATCGTTTGCACCTTGTACGCTCAGTTCACGCATTCTCTGAAGAATAGAATGAGTTTCGTTCAAAGCTCCTTCAGCAGTCTGGATCATGGAAATGCCGTCTTGTGCGTTGTTCACTGCCTGATCCAATCCCTTATACTGAGCGCGCATTTTTTCACTGATGGCAAGTCCAGCCGCATCATCAGCAGCACTGTTAATACGAAGACCTGTGGAAAGTTTGTTAATGGATTTCTGAAGGGAACCATTTGTCTGGCTTACAGAATTGTAAGCGAAAAGTGCAGGAATATTATGATACACTCGCATTATTATTTCCTCCTCCTTGAGGGTTATTAAAATTCTTCCTTGAAAATTCCATTATTCCATTTGTAAAGCCATATTCTTCTTTAGATGTCGTTTCCACCTCCTCACGTTTTCTTTACCACACATTTATATATCGACAGCTTCTTCTGCCTTCTTAAGGGAGACACCCCAAAAAAATGATATTTTTTGCGCATATTTTTCCTGTCTCTCTTTTGATAGCCCCGATAAGAAGCGTTCTGCAGTCCAGGCTGCCCAATTTCCTCCAGCTGATTTCTTAAAAAACTGGTGGAATGGTTCATTTTCTGGTGCGTCTAAAATACAACAACAAGCCCTATTAAAGGTTTCTTGATCCCCTTCCCAGAAAGAGGCTTCGCCATCAAGAAGTGTGGCAAGAAGAGAGTTAAAAGCACTCTCCCCTCCCTTTTTCTGCTCTATATACACTGCAAAACTTCGCAAAAGGGCAGGAAGAAGAGCCATTAAAGACATAGCTCCGTCAATCTCTGCCTCTGTTACCTGATATGCGTTATGGCGCACCGCAAAAATAAGTCGGGCTATTTCAATATATCCATTAAGCTCTCCCTCTATAAGTTTCTTCCATGCCATACACCATTCACCTAAAAAACCGGGGAAGTGTGCCAAAACCCATTCGATGAATATATTGAGGTCCTTATCTAGGCCCGCGAGATAGCTCGTTAAAAGAAGTCGCCCCACAATAAGAGGCTTATTGCTGTCAAGACAAGATTCAATCCACGGTTCCCACCACTCGTCTTCGCCTTTTTTTATTTCACGCCATAAAGCGCAAGAAGAAAGGGCATCCCCTTCTTCTTCGCTGAGAGCTAACTCAATCCATAAGTAATGTGTTCTTTCAAGATACGCAGCCACTGCCGCCACGTCTTCGTAGACATGGGCCCAGAAAGAGGTAAAATCCTTATGTTTCCACGTATCTGGGAACGGCCTATTCCAAAATTCGCCAGATTTGGAAAATACCATAATAGACTGCAAGCCGACAGACACCTTTTGTGCGTCATACCATAAAAGTTGCCACCGATGGAAAAGAGTTACAGATGTAGGGTGTAGATTTTTTAAAGACAAATTCAACCCTTGACGGTACATGCTCTGAATTTCTTCTAAAAGATCAGCGCACCGGTGCTGTAACATTTCAATTTCTTCAGCCACACATGCGGCCCGGTCCCTATCTACACCACTTTCAAGAGTCTCTTCTTCACTTTTTTCATAAGATACGGCAAGATGCTTTTCTTTCCAATTCTCTATACGTTGTGCAAAAGAAAGGTGTATTGCCCCTTCAATCCAGGCTCCCCCTTCTGTACAGTTATAAACAGGAGTTTGCGTAGAAGCTATACAACGCTCAAAATAGACGAGAAACGAATACCAATGGTCGTTGGTTTCTACTGTAGTACTTTTATCCCAGCTTTGAATAGCAGCGAACCCTTTCTGACCATACTCATGATGCCCAAATGACGAAGCATGAGTCTGCCCATCTGGTCCATAAGCCAAATCTTGTCCTATAAAAACAATTTCACTGGGCTGTAAGGCTTCAGCAAGGTGGAAACACAAATGGCTGACACATAAACCGCTTCGTATATCTGGCATTTTCATGACCCCAGCCAGGTACGACCCCAACGCATCACAATTTGTAAGGGATACTGGCCCTGGCCAAGTGGCCACAAGAGCTGGGTGAACTTTGGTTCCAGCTACAAATACGGTGTGAGAAGCCTCTTCCCTAAAGTCACGTATAATAGGCTTCATGCGTTCGTAGATAATTCGAGATGAATCGAGGGCCACAATAGCGTGAGGGATAACACCCGCCTCAAAAAGTCCTTGCGCTATAACGTCATTGGCTATAATCACCGCAAAATGTTGGGCTTCTTTAAGAAGGGGAATCTGTTTGTCCAAGGAGGGTCCTGCCGACACGATAATAGCCGGTTTGCCATGCCAGAGTTCCTTCAAACGCGTCAGGGGAACCATGCCTCGATGCCGTACAGTGCAGCCATTAACAATATTATGGGCCATCTCACGATAGGCCCGTTCAGCATCAATAAACTGTGATTGTATTTCTCCCCCTAAAGCTGTTTTAAACTCTCTGATAATTTCCCGAACCTCATCAATACGGTTGTTACTATTTTTCGTATTATGAACAAAAACACAAGGGGCCTGATTCAACAGACCGCCATGCCTCTGGAATACCTGCCGCCACTGGTTCTCTCGGTCTATAGATGTTTTCCCAACCACCCATGAAATACCGGGGCTCGCCAAAAGCCCTTCCATTTCATGAATATGCATACACCAGTAAAGAAGGGCCGGGTCGGTTTCCACTATTACAGCCCGATTCATGCGCTCCTGAGTTATTGTATGGGCAAAACTGTACCCCAGGCCAAAACCTACATACAGGTTAATGTCTTCTTTTCGGCCTCCATCTATCTCAAGAAAAGATTTGCCTCGAAGTTCCAGGAAACGCGTTATGCCTTCAGTATCGCGGAGCTCTGCATATTGCTCATTTATGTTCAGAGAAAAAGTACTGTATTTTTCATCTTCTGAGTAGCCCAACAACAATTCCGCAGCCTGAGGATTGCTTTTTTCCAAGGCCCTTAGGTTTCGCTGCCAAAATTCGAAATTAGGCGTAAGGGATCTCATTAGCATTTTTTGTTATCCTTGTTGCTCTCTCGCAATGTTTTACGAAGAAGCTCTTCTGTTTCTTTTCCTATACTCATGGGCACTGCCGCCTTTATATTTTCCCGAGCCGTCTCAATCCAGATCTCTTTTCTCCAGACTCTCACGTTCCGAGGCGCTTCTATTCCAATACGCACAGTGTCGCCACGTACTTCGAGAATAGATATTTCTATGGCATCGCCAATCACAAGAGCTTCGCCAACTTTTCGGCTGAGAACGAGCATCAGGACTCGCCCCCTACAGCCTGTTTCCTCATTAAATCCCGAACGCTCTGAGGCAACACTGGCGTTCTCACCTCGTAGGCTTCATTACCCGAAATTACCTGTTTTGCCATGCGCTCTTCGTGGTTAACAACAATAGGTGCACGCAGGTTCGCAGTCATATCCCACGGAGCTGCTGGAGGGATAGTAACGACAACCATAACAGTCAATTTATGTGCATCTCCGCCAAGAGCCTCTAAATCCTCGCTGCTCAGGGCCGGATCATAATTTTTCTCTATAAGAAGGGAGGAAACAACAGGCAACGCTACATCTTCGTCTTTAACGCTCTGCAGCCATTTTATGGGATTCTCGTCCTCTCCTGCCACCACCCATTCGTAATGGTCTTCAAATCCCGGAAGGCCTTTGGGGAAATAAACCACCGCTTCCGATGTCACTTCTAAACGGCCGAAACGGGTTGTTTCAAGTACGCGGGTCATAATCTATACACCTCCGCACAAATCGTTTATCTATCGCAAAAAGTCCACAAGGGTGGGCTGCACTATGCGAGCGATAATCGCCAAACTCGCCTGATATACGGCTTCGTTCATCTTATATTGGGTATAAGCTTCAGCCAGATCAACATCAGACACTTTGCTATAAAGATCTGTCAAGTTCAGGTTATTCTGCTTCAAACGAGCATTATTGGATGTATATCGTTTTTGAACGGCTCCTTCTCGCGTCCGAATACGAAGCAAGTTATCTTGAAAACTATCTATCTTTCCCATCAACGCACTACTAACGCCCTCTTGATCCCCTTGGCGGACAGCCCTGGCTAAATTATCCAAAACCCCAAAAAAATCACTGGCCTCTCGATCAGCTCCTGTTCGCACAGCTACCCTTTGAGAATAGGGGCCAGATCCGCCTCTGCTTGACGTTTCCATGGCCGGAGTTCCTAATAGGGCGCTAGAATCGTCTCCATTCTGCTCTACCTTAAAGGAATATCCTTTTGGAGACCAGAAAACAAGCCGTTCCTCTCCGCCATCTTTAACAATTCCCGCCCGTATATCTTGCCCCTGAAAACGGCTGTTGATTGTATTGACGAGGTCTTGTATTCCTACAGGGTGACCTGCCTCTGCTGGAGCAAGAGTAGAGAGATCAATAGAGTGTTTCATTCCCTTTATCGATACCGTGAGGGTTCCGTTCGCAGGAGGAGTCCATCCCGATATGTCAACTGTTCCCTTTACCGCATTGTCGATGTTCATCATATCACTGGCAACAGATCCCTTTACGTCATATACAGTTAACCGCGAGCCGTCTTTAGCCACAAGACCGAACTGTATTTGGGAACCATTTACGCCAGGCTGAGGGTCAAAATAGGAAACATCTATCCAATCCCCTGCTGCTTCCCGAATTCGCCGAGTTACGTCCTCTGGAGAACTGCCCGGATCAATGGTAATATCCACACTTTTGCCGAGAGTAGCAATACGAAGGGTTCCACCACTTGTCGTCGCTGTGTCAGAAGTACCGGTTCCGCCTACAAGGCCAGTCTGAAGCCCCATCTGAAGGGCCAGTCCGCCCGAGTACTGGGCAAAGGAAGGATCAGAGAAATTCATATCTCTGATGACTACCGGCTCACCTGTTTTTGCATAAAGAGCCGCATACCCCGAATCTTTATCTAAAACATCCAGGCCCAGGATATCCTCACCAACCTGAGCCACTATCTGCTCCATTACTTTAACAGAATCTACGTTGTTCCCGCCTGTACTGCTCCGTACATCATCGAGATAGATTTTTACTATATGATCCTCTCCGCCTACCGACACCTTCATGAGGGCAGGAAGGCTTGGGTCGAGGCCATCGGCATTCGGGAAGGTTACAGAAACACCTGAAGCGGTTTCCTGAGCCGTAGAGAGGCCCCATTGTGCAGCGTAATGGGCACTTGGCACTGTAGAACGATCATATACTGTAAGGGGGGCATTCTCCTTAGGCCGCAAGAGGAGTTTTTTCGTAGCTCCCTCAAGATTCCCATCTTGTACCTCCTCGTTATCAGACTGAACAACAACTTCTAACCAATCTCCTGCCACTTGACGAATCCGCTCTGCCAACTCTTCCACAGTTAACGAAGCGTTGGCGTCAATTTGTAAATCAGCTTTATGGTCACCACTTTGGAGCCGCCAATGAAGCCCCCCCCCATCAAGAGAAAGAGCATCTGAAGAAAATTCTATGCTCTGAAGAGTGGTCTCCATGCCCAGCAGATCTATAAGGCCTATATGGCTGTGATCGACCTGGTCTTTATCGGTCTCAGGCCAGCTGGTCACCTGAATAGGTTCCCCTGTATGCCCCACAAATTCGAGATATTGAACTTGCTTTTGAGGGTCTGTCATCACTCGTACTGTTGCAAGTTTGCTGACGCTTCCCATTTCCGTACTGTTGTTAATAATATCTGCTATTTGTGAGAGGGTATACCCCTTCATCTCTCCCTGATCTCGGAATCCGTTTTCATCTGAAGGTTGGTCGATACCGGGAAGCTGATCATCGCTCCACTGCTCTGGAATGCGCACTTTTGCGACTCTATCTCCTACTTTAAACTGGAGGATCTCAGAGCGGCCTTCCCACCTAAAATTCATGGGGAGAGCCCGACTCCGAATAGCATAATTTGTCTCATTCTGGGGGAAAAGTTCCCGGCCATGAAAAGACACCTGGCCAACTACGCCCTGTTCCACCTCAAAATTTACATGCTCTCTATTTCCTGTGTACAGGACCCGACCAGATACATCTCGCTGAAAAGGAGGAACAGACGTATTGAGACCGGCAAGAAGGAACCTTCCTTCTACAGAATAATTAGCAATATTAACAAGTTCTTCCTGAAGCTGAAGAATTTCCTCGGCAATAGCGTTCAGCTCTGTCTCGCCTAAACCTCCGTCACCTGCATAAACAGACAACTCTTGAATACGTTGAACCACATCTGTAATCTGGTTCATGGCTGTATCTGTATTAGAAAGCCACGTTACAGCATCATCAAGGTTTCTCTGATACTGAGAGTTTTCAAAAATAGAAGTATGAAGCCCTAACTCTCGAGTCACATCGATGGGGTTATCCGATGGACGCGCGTGCTTTTTTCCCGTATTCAGCTGACGCTGCTCTTCAAGCAAACGAGCTAAGTTTTTATGCATATCTGAAAGCATGGTTCTCTGAAGCATAGGGTTCGTCACTCGAAGCATGAGGATCCCTCCTATCGTCCAACAATGCCCATACCATTAATAAGCCGGTCGAGCATTTCGTCTATAGTCGTAATATATCGGGCCATGGCGTTAAATGCCTGCTGAAACTTAATAATATCCAACATCTCTTCGTCCATATTCACTCCCATAGTAGACTGGCGCTGGGCGTCAATCTGCAACGTCAAATGCCGTTGGTTCGTAGCCATGGTTTTCGACTGCAACCCTCGAGAGCCAAGCTCTGCCAGAAAAGAAAGATAGTACTCATTGAAGCTTGCGCTGCGGTTTTGGATAACCTTTCCCTGCTTAAGCTGTGCCAGAGCCAGAGCGTTGCTTCCATCGCCAGATCCCTTTGAATGCCCCGTTCCGTCTCCTCTCGCTGCAGCTATAAGGCTTGAGTCTTTATCAATAGCACTATTGAAAGCAAAACGTCTGGAGGCTCCGTATCTCGCCCCCACTTGCTCAAAAAAGGCAACACCTGTGGTCATTGCCGAATCCCCTGTTCCATGACCTGCATAGTGCCTTGCGTTTATTTCCGTAACCAGACCGTAGGTTATTTCATCAAACTGGTCTATAAAGCCAAGGATCATGTCATCTCGGGCTTCCATAAGACCTCTCATAGCGCCACCCTTTACGTGATGTTTTATTGTTACACCCGCTTGCCCCACGCCTCGAAGTTCAAAACGCAAGCCTGAGGAAACCTCTTCAAGCACCGACGCAGAATAATCAGATTGACGCGGAACCCGCCGGGCCTCTTTTAGGGCATTGCTGCTGGAGAGGTAGGTTTTGCCGTCCACAGAAAAAACTGCATCTTGTGAAGCTTTTATACAGCTCGTGGCATCCTGATCTCCCAAAAGGCCGAGGCGACGAGCAATGTTGAGGGAACCATTTTCATCCCCCATCACATTAATTCGCGTTCCTTCACCTACAACATTACTTTCAAGGGTCAAGAAGTAGGTTCCTGTAGCTTCATCTTTTTCTATTGCGGCATGGAGCCACTCTTCAGGCCTATTAGGTCCTCCTTCTTCCCCATAAGCCGCATTAATTTTATTCCGAATTGTCTCTAAGGAATCCTCCTCAGTAACATCAATAGAGACCTTCTTTCCCGACATGTTCAACCCTAAATCCGACATCAAATGTCCCTTCATGTCAGTAATGGAAAGAAGATGGTTGTTTCCCGAACGAAGGGTCAGCTGATTCCCATCAAGGGAAGCTGTGATCTGAGCTGAAGCAAGGCTCGTGTTGAGAAACCCGTTCAGGTCAGTTAAAGACAGAGTCCCATCTGCTGATTGAGAGGTATTTGTGCCATCAGAGAGATCCCACTTTCCGTCAGCATCGTTCCAGACAATTGAAATGATCCTCTCTTCACTCCCTGCTGCCACGCGAAAAGAGTATGCATCACCATCTTTACCAGAGGCAAGAATTGTGTCTGAAGGGAGAATCTTTGAACGGGACAACACACCTTGGCTACCTACACTCAAACTAAAACTTCCACGAATATTAAGGGCTTCTGTCTCTGATTGGGGACGAAGACGAGGCGTCTGGGAAGAGCTTCCTCCGCCAATTTTCCATGCCGTTTCAGAAGCGAGTCGGTCAACGTATACAGAATGAACACCTTCAGGAGAATTTTGCCCTGGTGTAACAAAGAGGACGTCAGTATTATCCACAATGTCGAACAGGTTATCTTCTACTTGAACATCATGAAAACCTTCGTTCCCTGGCACTGAAACCGCTACTAAATGCCGAGTTTTATCTCCCTGTACCAAAAGTTTGCCATGAAGATATACTTTAAAATCTCCATCATCCATGTCAGAGGGAAGAGAAACTTCCACATCTACTAACTCGCTTAATTTCTCTACCAGCAAATCTCGTCGATCGAGAAGGTCGTTAGGGTTTCCACCAACCCCCTGCACTTTCGCAATGGTACGATTTAAGGCTGCAATCTGATCTATATAGTCGTTTGCTTCCTGAACCTTTAACACAACTTCTTGATCTAGAGATTGTCTGTATTGATCGTAATTACGAACAAGCTGGTCCATAAAAACAGTCAGGTTTTGGGCACTCTGTACTACTGTTTCTCTCACCGACGGTACATCTGGCCTTTTATGGAGTTCTTCCAGACTTTTCCAATACTCGTCAAGAGCAACTTTAAATCCTTCCCCTGCAGGCTCGTTCACGTACAGTTCTATGGTGTTTAAGGATTTTTCCAAAACCTCCCAATAGCCTTGTACAGAAGTTTCTTCCCGAAATTGGAGGTCGAGGAAATCGTCTCGTAACCTTCGAATTGCGTCTATTTTGACCCCCGTTCCAATCTGCCCGGGGAGACCTGGTCGAGAAAGTCCAGGAACCGTATAAGGGTCTGTCGAGGAGGCTTCCACTCTTTGGCGCGAATATCCTTCTACGTTGGCATTCGATATGTTATGACCGGCAGTTTCCATAGCACGCCGAAAGTAATCCATGGCGCGCCGGCCCATTTCCAGGCCAAAAAAACTGTTAAACATGGATATTCCTCCTTATACAGACATATCCAGCCCCCCGCAACCGGGAGCTGCCATTCCTTCTAAACGACGCCACTCAGCAAGCAAGATGTCGCTAAGGGCCCTATTTTCGTCAACGAGACGAGATAAAATACCTATTTCAGCCTGTAGGTTCCGCACTACGGGGATAAGAGCTTCGGCGGCCTCCCGTAGCTCAACTCCTTCTTGTTCTGGTAAAAAAGAACAAAACTCCATAATTGTAGGGGCACAATGATACGCAGAAGAAAGGCGACCAGCCAAACGTCGGCGTTCCTGTTCCAATGCCTCCCCTTCAAAGGCTAGAGATTGCTGTTCTTTCATAAGTTGCTGTAATAATTCGAGGCGCCCTTCCTTGAGCGCCTCACGCTGTTTAACCACAACACTATGCATTTTCTGCAACACATCAGTCTGCTGCAGAAGGACTTCTACCAGCGATTGTCCGTCCATGGAATCATTCGTCCTTGTCAAGCAACCCTGCCCGGATCAAGCCCTCTGCTACCTTATGGAGATCCGGACGATATTGCCCGCTCTGAATCTGTTTTTTTAGTTCTTCTACCTTCCCAAAACGGACATCTGGCACTTTTTTAAGCTCTGTACGGGCTTTCGCAAGCTCTTTGGCAAAAGCACTAAATTCAACACCGTCAGTCTCCTCTGCTGAAGACTGACCTAGGTACTTTTTACCATTGACTTTGCCCACAGGGCTAGGGCCATAGATACCACGAATTTTATCGATCATTAATGATCACCCCGCTCTAACCTTTCTCATATCTATTATCGGAATACATCTTCAACAGCTTTAACGGGAAAAACGAAGAGATGTAGACCATGTTATGGCATAAGGGACTTTCACCCCTTTTCTCTTTAATGCAGATGCTCCACGACGTAATGTCGTTCCCGTAGTACATACATCATCTACGAGAATAACAGGCATTGCTTCAGGGAAAGGACACGTCACTACGAAGGCGTCAGAAGCCATAGACCGCCGAGCTTCTGATCCGCCAGACGTTTGGGCCGAAACATGTCGCCTCCATTCCAGCCCATAAAGAACCGGCACATTCCATTCTTGAGCAATGCCCCTGGCCAAAAGAGCTGCCTGATTCCATGGCCGTGTACTTTTCTTATGGAGAGGGATCGGGACAAGACAACAGGGTATTCGAGAAAAAGTTTTTCCCAAAGCTCTCCCCATGGATATTCCAAGTTGCCCCCATCCAGCGTATTTCAATTTTAGAACCATATCTCGGCAAATATCTTTATGAAGGGCACCTGAAAAAAGCTGTAAATCTTTTCCTATGGCGAGTTGAAGCGGATGACATAACAACGATTGGAGGCACGATACACACCCTACAGAGCCAATTCGGCCACACATCGGACACTCTGTCGGCCAGAAACAATGCTCTATAAACTGGGCTATTCTACGAAACATAAAAGTAAAGTAGCTCAAGAATATTCAATGGGGCAACGCAACAACATTAAAGCCCCTTCCTTCTCCTCAAAACCATATTGAGCCAGAAAAGGCCCCAACTCGCTGGTGTATGTAAGTATCATGGGAATAGAGTGTATAGCCGGGTGATTGAGGGCATAATCAATAAGAGCAGAGCCAATACCCTTCCCTTGATGGTCTGGATGAACCATAATATCCCAAAGAGTTCCCCGAAAAACAAAGTCTGTAAGGATACGACAAAAAGCAACTAACTTCATATCATGCCGGACAGAAAAACACATGGTTGTTCCGTCTAGCATGCGCTGTATATCTTCTAAAGAGCGGCTTCGCCCCCATTGGGTAAAACGGTAAAGATCGCGGAGCTCAGCAGGAGTTACCGCTTGCTTACTGTCGTAGAAAGCATACTCAAGCTTGGTTTTCATGTATTGCTGCCACCTTAGAGAAAGATAATCCATGAATGATTTTCCTTAAATCACTTTTTCTCGCGTCGGCAGAAACCTGTAATTGAAGGATCTGACCTGTACCGCAGCGGGGACAGATCCACATGGCTCGAGCGATTCCATCGCTATCGGGAGTTCCTGCCAACACTTTAGTCTCTCCGCATATTTGACATGCTACTATGAGCATTTCTATTCCTCCTACTAGGAAGAGGCCCCAAAGGGTGTAATATGAAAAACGATTTGGACGGGGCCTTCGGTATAGATATTTTCCGCAGCCAAAACCTTTACACTCATCACTTTTGTAGCCTTTTGCAGTTCCTCTACAGCATCAAAAAAAGCTGTCGCATCCATAGCTCCTACCTTGCCACTTACAGGATCTGGCATAATTCCCTCGTCCACTGCTTGATGATTAACCTCTGCCAAAAGATCATGGAGAAAGGATTCTGCATCTGCACCTTTAGGAACCCAAGATCGGGAAGCAATATTCTCCCCTTTAGAATAAACCAGCCGGCTATCATATACCTCATAACGCACTCTCACATCTTCACCTTGTAAAACGTTAGCGTTCGCTATAATGCGTATAAATTTCCTATTTTCCGAATTCGTACACTCCTGAATTTTAGCTTTTTCTTCCTCTAGGTCAACTGCCAATGTAATTTCGTCAGGAGAAACTCCCGATCGAAGCCCCACCACAAACTCGGCTCGACGGCGAAGTTCTTGAAAAAGGGCATCTACTTTACTTGGAGAACTTTTAGGTTGAATAACGTGCTGCCCAAGAAGCTCTCCTGCAAAAACAGCGATACGGCCACTGCGAACCTGAATTAACCCCTCTCGCAAACGGCTCGCTTCTTGGCGAAGACTTCCTACTTCCTCATCAAGTTTATATTTTTCTCTCTCAAGGGCATTCTTCTCATTTTTTATCTGAGACAAATCACCCCTGGCCTTTTCCAGCTCTGGACGGACAGAAGCCAGTTGGTTCTGAACTTCCTGCAACTTCTTCTCTTGGGCTTCAAGTTTACTCTGGCTCTCCACAAGGCGTATAGACATGAGCTGTACTTCATCCCGACTATCTTGAAGCTCTGCTGTGAGATTTGTAAGTTGGCTCTGTAAAAATTTCATGGAAAAAAGGGCCGTACGAACGTTCTCTGAAACTACAGACATGGTTCCAAGAATAGCGATAGATATAAGCACTCCTGTAAATGCGGTAATGATTTGGCTCGTATGGCGAGGACGTAAACCGAAAAGAGAGATTCGTTTCTTCCCTATACGCATCCCAACCCTGTCACCTAAATACGCCAGGATAGCACTGACAACAAGGAGCGTTATAATGAGTCTCCAGTTCATATCAGACCATATCTGGGCTTGCACAGCACTGCCTCCATTTCATAGAGCATATCTATCTATGTATCTCAGAATAACACGAAATGGGGGTAGCCACAAAGGACTACCCCCATTTTCAGCAAAATTACATACGATTTACTCTAGGGAACAGCATGATCATAAACTTTATTTCCTGGGCTGGATATAGTCGTCCTTGATTCATCCCAGGGCACATTTGAGCTGTCTGTTCCCACGATTGAGGGGTACGCACTACATGAGGCCAAAAGGGGAAAAGGGAGCACTGTATCGGCCTCACAGGATAAATAGCACAACGCCCCGTTTCTAGAGTATAAAACACACATGCCCCTCCTTCTTTTTCGCGAAGGCTGGGGGCTCCCCATCTTTGAGTTTCATTTTTTATTCGGAATGTAGGAATATCTATGTTCAACCAACAGGCGATCCGTTCCTCATCTATAGGAGAGACCCAAATGGCGCCAGGTTCTCCTCTGCAACATCGTCCGCACCCTATACAGGAAAAACGCAATCCCTCTCTCCACCACGGAAGGGGCTCTTCATTCTTCATGCGGGGAAGCATCACTTTCCAAGGATGAAGCTAACTGGTTGTAGAGAACCTTCCAAAGTCCCACACCATTTTGCTTCGACAAAGCCTCGGCAGACATTTCTACAGAAAGATCTTCCATCGCTCCAAACGGCCGTTTTTCGTCACGCCCCGATATCCTTTTAGCGTCACGAAGCATATTTTTCCATATCTGAGATAACAAGACCCCTTCAAACTGACGACATGCTTCTTCCAATTGTTCCCGCTGCTTCTTGTGATCTTCCGAAACAAAATTTTTCTGCACAACATGATTTTGAGAAGCATCAACTTTATTCAACATTATTATGCCTCCACTACATAACTACAAGGTCTCCATGGAGAGCCCCAGCCTCTTTCACTGCCTGAAGGATAGAGATAATATCTCTGGGCGTTGCTCCTACAGCATTAAGAGAATCCACAAGCTGATTGACCGTCGACGAGGCTCCAAGAGAGATAAGGCTTCCGCCCTGCTCTTCCGCTTCAATTTCCGTTCTTGGCTGTACTGCCGTTCGTCCTTCTCCGAAAGGCTGAGGCTGGACGACTTCGGGTTTCTCCGTAACGCGCACCGTCAGATTTCCATGAGCGACTGCTACAGCGCTTATCTTTACATCACCACCCATAACAACCGTACCGGTTCTTTCGTTCACCACTACGCGAGCTATGGCATCTGGTTGCACGGTGAGACCTTCTATTTGGGATATAAAAGAAGAAGGCGAGGAAGTGAACTGCCCAGGAAGGGCAATGGTTACCATTCCCGCATCAACAGGTGTCGCCACTGCACCAAAACGAGAATTAATAGACTTGGCAATT
This sequence comes from Aminobacterium sp. UBA4908, assembly GCF_002398115.1. Classification (NCBI taxonomy): domain Bacteria; kingdom Thermotogati; phylum Synergistota; class Synergistia; order Synergistales; family Aminobacteriaceae; genus Aminobacterium; species Aminobacterium sp. UBA4908. The sequence goes on from NZ_DHCG01000001.1 coordinate 126,524, forward strand.
CGTTCTGATGTAGTAAAATCAGGCTCCCTGAGAAGCAGGGAAACAGTTCCATCGGCAGTAAAAGTCATAGGTACGTCCCGTTCCACTATAGCTCCCCCGGGAATTCTGCCAACCGTAACTACATTTTTAGTCATAGAAGCTGCTTGTCCACCTGTTGCGAAACCTCCTACAAGTACCGGCCCTTGGGCTACCGCATAAACAAGCCCATCCGCCCCCTTTAGGGGAACTTGAAGCAACGTACCGCCTTGAAGACTCTTGGCGTCTCCCATAGTGCTTATCGTTACGTCTATTTGCTGCCCTGGGCGGGCAAAGGGAGGAAGTTCGCACGTTACTGTTACAGTAGCGACATTCTTACTTTTTATAGCTCCATCGTCAAGAGTTAGGCCAAACTGGCTCATTACGTTACGTATCATCTGAAGCGCCATCTTCGACTTATCGCCAGTACCCTGCAACCCCATAACCAGCCCCACACCAACAAGCTGATTTGATCGAACTCCTTGAATATCTACCAGATCCTTTATTCGAACTCCAGGATGAATCGCTGCCCACAAATTCGTCACCTGAGAGCTCCATAAGAAAAAGAGGGTGAGAAAGCATATGGATATTTTTGCACTTCTTTTCATGTATTACTAGCCTCCTAGAAAATCGCCTGTAAAATCTGTGTGAGCAATCCTGGACGCTGGACTTTGGAAAGTGCGCCCTTCCCCTCAATGCCAATCTCTGCGTTAGCTATTTTATCGCTGGCGATAGTATTATTACCATCTACATCCTGGGGACGAATGACCCCTCGAATGCAAAGCTGTAGTTTTTCCTCGTGAGTTTCTACATCCCTAGCGCCCTCTATAACGAGATTTCCATTAGGAAGAACCTCCGTAACAAGACAAGCTATGCGACTTTTCGCCGTGTGAGTTCTCTCTGTAGATCCATCACCTTTCACAGAACTTTTCGAGGAGAACCCTAAAGCCTTGATAAAATCGAGGACCCCCACTCCGTCACTCACTGAACTGTCATTCTTTTTGCTTACGTCAGTTTTAGCCTCATCTTTCGTAGTTGTTTTTTCCGACACTACGACTGTTACAAGATCCCCCACTTTACTAGGGCGCTGATCGGCTACCCAATTTGTATTGTCATTCCAAATAGACTGGGCAAAAGCGATAGGGCTGCTGCCTGAAAAAGTTATAACAATCGCCACCAAAAGAGCAAACATATTCTTTTTCATTGGGTATCTACCTCCACTCTACCTGGACTTGCCACTCGCCCTGTAACCACTGTTCTACTGGCTATATTGCGAACTCGTATAAAATCGCCGGGCTGGCCCTCATCAAGAGCTTCACCTGGAACTTCTATTAAAAGTGCCCCTACCTGCGCCGCAATAATAACACGATCTCCTCTTAAAATTATCGGCTTTGTCTCAAGAATGTTGAGAGAAACAATATCTCCCATCTGCCCGTCTCTTCGTAACACAAGCCCTAACACTTCCTCAATACGGCTTGGCAGTTCACCAGGCTGACTTAAACGCACTCTTCGCAATACTACATCCTCTTCAGAGAGAGGTTTCCCTCTGGGAAAAGCTCGTTGAAGAACAACGGCTGGCTGATACCAATTAATGCGTACTGGGACAGATTTTTCTCCTTTAGCACTCCGGAATTTAAGGGTTGTTGATCCAACACCAGGGGTTAAAGAACCAGGTTCCAGAAATTCTTCCGTGTCTTTAGGTGCGGCTCCTGATAGAGGATTTACGTCTACCTCCCACGCCCACCCTGAAATACGGCGAACAATGTTCGGGAGTCGAGGTTCCTGAAGAACAGGAACTCGCTCTGCCATGAGAAGAGAGAGGCGTATACCACCTATTCCTCCCTCCTGCAAGGCATTAATAATATCTTCCCTCGATATATAACCAGTTTTTTTAGGGAAAGGAATCGCACGAGCCTTTTCTACCACAGGAGAAGGCCCGTTAATAATCGCCACATTTTCCAGCCGCATTCCATCTCCCCAATAAAAAATCGAGGCAGGGATATCTATGGAAAGGGGGCTTGCGGCCATAGCAGGGGTATACATGGGGGCAAAAAATCCAATCCACAAAAAAACAAAAAACAGGCGGGACACATACCTCACCCGCCTGTAAAACATGCCTTTTCTCTTCATTGCTATATTTTATCGACGAAGCCCGTTAGCAATTCTCAAGAGTTCATCGGCGGTTTGAATACTTTTAGAGTTGGCCTCATATGCTCTCTGGGCTACAATAAGGTTGACCATTTCCTCTACCACCTGAACGTTTGACATCTCAAGAATCCCCTGATGGAGATACCCCAGGCCATCCTCTCCTGGAAGGCCTGCTATCGCTTCACCGCTGGCAGGCGTTTCTTCAAAAAGATTTCTGCCTATAGCTCGAAGACCAGCTGGGTTCACAAAACGGGCGATTTCAATCTGTCCAATTTCGTCGGCTTCCTGATTCCCTACTGTTTTGACGGAAAAACGCCCCATATTATCGATAATGATTTCGGTTGCATCTTCTGGGACGGTGATAGCCGGTTCTAATAAAAAACCATCGGTTGTTACAATCTGGCCATCTCCATCTATCTTCCAAGAGCCGTCTCGCGTATAAGCAATATCCCCGTTAGGGCGCACAACTTGAAAGAAGCCATCGCCTTCGATAGTAACATCAAGAGGATTATTTGTTACCTGCAAGTTCCCCTCAGAAAACATTCGGCTGGTTCCGACTACTTTAGTGCCCAAACCTACCTGAATTCCAGTTGGGACAGTAGCTCCTGTTTCCACTGGAGCACCAGGTTCTCTATCTATTTGATAAAGAAGGTCCTGAAAGTCGGCTCGCATTTTCTTATATCCTGACGTGTTCACATTAGCTAAGTTGTTAGATGTAACGTCGAGATTTGTTTGTTGGGCCACCATTCCTGTTGCTGCAGACCATAGAGCTCGAATCATTTATCATCCCTCCAGAAGTTAGACGGCTCTGCCGAATGTGGTAATAAGCCGGCCTGTCATCTCGTCATGAGTAGATACTGCTTTCGAAGCACTTTCATAAGCTCTGTGGGCTTCAATCATCCGTACCATTTCTTCCACCACATTGACGTTAGACATTTCCAGTGCCCCTGACTGAAGCTCAAAATCCTCTACAGCATCTGGCTGGCCCGACTCTCTTGTCTCTGATAGGAGAGATCCTCCTATTTGCCTCAAATACGAGGGGCTTTGAAAAGATACGACCTGAAGAGTATCTACTACCTCATCATCTGCAATAAGGCGACCGGAGTTATCAAACTCTATTCGCGTTGCATCCCCTATTTCCAAAGGTCCTCCATTGCCTAACACCAGCATACCGTCGTGTGTAACAATTCTTCCTTCAGAATCAAGTTGGAAATGACCAGAACGGGTATAGAAAATGTTCCCACCCAAATCCTGTACAACGAAAAATCCATCCCCTTGCAACGCCACATCCAAGTTTTTTCCTGTTATCTGAAGCATTCCTGCCTCTGTTTTCATCGCCGTTTCTGAAAGGACGTTGGCAAGAGGTATATCACCTATAGGAACTCTTCCTCTAAAAACGACACTATCTGGAGGCACTACTTCTATTTTCCCTTCTCCAGGATCAAGTTTTTCCAGGCGATCCATAAAGACGTCAGGGAAAGACTTATTAACGGCAATCCTTCCTTTAAAACCAGCGGTGTTTACGTTGGCCAGGTTGTTGGCGACTACATCGCCCATTCTCTCTTGTACTAGCATGGCTGACGCAGCAGCATAAAGCCCTCGATGCACTGGACAATCCTCCTATAGACTCTAGAGTTTTTTCTTCCGTCCTTTCTTTGATGCGCTGGTCATTAATATTCCGCTCCGCCCAGTAGCCTTCAGCTTATCGATCTCCGCAAGCGCTTTACCTGTCCCAACAGCAACACACTCCATAGGATCTTCGGCACAGAAACAATTGATGCCAGTTTGCTGTGTAATAAGCTCTGGGAGACCTCGCAGTAACGATCCACCGCCAGTAAGGACAATCCCTCTATCTATAATATCGGCCGAAAGTTCCGGAGGCGTTAGCTCTAATACATTTCTTACTCCATCATTAAGAGCCTGGATCATTTCACCAATGGCTTGGCTCACAGAAGCACTGCTAATCTCTATCTGGCGAGGGAGGCCTTGGACTAGATCTCTCCCTTTAATGGTCATCGTCATTTCTTCCTCTTCCTGGCCACAGGTTCCGATAGTAATCTTCAAATTCTCAGCTGTCTGTTCTCCTATAGCAAGGCTATAGTGTTTACGCAAATAACGCATTATTGCTTCATCAAATTTATCTCCACCAATGCGCAGCGACTTAGATACAACAATTCCCCCCAAGGAAATAACTGCAATATCGGTAGTTCCACCACCAACATCTACAATCATTTTTCCTCGAGGCTCTTCTACGCTGAGGCTGGCCCCTATTGCAGCAGCCATAGGCTCTTCAATCAGAAAAGCTTCACTGGCTCCTACTTCAACCGCGGCTTCTAAAACAGCTCTTCGTTCTACATCAGTAGCTCCTGATGGGACACAAATCATAACCCTGTTTCTAAAGAAACGACTGAACCCTTTGTTGACTCGCTTCATAAAATAACGAAGCATGGCTTCTGTCATGGTATAGTCGGCAATGACTCCATCACGTAGCGGCCGGACTGAAATTACGTTTCCCGGGGTACGCCCCACCATATTTTTTGCTTCATTGCCTACTGCAAGTATTTTCCCATTTTCTAGATCTATGGCAACCACTGAAGGTTCCCGAAGAACGATCCCCTTATTTTTTACATAAATAAGCACTGTCGCTGTTCCAAGGTCTATACCGATATCGCTTCCGAACACGAAGGTAGCCTCCTTATCTGCAAAAACATTCCCTCTCTGGGAAAGTATTATATGTGTTTCCTCCAAAAATCAGAAGGGACAAATATGCCTGCTTTTTCCTTTATTTTTGGAAGGCCGTTAAGAAATGGAGATGCATCGTACCCAACTCTCCAAAAATACAAGCCATGAGCCGGCACCGTCATTCCTGATTCCCTACGACTCCCTTTCCCATTAAGTAAGTCTCTAATCCACTCTGGACTCTGCTTGCCTTTTCCTACAAGGTCTAGACTTCCTATAAGAATGCGAACCATGTTCATAAGAAAAGCGTTACCGCGAATAGTAACAATCGATAGTTGCCCATTTTGATGCCAGCGGAAAGTGTAAATGGTACGGATAGTATTGTCTGGACACTCTTTGATTGGACAGAACGCCCTGAAATCGTGGGTCCCTTTTACGTACTCGCAAGCCTTTCCCACGGCTTCTTTATCCCATTTCCAGCGATTCCACCACGCCCGTTCTCGAAGATACGGAGGGAAAGCAGGGCCATGCCATATATAATATCGGTATTCTCTCCATAAAGCACTAAAACGAGCGTTAAAATCGTCAGAAACATGATAAATATTCATAATACGTACCGTTTCTGGCAAGTAATAATTGATAGCTAACAATAATCTGCCAGGATCCCATCCGACAGGAAGCTCAAAGGAAACAACTTGTCCTTTCCCATGAACACCGGCATCAGTTCGACCAGCAGCAAAAACAGTGGTGGGCTCACCAAATATTTTGCCTATAGCTTCTTCCAGAGATTGTTGAACGGTAGGGACTCCTGATTGTCGCTGCCAACCACAGAAAGCGGTTCCATCGTAACTTATTGTGGCAGCATAGTTCATAAAACAATCACCCTTCGATCTATATATATTAATAAACCAATGGTAAGGATGAGAACGATCAATGCTGCGCTATCACGCATCTTCCAGCAAAGAGGCTTGAACCTGGTTCGTCCATTCCCCCCCCTGTAACATCGAGCTTCCATAGCTGTAGCCAGGTCGTCTGCTCGCTGAAAAACAATGACAAAAAGAGGGACCAGCACCGGAAGCATCGCCCGCAAACGTTGCCATAGGTTCCCTTTATCGAGATTGGCCCCCCGCGCAAGCTGAGCCTTCATAATGCGGTCTGTTTCATCAAGAAGGGTAGGAATAAACCGCAAAGCAATGGTCATCATCATGGCTAACTCATGGGCAGGAAAACCTAATGGCGCCAAGGGCGAAAAAAGTTTTTCCAATCCATCTGAAAGTTCCATGGGGCTAGTTGTTAATGTGAGGAAACAAGCAAAAAGAACCAGAAAAAGAAGTCTCAAGCCCATATAAGCCCCCATACGAATGCCTTCTGCGGTAATAGAAATGATGCCCCATTGAAAAACCGGCGTCCCTTTAGTGAAGAAAAGGTGTATCAGAGCTGTAAAAACAACCAGAATCATCACAGGTTTTACAGAACGAAGAACTAAAGAAAAAGGAAGTTTGGAGAAAAAAGTCATGACAAGAAGCAATAAAGCCCACACACCAAAAGCCATGGGATGCTTTATTAAAAAAATCCCCGTTAATAGGAGCATGGTTCCTAAAATTTTACATCGAGGGTCAAGTCTATGGATTATCGAGGGAGCAGGCACAAATTGACCGAAGGTAAGATGATTAAGAAACTTCATGATTTTCTCACCCTTTTTACTATGGATTGAAAAAGTTTACGTTGATTCCAAGTCAATGGCACCTTCCAGCCTCCTTGCTCTAAAAGAACTGCTAACTCTAAGACTTCAGGAAGACATAGGCCTCGCACTGGATTTTGACTCAGTGCTTGAACTATCTTTTCTGGATCACCCTGTACAACCTCTTTGCCCCCTTCGAGAACAAGAATAGAATCACTGGCAGTAAGGGCTATTTCCAAATCGTGAGTAACAAAAACAATACCTCTCCCTTTCTCTTTCTGGGACAAGAGAAGCTTTACGAGATCTTTACGACCAGTGGCGTCAAGCCCCGCCGTAGGTTCATCCAGAACGAGATAGGCGGGATTAGCTGCAAGAACAGAAGCAAGGGCTATACGTCTTTTTTCGCCCCCAGAAAGCTGAAAGGGATTCCGATCTAAAAAACTTTCAGAAAGCCCCACTTCACGAAGGGCGCCTTTCACGACTTCCTCGAGATCTTTCTCTGCTACCCCCCAGTTTCTAGGGGCAAAAGCCACCTCTTCAAAAACTGTTTCAGCAAAAAGTTGTTGTTCAGGATATTGAAAAACAAGACCTACAGTATGTCTGATACTTCTTAACTGAGAGCTACCTGGACGAGATAAATAATTTTCCACAGACACCTCTCCACGTCCAGCCTCAGGAACCAGCAACGCATTCAAATACTGGGCAAGAGTAGACTTACCGCTACCAGTATGCCCTACAATAGAAAGCCATTGCCCCTTTTCCGTACGCAAATTCACATCCTTCAAAGCCACTGTTTCCAATGGAGTGGAAGGATGATAAATATGGGTGAGGTTTTTTACTATAATAGACATAAAGCCTGTCGAACTCCATCTACTGTTGCGGGAGTATTACGAGAAATAATATTCTCCCTCACTAGCATTTGCCATAACTCGACAAACGGAGGACATTCTAACCCCCATTCTTCAAGTTTTCCTCTATGCGTAAAAAGTTCCGATATACAACCGCTCCACTCTACCCGACCTTCTTGAAGAACAAGAGCTCTATCACAAAACACTGTCTCTTCTAGACGGTGAGTAATATACACTATTGTCCGGCCCTGGCTATGGAGCGTCTTTAAAATACTAAGCAGATCTCGTCGCCCTTGAGGGTCAAGCATGGCTGTAGGCTCATCCAAAACGAGACAAGGTGGATCCAGAGCTAAAGCTCCCGCTACAGCTAAACGCTGTTTTTCCCCTCCCGAAAGAGAGTAGGTAGGATTTGTCGCCTTACCTTCAAGGCCAGTTACAGATAAAGCCCAATCAACACGCTTCCTTATCTCTTCTGAAGGAAGCCCGAGATTTTCTGGTCCAAAAGCTGCATCATCTTCTACTACAGTACCAACTATCTGATTTTCGGGGTTTTGAAACACCATGGCAACATGGCTCCGAATTGTCCAAAGATTCTGCTCGTCCCGAGTATCCATGCCATAAACAAAACAAGCGCCCTGCGTTGGGAGCAGCAGGGCGTTTAAATGTTTGGCCAGCGTGGACTTTCCCGAGCCATTGCTGCCCAGTAAAGCTAGCCATTCCCCCTCCCTGACCTGGAAGGAAACACCGTCCAAGGCAGGCCTGTCCGCTTCAGGGTAGGTATACCCTACATCCTGAAGCGTACAGATGTCCTTTGGGGTCATCGTTAATCAACCAGCTCGATTATCGCCATGGGCGATCCGTCGCCGCAACGATTGCCCGTTTTTATTATTCTGGTATAGCCACCGGGACGATGTGCATACCGCTTGGCCAGATCTTCAAAAAGCTTGATCGAAGCCTCTTTATGTCCTAAACGGGCACGAATAACCCGGCGATCATTGAGAGAATCCCCTTTAGCTCTGGTGATAAGCTTTTCAGCTACTCGACGAAGTTCTTTCGCCCGGGTCACCGTTGTAGTGAGGCTCTCCTCTAAGAAAAGGCTGGCGGCCATATTAGCTAACATTGCTCTGCGATGGCTTCCATAACGACCAAGCCTTCTATGGTCCATACGGTGTCTCATGGAACTAGTCCTCCTTTACTGCTTTCTCTTCGCTCTTCTCTGTGCTGAGGTGAAGCCCCTGCTTTTCCAGTTTCTCCTCGATTTCTCTCAGAGAAATTTTCCCAAGGTTACGAATCTTCAACAGATCTTCTCTACTTCTTGTTATGAGCTCGCCGATGGTATGAATTCCACCACGAAGGAGGCAGTTCTCGCTTCGAATAGAGAGTTCAAGCTCTCGCACAGGCCTTGAAAGAAGATCATCTTCCTCTTTTGCTGCCGCTTCAGCTGCCTCAGCTGCTGCCGCTTCGGCTGCTGCCAGAGCAGCATCCTCTTCTTCAGCCCCTTCTACCGGATGAAGCTTGTCTATATCCTCAACGATAAACCCAAAATAGGTACGTATAACCCTCGCAGCTTCGCCTACCGCCACATCTGGTGCTATAACACCATTTGTTGTTACGTCAAGAACTAGCCGCTCAAAGTCTGTACGTTGGCCTACACGGGCCGCTTCCACATCGTAATGTACTTTCAAAACCGGCGAAAAAATAGCGTCGATCAAGAGGGCGTCTGCCGGAAGATACGCAGGGCGTGGTCGATCGATGGTAGCATATCCTGTCCCCTGCTCTATGTAGAGATCCATTGAAAGTTGGGCTCCCTCTTCCAACACGCAAATAGGTGCGTCAGGATTAAAAAATTCAATTTCACTATCAGGCTGAATATCTGAAGCTACAACTGCTCTAGATCCCTCTGATTCTAAATGAAGGACCTTCACATCTTTGCTATAAGAACGAACAGGAATATGCTTCAGGTTCAACATCAGTTCGATGACGTCCTCGCGAACCCCTGGGATGGTACTGAACTCATGTAGAACGCCATCGATACGGACTGAAGTAATAGCCGCCCCCTTAACGGAGGAAAGCAGTACCCGTCGCAGAGCATTGCCCAGCGTTACTCCGTATCCTCTTTCAAGGGGTTCTACAATAATTTTACCAAAGGTGGGGCTACACTCTTCAATTCGGATTTCAGGCCGCATCAGTTCCACTTTGTCCAACACCTTTCATGCCTACTATCTGGCATAGAACTCAACAACGAGCTGCTCATTGACAGGAACATCAATCTGTTCTCGCACAGGGATGGAAACAACATTAGCTTCCATGCGCTCGGTATTAACCTCCAGCCATTCCGGAACGGTTCTTGACGCTGCCACTTCAGCGTTCTCTCGAATCAACGCAATTTCCTTGCTATTTTCCGCAACAGCTACCGTAGAGCCAGCCCGAACGAGGAAACTCGGCACATCAATTTTACGGCCATCAACTACAAAATGGCCATGAAGAATAAGCTGTCTGGCCTGGCTTCGGCTAGCGGCAAATCCCATTCTGTAAACCACGTTATCAAGGCGTCGCTCAAGAAGCTGAAGGAAGTTATGTCCTGTCACTCCAGCCATTCTGTTTGCCTCAGCAAAGAATCTCCGGAACTGGCCCTCGTTCATACCATAAAAGCGGCGCAGCTTCTGCTTCTCGCGAAGTCGAATTCCATATTCACTAGCCTTCGAGCGAGGCCTGCCCCTCCTTTGTTTACTTTTAGACTCTCCCCTAGTAATAGCACACTTCTCTGTAAAGCAACGGTCTCCCTTGAGGAAAAGCTTTGCTCCTTCAGCTTTACAGAGACGGCATACTGGTCCTGTATATCTGCTCATAAGTTCTTTTTCGCCTCCTTATCGGGGTGAACTACACTCTACGACGCTTCGGCGGTCTACAGCCGTTATGAGGAATAGGCGTCGCATCTTTAATCATGTTAACCTGAAGTCCTGCAGCTTGAAGAGAACGGATTGCCGACTCTCGGCCAGGTCCTGGTCCCTTCACCACTACATCTATTTCTTTCACCCCGTGGTCCTGAGCTGTTTTAGCTGCCTGTTGAGCAGCAATCTGAGCGGCAAAAGGAGTCGATTTTCTCGTTCCCTTAAAGCCCACGTTTCCACCAGAAGCCCAAGACAGGATATTCCCGCCTTTATCGCAGATGCTCACTATAGTGTTGTTAAAAGTAGAAAAAATATGAGCAACTCCATAGCTTACATTCTTTTTTTCTCTTCTTTTACCTCTACGCTGTGTACGTTTGGCCACGTGCGTCAGCCTCCTTGATATCTCTAAACTATATTATTTACCGGCCTGCTTTTTCCCAGCTACCGTACGGCGTGGCCCTTTCCGTGTACGTGCGTTGGTCTTAGTTCTCTGACCACGAACTGGAAGCCCCAGCCTATGTCGTAGTCCTCTGTAACAGCCGATATCCATCAACCGCTTGATATTCATTGTAACTTCGCGCCGCAGGTCTCCTTCTACCTTATAGTGCTCTTCTATCTCTTTACGGAGCTTCTGAGCTTCCTCTTCTGTAAGGTCTTTCACGCGAGTATCCGGACTAATGCCGGTAGCCGCAAGAATTTTGTGTGAAGAGGGAAGTCCTATCCCATAAATATAAGTGAGCGCTATCTCAACCCGCTTTTCGCGAGGCAGGTCTACACCAGCTATACGGGCCATATGCTCGTTACCTCCTTGCACCCTGTCTCTGTTTGTGGCGCGGATCCTTACTGCAAATAATCCGTACCACGCCTTTGCGCCGGATAACCCGGCAAAATTCGCATATCGGTTTTACCGATGGTTTCACTTTCATTCGTTCCACGCTCCTCCGAGAAAACCTTTACCCTGCCTTGACAGACCTCTTCGGTTCTATCCCGACAATCTATTCAATGCTTTTCACCAGCCGCGGTTAAAGCATAAGGGCAGAACACAAGTTATTTATATCTATACACTATTCGTCCGCGTGTCAAGTCGTAGGGCGAAATCTCGACAAGAACCTTATCGCCTGGGAGAATACGTATAAAATGCATTCTCATCTTCCCCGACACATGGGCCAGTAATTTGTGGCCGTTCTCTAATTCTACCCGAAACATGGCATTTGGAAGTGGCTCTATTACGGTCCCTCGCACCTCTATGACTTCGTCCTTGTTGGCCATACGGTTATGTCAACCTCCCTGCATCTGACTCACTACTCACTATATTTCTCACCTGAGAAAAAAGATATTGTAATCTCCCGCTATCTATATTTTCTCCCCTGGAAATCTTCCCTGCAATCTCTTCAAGAACCCATCGAGTAGGCTGAAGATGACTCAGATTTTTAAGTTTAGGGGCAGACACTTGAAATCTCTTGCCATCTGAAAGATACGCCCTATTTTTTTCAGGTTCTACCTTCACGACAACATACCATTTCCCCGTGTCTTTTCCCTTTCTCGAAATAACGACCTGACCAACCTGAAAAGTCCCAGCCACAATCAGGCCCATTCCCAAGGAGTAAGTACCTCTGCCCCATCTTTTGTGATGAGAACGGATCTTTCAAAATGAGCAGCGTCAGAGCCATCTGCAGTGAGAACTACCCAACGGTCTGGCCCAACAACAGTATCTTCCGCTCCCGACATAACCATAGGCTCTATGGCTATAGTCATACCTGCTTTGAGAGTCACGCCTCTTCCAGGGCGTCCAAAATTCGGGACTTGAGGTGGTTCGTGTAAGTGTTTCCCCACACCATGCCCAGTGTAATCTCTCACGAGCCCAAACCCTTTAGGAACAACATAGGATTCCACCGCATATCCAATGTCTCCTATGGTATTCCCATCTTTTGCTACAGAGACTGCTCTGTTTAAACTTTCAAGGGTCACGTTAATAAGAGTTTGGCGTTCAAGACTCACCTGTCCGACAGGGAAAGTACAAGCTGCATCTCCGTAATAGCCTTTATAACAAGCCCCTACATCAATGCTTATAATGTCCCCCTCTTCCAGATATCGCTCCTGAGTAGGTATCCCGTGAACTATCTCTTCATTAATAGAAGCACACACAGCTCCCGGAAAAGCGACGGGGATACCTGGAACCCGATACCCTTTAAAGGCTGGCGTTGCACTTTCCTTTGTCATAAGCTCTTCTGCAGCTCGATCAATATCGGCTGTGGTGATGCCGGGCCGGACAATCCCTGCTATGAGATCGAGAACATCAGCAACGATCCGGCCCGCTTTCCGCATATATCGGAGATCTTCTTCCGTCTTAAGTACAATCATTCAGCTACCTTCTTAGTAAATAACGCCTCAATTGCAGTCATTACGAGAGAACTTGACGTCCCAGCATCGACCCGTCGCAATAAATTTCTCTCCTCGTAATAAGCAATGAGTGGTGCTGTCTGTTCATGGTATACCTTGAGACGACTTCGAATCACCGATTCTTTATCATCGTCGCGCTGATATAGTTCTCCACCGCATTTGGCGCAATGGGCACCTTTGAGGGAGGGTTTAAACGTCACATGATAAATCTCCCCACACTGGCGGCACATACGACGACCACACAATCTTTCTACCACTAAATCATCATCCACATCAAGCAATATAACAGCATCAAGAGCAAGATGCATTGCTTGCAAAAGTTCATTTAACGCTTCAGCTTGCGGAACCGTGCGAGGGAATCCGTCTAACAAAAACCCCTTCTCACAGTCCTTCTCTTTCAACCGCTCGCCCATCATACGAACAATAATATCGTCAGGAACAAGCTTTCCGCCATTCATATACTCTTGTGCTTGACGACCTAAGGACGTCTGATCCTTTACGTTTTGTCGGAGAATATCCCCCGTAGAGATATGGGCTACATCATACTTCTTTTTTATTTCTGCCGCCTGGGTTCCTTTGCCTGCGCCAGGCGGTCCTAGCAGAACGACTCGCATAGCTTCTTCTATCCCCCTTAGAATCTGAGGAAGCTTCCGCTCTTAGAATCACGGCGCTTCAATATACCTTCATAATGCCGCATGAGAAGCTGTCCTTCGATCTGGTGAACAGTGTCAAGAGCTACTCCTACTACAATCAAGACCGCAGTTCCACCAAAGTAAAAACTCGTAATCCCCATAATATTCGTCATTAATGTGGGGACGAGGGCAATAATCGCGAGAAAAATCGCTCCACCGAGAGTAATTCTGGTCATAACCTTTTCTATAAACTCCGACGTAGGGCGACCTGGGCGAATCCCTAATATAAACCCGCCATACTTCTTCATGTTATTGGCAATGTCCGCTGGGTTGAAGACCACCGCTGTATAAAAGTAAGAGAAGAAGATAATAAGAGCAATATAAAGTACCATATAAACAGTACTGCCAGGCTCAAACATCTTCTGAACAGCTAAAGCGACGTTCCCAGAGAAGAATCGGGCAATAGAATAAGGGAACAATAGAATTGATGATGCGAAGATGATAGGCATAACGCCAGACTGGTTAACCTTTAATGGTATAAAGGTACTTTGTCCGCCATATACCTTGTTCCCAACCACCCTTTTCGCATATTGCACTGGAAGACGTCGCTGTCCTTCTTGCAGAAGAATACACCCTGCAATTACAGCAAACATAAGAAGAAGAGCCAAGATCAAAACAAATATGCTCATTTCTCCTAACCGCAACATTCTCCAGCTACGAATAATAGCTTCTGGGAGCCGAGCAACGATACCAGCGAAAATAAGCAAAGAAATGCCATTACCAATTCCATGATCTGTAATTTCCTCGCCAAGCCACATCACTGCTAATGCTCCAGCAGTTACCGTCACAACTACGATAACCCCAGCAAAAAAGCCTCCATGGAATATTCCCACTCGGCCAAGCCAGAACGTCATGCCTATCGCTTGTATGCCAGCAAAAAGAATCGTCCCCCAACGGGTAATACGAATAATCTTTTTCCTTCCTTCCTCGCCTTCTTTCTGCATTTTTTCCAAGGCAGGAAAGACAATAACGAGGAGCTGCATAACAATGCTCGAGTTAATATAGGGTGTAACGCCGAGAGCGAAAATACTGAATCGCCTCAGCGCACCACCCGCAAAAATATCAAGGAACCCGAGCACACCAGCACCCTGTTCAAAAAGTTGGGCCATAGCAGACGCATCAATGCCAGGCGTTGGAATATGGGCGCCAAGACGGAAAATAAACAAAACTCCAAGTGTAAATAGTATCCGTCTCTTTAGATCTGGTAGCTTAAAGGCATCCCTGAAGGAATCTATCACTTAGATCACCTCAGCCTTCCCACCTGCAGCCGCTATTTTTTCAGCTGCCTGGGCACTAAAGGCGTGGACCCTAAGTGTAAGTCCCTGGGAAATTTCTCCTCTCGCGAGAATTTTTACCGGCTTTGTCAAATCTCTAACAAGACCTGCTCGATAGAGATCCTCTACCCCAACCACAGACCCAGCCTCAAAACGATCTGCGAGCTGTTCGAGATTAATAATCTGATAGCTCTTCGCAAAACGGGCATTGTTGAATCCGCGTTTGGGAACTCTTCGTGTAATGGGCATCTGCCCGCCTTCAAAACCAGGACGAACTCCTCCGCCAGCTCTTGATTTATGGCCTTTTGTTCCCTTCCCAGCTGTTTTGCCATTCCCACTACCAATTCCCTGTCCAAGACGTTTAGCTTTCTGGCGGGAACCAGGAGCAGGTCGAAGATCATGCAAATTCATGGTGCGTCCCTCCTAGTCTTCCACAACGGCCCATTCCACAAGGTGGTGGACCTGATTGATCATGCCACGAATTTGGGGGACATCCTCGTGCTCTACTGTCTGATGAAGTTTTTTGAGCCCAAGGGCCTTGATTGTCTTCTTCTGTCGAAGCTGATGTCCAATCGCGCTTCTAACCCATGTAATACGCAGTTTAGCCATAGGACAACCCCTCCTTATTCCGCCTCAGTCTGAGCGGTCTGTTTCCCTCTCAGACGCAAAATTTCTTCGGGCGTCCTCATCGTTTCAAGGGCCTGGAGCGTTGCCCAAGCAACATTAACAGGATTAGATGTTCTTCCTATAACTTTAGTAAGAACGTCCTTTACCCCACCAAGCTCCATAATGGCACGAACCACTCCACCGGCAATAACTCCAGTACCTGGTGCTGCTGGCTTAAGAAGCACATGAGCCGCACCAAAGTTCCCGTCTACCGGGTGGGGAATGGTGCTCCCTACTTTTTTCAATTCCCGAAGGTTCTTCGTCGCCTTATCAATACCTTTACGAACAGCCTCGGAGATTTCTTTGGCTTTGCCCATCCCTACACCTACGTATTGCTCGCCATCTCCAACGACAACAAGGACGCTAAACTTAAAACGTTTTCCACCTTTTACAACCTTGCTGACTCGGTTAATAGCCACAACACGCTCGGAGAGCTCTAAGCCTTTCGTGTCGACACGTTTCATGGTCATTCTCGGACCTCCCCTTTAGAACTTCAGGCCGGCTTCGCGAGCTGCTTCGGCAAGGGCTTTGACTTTTCCGTGGAACATGTGCCCACCCCTATCGAATACAACTGACACTATGCCTTTTTCAAGGGCCCGCTCTGCCGCAAGCTTGCCTACTGCTTTGGCCGCTTCGATGTTGCAGTGACCTGAAAGGGATCCCTTAAGTTCCTTTTCAAGAGTCGAAGCCGAGACAAGAGTATGGCCTGCCATGTCATCGATAATCTGAACATATATATAGTTCAGACTGTGATAAACGGCCATTCTAGGGCGCTCCGGCGTTCCGGAAACTTGTTTCCTGAGTCTCCGGTGCCGGATGATTCGCATATCATTTCTGCTTTTCGTTTTCATCCACGTCACCTCAGGTTACTTGGCACTGGCTTTGCCGGCCTTACGGATAATATGCTCGCCAGCATAGCGGATACCTTTCCCTTTATAGGGCTCAGGGCTCCTGAATGCTCGAATGATGGCAGCCACCTGGCCAACAAGCTGCCTATCAATGCCTTTAACGGATATTTTAGTGGGGCCATCGGTTAGAATTTCAATCCCCTTTGGAGGATCGTATTCCACCGGATTGGAGTACCCCACGTTGAGAATAAGTTTTTTACCCTGCATCTGCGCACGGTAACCAACTCCAACAATCTCCAGGTTTTTCACAAAACCCTCTGTTACTCCAGTCACCATATTTGCTACAAGAGCCCGCATCATTCCATGATAGGCTCGCGTTTGTTTCTCATCATTTCCTCGAGAAACAACGATGGCATCGTTATCGACAGAAACAGAAATCCCAGGTACAAGAGCAGAAGAAAGCTCTCCCTTGGGCCCTTTTACTATAACCTTGCCATCCTTTATTGTTACAGATGTTCCCTTGGCGAGGGTAATGGGTTTACGTCCAATTCGCGACATAGAAAATCCCTCCTCGCTACCAGACGTAGCAAACGACCTCTCCGCCAAGACCAAGCTGAGATGCCTCAGTATCAGTCTTTAGGCCATGGGAAGTGGAAATAATAGCAATTCCGAGACCACCCATAACCTTGGGGAGATTGTCTTTGCCCACATAGATCCTTCTGCCCGGTTTGCTGATTCGACGAAGTCCCTGAATAATTCGTTCACGGTTAGGACCGTAATTCAGGAAAATACGCAAAACAGCATAGGGCTTTTCAGGATCGTTGATGACTTTATAATTCCGGACATATCCCTCTTCTTTCAAAATCTTAGCTATGCTCAGTTTCATATTGCTGTGAGGGATATCAACACTCTCGTGGTACACCACGTTAGCATTCCGGATCCGCGTCAGCATATCAGCTATTGGATCGGTAACATACATTCCTGTGACCCCCTTATGTTCGCTCTCGCTTACCAGCTGGACTTAACGATTCCGGGGATCTTCCCCTCTCGAGCCAACTTGCGGAAGCAGCAGCGGCACATATCAAACTGACGCATATACGAGTGAATACGTCCGCAGATCGGGCATCTGTTATACTTCCGCACCTTAAACTTTGGGGGCAGCTGTGCTTTATATTTCATTGCTTTACGCGCCATATTTCATTTCCCCCTTGTACTTATCGGCTACTGAAAGGCATGCCGAGCTCTTTCAGCAAGGCAAAGGCCTCTTCGTCCGCTTTCGCAGTTGTTACAATAGAAACATTCATCCCGCGAGTTCGGATTACGTCATCATAGTCTACCTCTGGGAAGATAAGCTGCTCTCTAAGCCCGAGGTTATAATTTCCACGCCCATCAAAACCCCTACGGGAAATTCCCTGGAAGTCTTTAATGGAAGGCAACGCCAAAGATATAAGACGATCAAGGAACTCCCACATCCTGGCTCCTCGAAGAGTCACCTTACATCCTACCGGCATGCCTTGACGAAGTTTAAATCCGGCAATGGACTTTTTTGCCCGCTTCATAAGAGGTTGTTGACCAGTAATGGCCCGAACCTCAGCAAGAGCGGCGTCCATATATTTCATATCGGTTTTCGCTTCACCGACACCTACATTAACCACGATTTTAACAATCCGTGGAACCTCCATAACATTGGTGTAACCGAACTGTTCTTTCAGTCGAGGCACCACTTCATTCTTGTATTTGTCAAGAAAACGAGGATTCATGGTTTTGCCTCCCTACACCCTGTCTACTATTTCGCCGCATTTTTTGCAGACCCGAACTTTTCTACCATCCTCCAAAAAGGCTCGGCTAACTCTCGTTGCCTTGCCACAGGAGGGGCAAACAAGCATGATCTTTGCGGCATGAAGAGGGGCTTCCTTCTTCACAAGTCCAGACTGAGGGCTTTTAGGGGTCGGCTTTACATGGCGAGTGACCATATTAACGCCCTCGACAATGACCTTCCCCTCTTTGGGAAAATTACGAAGAATTTTCCCTTCTTTCCCCTTGTCTTTTCCTGAAATAACCTTGACAAGGTCTCCCTTTCTAATTCTCATTTTGCTCATTCTCGCATTGCCCCCTTAGACAACTTCAGGAGCCAGAGAGAGTATTCTCATATACTTCTTGGCCCGGAGTTCTCTTCCTACAGGACCAAATATGCGTGTCCCTTTAGGGTCTCCATTGTTGTCGATAATTACGGCTGCGTTATCGTCAAAACGGACATAAGATCCGTCAGGACGGCGCACTTCCTTTTTCGTACGGACAATGACAGCTTTAACCACAGAACCTTTAGCTACATTGCTATTGGGGATAGCCTCTCGAACTGAAGCGACTATCACATCTCCGATGGTTCCATACCGCCGTCCACTTCCGCCTAGAACCTGTATGCACATCAGGCTTTTTGCCCCAGAGTTATCAGCTACATTAAGGACTGTTCTAAGCTGAATCATGACCTATTCCTCCTCGGCCACTTCGTCAACGGGAGTGTCAAGCACTGGGGCTCTCTGAATAACTCTCTCAAGAGCCCAGCATTTTCTACGGCTTAAAGGCCGGGTTTCCACTATGCTCACAAGATCCCCAACCCGACAGGTGTTTTCTGGATCACTAGCCATATACTTCGTGGCTTTAATAATCCTCTTCCCGTACAACGGATGAATATCGTGCCGGATTACACGGACGACGATGGTCTTGTCCATTTTATCGCTGACAACCGTGCCAACCCGTTTCTTACGATGGGGTGTACGTGCCTCCATCTGTCGTTACCTCCTTCCAGCAGCGCTTTCAGAAGCCTGCTGTTTCTCTCGTACCACCGTTAAAACTCTAGCGATGGTCTTTTTTACCGCTTTGATCCGGCTTGTGTTCTGAAGCTGTCCAATGGCGTTTTGAAACCGAAGGTTGAACAGCTCTTCCTTATATTGACGATGCTTCTCCTGAAGCTCTTCGAGAGTCAAATCTCGTAAACTCTTCGCATCCATTTCTATTCACCACCCAGACCTTCACGGGCAACAATTCTAACCTTGACAGGCAACTTATGAGAAGCAGTTCTGAAAGCATCTTCTACAACTTCTCGAGAGACACCGGCCACTTCAAAAAGGATACGCCCTCGTTTAACTGGAGCTACCCAAAACTCTGGGCTTCCCTTCCCCTTACCCATACGAGTTTCAAGGGGTTTTTTGGTAAAGGGATGGTCTGGGAAAATTCTGATCCAGATTTTACCGCCCTTTTTCATTTTTCTGGAGATAGCGATACGGGTTGCTTCTATCTGTCGAGCCGTAATCCAGGCACAATCAAGAGCCTGAAGGCCATAGTCACCAAAAGCAACTGTAACGCCGCCCTTTGCTGTACCGCGAAGAGGTCTCCGATAGGGTTTCCGATATTTAACTCTTTTCGGCATAAGCATGACGGATTACCCCCTCTTTCTGAATGGTCTGGTTGCCATAGGTTTTTCGTTTGCCTTGTCCCTAAATATCCAGACCTTTACGCCAATAATTCCATACATGGTTTCCGCTTCAGAAAAGCCGTAATCAATATCGGCCCGAAGAGTGGAAAGAGGCAACTGCCCCTCGTTATACCATTCAGTCCGCGCGATTTCAGCTCCTCCAAGACGACCAGAACACTGGATTTTGATACCCTTTGCACCAGATTTCATCGCTCGGAAGATAGCCTGTTTCATGGCTCTCCGGAAGCTGACCCGGCGCTCCAGCGCAGAGGATACGTTCTCTGCTACAAGCTGGGCCTCCACGTCAGGATTTTTAATCTCCTGAACGTTGATCATAATTTTTGATCCAGTCATCTTCTGAAGGTCTTCTTTAACCGCCTGAATCTCCGCGCCACCACGCCCAATTACTACACCAGGCCGGGAGGTCCAAATTGAAAACCGCATAACATTACCCACGCGCTCTATGTCGACTCTGGCGATACCGGCATGGGCCCATCTATCCAGAATCCACTTCCTTAGTTTGAGATCTTCATGGAGCTTCTTTGCATAATCTCTGCCTTCAGCGTACCACTTAGACTCCCATTCTGTCACTACACCTAATCTGTATCCCACTGGGTGAACTTTCTGTCCCACGAGTTCCCCCTCCTTAACGTTCCGCAACGATAATCGTTACGTGGCTGGTACGGTGCCGATAGGGATGGGCTCTTCCCATAGAAACGGGGCGAAAACGTTTCATGCTGGGTCCCTGATCTGCCGTAGCTGTAATAACATGCAGCTTGTCAGTATCCATGCCGTAGTTATGCTCAGCATTAGCTACCGCACTCTGCAAAACCTTGCTGACGACTCTTGCTGCCTTATTAGGGCAATACTTGAGTATCATCATCGCTTCATTTGCTTTTTTCCCTCTGATGAGAGGCAGAATCTTTCTCACCTTGTAGGGAGAGAGCCTCACCTGTCTGGCAACGGCTTTAGCTTCCATTACCATCACTCTCCTACTTCACTCTCGAAGAGCGTTCCTGGCCAGCATGATGTGCTAATTTGCGGGTCGGAGCAAACTCTCCAAGTTTATGTCCCACCATATTTTCACTTATATAGATGGGAATATGAATTCGACCATTATGTACCGCTATGGTATGACCAATCATCGCCGGAACGATTGTAGAACGCCGAGACCAGGTTTTAAGAACCTTTTTATTCCCCGATACGTTCATATCCTCTATCCTGCGAAGAAGTTTAAGGTCAACATAGGGCCCTTTCTTAGTGGAACGAGCCATATCAGTCCCTCCTCACGCTACTTCGCATACCGGCGGCGAACAATGAGCCTATCGCTAGGCTTGTTCTTCCGGGTACGATAACCTTTAGCCAGAGTTCCCCACGGAGAGACAGGATGTTTATGCGATTTGCTTCGTCCTTCTCCTCCACCAAGTGGGTGATCCACTGGGTTCATAACCATTCCACGCACTTTCGGTCTTCGGCCCAGATGCCGAGTTTTACCTGCTTTCCCCAAAGAAATATTCTCATGCTCTACATTGCCAAGTTGACCGACCGTGGCCATACACTCGTTGAGAACCAGCCGAAGCTCTCCGCTAGGCATCCTCAAATAAGCGTATTTACCCTCTTTAGCCATGACTTGAGCAGAAGTCCCAGCAGAACGAACAAGCTTCCCGCCACAGCCCGGCTCGAGTTCTATGTTATGAACAATAGTTCCCACCGGTATATCTTTCAATTTCAATGCGTTACCAGGTTTGATATCAGACTCTGGTCCAGCTACCACAGTGTCTCCTACGTTCAGCTCTGCTGGGGCAAGAATATAACGTTTGTCCCCATCGAGATAATGAACCAAGGCGATACGTGCAGATCTGTTTGGATCATATTCAATAGCTGCAACTTTGCCAGGAACACCTATATTATCCCGTCTAAAATCGATAACTCGATAGAGACGTTTTACTCCGCCGCCACGACGGCGCATAGTAATGCGACCTAAATTGTTCCGTCCGCCTGATTTCTTTAAAGCGGCGGTCAGGGCGCGTTCCGGCTCGCTTTTTGTCACATCTTCGTAAGACTGACTAGACATTGCACGACGGCCAGGAGTATAAGGTTTGAACTCTTTAACAGACATTATTCTCGTCTCCCCCCTGCCTAAATGCTCGCGCCCTCAAAGAACTCGATACGTTCGCCTTCTGCAAGGCTAACAATCGCTTTCTTCCAAGAACGGGTTTTTCCCACAAAAACACCCATCCTTTTGGGCTTAGAACGGACTCTCATCATATGGACATCCGTGACTTTGACCTTGAAAACTTCTTCCACAGCATGCCGAACCTGAATTTTATTGGCACTGGTGTGTACTTCGAATGTATATTTATTATGCTCCATTAACCGGCTGCTCTTTTCGGTAATAACCGGTCTGATTATAATATCGTGAGCAAGGAGTTTCATATGGAGTACACCTCCTCAATCCGGGCAACGGCTTCCTGTGTCAGAACCAGACTCTGATAATTCAAAAGATCGTAGACATTTATATTGCCCACGTTAATAACTCTCGCTCCTGGAATATTACGAGCGGATTTCGCTACAGCGTCGTTAGGTTCATGTACGATAACCAACGGTTTCTTTGCACTGATTTTCTCAAAGAACCCGAGCATAGATTTTGTTGACGGAGTCTCCACATCAAAGTTTTCAAGTACGGTCAACAAATTATCTCGAACCTTTAGTGAAAGTGCGCTTCTCAACGCGAGACGGCGAACTTTTCTATTGACCTTCTGGCTGTAGTCGCGAGGTTTCGGGCCATGGGCCACTCCACCTCCAACCCAAATCGGGGATCGAGTACTTCCTTGACGTGCCCGACCAGTATGTTTCTGCCGCCAAGGCTTCCGTCCTCCCCCGCTAACCTCTCCTCTTCCTTTGGCGCTGTGAGTCCCTTGGCGTCGGTTCGCCAATTGAGCCACAACAACCTGATGCATAGCCGGTACGTGAATCGGCGCAGCAAACACAGAGTCGGAAAGCTGGAGGTCACTTATCTCTTCACCCTGAAAACTAACAAGCTTCACAGTAGGCATAATCGTTCTGCCCTCCTTCTGTTCCCGACCTAATCCTGCTTGTAGACTGTAATGATACCATTTCTAGTACCAGGTACAGCCCCTTTAACCAGCAGAAGATTGTTTTCAGTATCTACTGCCACAACGGTAAGGTTTTTGACGGTAACTCTTTCTCCACCCATACGCCCAGGCATGGTTTTACCCTTAAAGATTTTCCCAGGATAGCTGCTCGCTCCACTGGAACCAGGGTGGCGATGAGTTTTAGATACACCGTGGGTAGCAAAAGTTCCACCGAAGTTGAAACGTTTTATAACACCAGCGAACCCCTTACCCTTGCTCATGCCGACTACATTAATCTTTTCCCCTTCTTTGAAAAGGGAAACATCAATAGCCTGCCCTATTTCGTATCCATCAACACTACCAAGACGAAATTCTCTCAAGTACCGTTGAGGCTCTACGTTAACCTTATCGAACTGCCCTTTCACAGGCTTTGTGAGCTTGTGGGGCTTCATTTCTCCGAAGCCAAGAAGAACAGCGGAATAACCGTTCTTATCGGGGGTTCGGAGTGCAACTACAGGACATGGTCCTGCTTGGATAACCGTTACAGGAACGGCTTGCCCTGTTTCGTTGTATATCTGGGTCATACCCAGCTTTCGCCCCAGAATTCCAATGCTCATCAACTTCCACTCCTTTCAGCTCAGAGCTTCCTACAGTTTGATCTGGATGTCCACCCCAGAAGGAAGGTTCAGCTGCATAAGCGCATCCATAGTTTTTTGAGTAGGATTGACAATGTCAATTAAGCGCTTATGAGTTCTCATTTCAAACTGCTCCCTCGCATCCTTGTCTTTGTGCGGGGACTTCAAAACAGTATACTTATTAATTTCCGTTGGCAGAGGGATAGGACCAGATACTTTCGCCCCACTTCTCTCCGCCGTTTCCGCTATCTGAGAGGCAGAGCTATCTAACACTCTATGATCAAAAGCCTTCAGACGAATACGAATTTTCTTTGCCAAAATCAACGACCCCCTTTGTTGGGGTTACCCAAGAATTTCAGTTACAAC
>NZ_DHCG01000009.1:0-90361 GCF_002398115.1 Aminobacterium sp. UBA4908
GTTGTAACTGAAATTCTTGGGTAATTGGGAAGAAGGGAATTTTTATGGCAGATATTGTAGGTTTGCAGTGCACTGAGTGTAAGCAGAGAAATTACACGACCACAGTGAATAAGAAAAAGCAATCAAAGAAACTGGAACTTAACAAATATTGCAAGTGGTGCGATAAACACACCTTGCATAAAGAAACTAAGTAGTGTAGAATATACGCTGCTCGCAGGTCCGTAGCTCAATTGGCAGAGCACTGGTCTCCAAAACCGGGGGTTGCAGGTTCGAGTCCTGCCGGGCCTGCCATTTTTTTTGTTTAAAGATAGGAGGCCGAGGTTATGGAAAAAATCCTCAGCTTCGTGCGTGAAGCAAGAGCCGAGCTTAAGAAAGTAACGTGGCCAGGGAAGAAACAGGTGTGGTATTCAACTCTGGTAGTAATAGTATTTACCCTTTTTGTTGCTGCATATCTCGGCGTTATTGATTTAGCGTTAACGGGTCTTTTGTCGAGGCTTATTGGTTAGTGATACCAGTAAGAATGCTACGCCACAAGTAACGTAAATAGAAAGCAGGGAGGTGAGGGGGCCCGTCCGACCCCCCATTGTGTGATGGAAAGTAATGTTGAGCGGCGCTGGTATATCGTTCAGACTTATGCTGGGTACGAAAACAGGGTTAAAGCTAATCTCGAGCAGAGAATAGCGACTATGGGTATGGATGAAGAGATTTTTAGTGTCCTAGTCCCGGTGGAAGAGCGTGTTTTCGTAAAAGATGGCAAAAGTAAAAAAGTGACACGGAAACTTTATCCGAGCTATGTGCTTGTGGAGATGAAGCTGAACGATCAATCTTGGTATGTCGTCCGCCATACTCCTGGTGTTACAGGTTTTGTTGGAGCAGGAAATCACCCTATTCCTCTTTCTGAAAAAGAAGTAAAAGAAATTATGAGCAAGATTGGGAAGGATCAAGCTAAACCTAAGATTGAGATGAACCTTAAAATTGGGGATATTGTAAAGGTGAAGAGCGGTCCTTTTGAAGGGCAAGTAGGCCCTGTAGTGGAGATTGTTCCTGAAAAAGGGAAGGTAAAATTTACGGTGACGGTCTTTGGACGGGAGACTGTCGTGGAAACTGACTATATGGAGCTGGAGAAGCTCTAAGTATATATAGAACCTAAAGCGGGCGCTCTTCTAACTCTTTGTTTAAAAGGCGGAGGAGAGCTTTGCAGTAACGAGAGGAGATAGCGGTAATGGCAAAGAAAGTAGTTGCGCAGATCAAGTTGCAGTTGCCTGCAGGTAAGGCCACCCCGGCTCCCCCTGTAGGGCCGGCTCTTGGTCAGCATGGCGTGAATATTATGGAGTTTTGTAAGCAGTTTAACGCCAAAACTTCAGATCAGGCAGGGATGATTATCCCGGCTATTTTGACGGTATATGCTGACAGGAGTTTCACTTTTATCCTTAAAACTCCCCCTGCAAGTGTTTTGTTGAAGAAGGCTGCGGGGATTGAACGGGCGTCTGGTGAGCCCGATAAGGTAAAGGTGGCAAAGGTGAGCCGCGATAAGGTGAGAGAGATAGCTGAGCTTAAAAAAGCAGATTTGAATGCCAATGATGTGGATGCGGCTATGCGCATGGTAGAAGGCACAGCTCGTTCAATGGGGATTGAAATCGTCGGCTAGTTTTTTTGTTTAGCGATTGTGGCAGGGTCGGCCAGACCCGCTATGACCACGAGGAGGGACTTTAAAATGGCAAAAAGAGGTAAACGTTATTTAGCTATAAGGGAAAAAGTAGACAGCACGAAACTGTACGGATTGCGAGAGGCCATCGATCTTTTTAAAGAAGTTTCTACTGCGAAGTTTGATGAAAGCCTCGAAGTTCATATCCGTCTCGGCGTCGATCCCCGCCATGCAGACCAGCAAGTTCGTGGGACGGTAATTTTACCCCATGGTACGGGAGTTACTAAAAGAGTGCTGGTTCTTGCTGCCGGAGAAAAGGTTAAGGAAGCTGAAGAGGCAGGCGCGGACTTTGTCGGCGGAGATGATTTGATTCAGAAGATTAGTACAGGTTGGCTTGATTTCGACGCGGTAATTGCTACTCCAGATATGATGAAAAATGTAGGTCGCTTGGGGAAAATTTTAGGGCCACGGGGTTTAATGCCAAGTGCTAAGACGGGTACAGTAACCTTCGATATAGCTGATGCCGTGAAAGAAATTAAGGCTGGTCGTGTGGAGTTCCGTGTTGATAAGGCTGCTATAATTCATAATATGGTAGGGAAGAAGAGCTTCGAGGCTCAACAGCTGTATGAGAATGTAAAAGCTTTGTATCAGACGATTGTAAAGGCTCGCCCTGCTTCAGTGAAAGGTACCTATGTAAAGAGCTTTTATATCGCCCCTACTATGGGTGTTGGCATAAAGATAGATCCTATAGCTGCTGCGAAAGAAATAGCTGCGGAAGCATAAGAAAACTACAATTAAATAAGATATTTTGACAAGCCTAAGACAGTGGGCGCGCTTCAAGCGTCTAATGGAGTAATCCACCCACCGAGGTTTGGAGGTTACATGCCAAGGATAAGTGTTATCTTTGAAAGATACGTTATCTTTTGTAATGTTAGAATCTCCCGACCTAGATGGGTCGGGAGATTTTTTTTGAAGAGGAGGTGAACACATGCCTGCAAAAGTTAAGTATGATTTAGTTGATGAGTTGAAAGAAATGCTCAACAAGACCGAAGCAGTTTTTGTGGCAGAGTACAGAGGTCTTACTGTAGCTCAGATTACAGATCTTCGCGCTAAAGTCAGAGCAGCTGACGGCGAAATGAAGGTAGCTAAAAATACCCTCATGAAAATTGCTCTTCGAGAAGAAGAGATGCCTGTTCCAGAAGATATTATGGCTGGCCCTAACGTTTATACTATGGCTTACAGCGATCCTGTTGCTGTCGCAAAGGTGTTTAAAGACTTTGCTAAAGATAAAGCGAATAAGGCTTTTATCTTAAAGGGTGGAGTTTTGGGCGATTCTATTTTAAATGTAGCCCAGGTCGAAGCTTTGGCAGATCTCCCATCGAAGGAAGTGCTTGTTGCTCAGGTGGTTCGCACCATCGCAGCTCCTTTGTCTGGCCTTGTTACAGTTCTTTCCGGCCCGATCAGAGGGTTGGCCACATGCCTCTCTCAGATCAAGGAGAAGAAAGAGCAGGCTGCCTAATAAGGGTAGCGTAATACCCCATTGGGAATGGGTATGTTAAAAATGAATATAAACTAAATTTGAAGAGTTTTGATTAAGGAGGAACAATAGAAATGACCCACGAAGAGATCATTCAGGCTATTGAAGGTATGACGGTATTAGAGCTTTCTGAGCTCGTAAAGGCTCTTGAGGATAAGTTTGGAGTTTCTGCTTCTGCTCCTGCCATGGCTATGCCCATGATGATGCCAGGCGCCGCCCCTGCAGCTGCTGCAGAGGAAGAGAAGACCGAGTTTGATGTAGTTTTGAAGGGTGCTGGCTCTAACAAGATTGCTACAATTAAGGTTGTTCGTGAAGTTACAGGCCTTGGCCTGAAAGAGGCTAAAGAGCTTGTAGATAACGCTCCTAAACCTGTAAAGGAAGCTGTAAGCAAGGACGAGGCTGAAGAGCTGAAAAAGAAGTTTGAAGAGGCTGGAGCTGAAGTCGAAGTTAAGTAGAACGTCTGCACATACTGTTAAAAATGATGAGGAGGCTGCCCTTGTACTTAAGAGGCAGCCTCTTTTGTTTTCTAGACGAGAAAACATCAAAAGAGGTATAGTGTAGCTAACTTATAGTTGGGGGCATATTCTTGAAATTTATTGTGCCTGATTCTTTTCAACATGCGATAGCTGAACAACGACTTCTTGCAGAAAAAGTATCTATCCGCGATGAGCCTTTTCGGCTCACCACAGTGGCGGGAGTAGATGTAGCGTATAGCAGACGAGGCAAAAAAGCATTGGCCATTGCGGGGATTGTTTGCATGGAGTGGGGAACATTCTCTCCTATCTCCTATACATGGGCAATATATCCAGTTTCTTTCCCTTATTTAACGGGTTTACTCTCTTATAGAGAGGTTCCAGCACTTTTTGCCGCTCTTGAGCGCTTGGAATTGAGCCCAGACCTTTGGATGATTGATGGGGCGGGAATAGCCCATCCACGGAGAATAGGTCTTGCTTCTCACTTTGGGGTTCTTACAAATTTTGTGACTATAGGGGTGGCAAAAAGCCACCTTGTTGGCGTTTATGATGATCCTGGGAACGAGAAAGGGAGTCGATCACCATTATTCTATCAAGAAGAGCATGTAGGGTACGTTCTTCGCTCTAGAAATGGAGTGAAACCTCTATTCATAAGCCCTGGCCATCGAATTTCTCTTGAAAAATCGGTAGAGTTAGTTTTGAAAGCGTGTATAAAGTATCGACTTCCCGAACCTACTCGTGCGGCTCATCAATTTGTTACGCAAATACGTCGGAAGATAGCGGAGGAAGGATGGAAAAATGATGATTATTGATACGCATGTTCACGTTTATCCACCAGATGTAATACAGGATTTCGAGAAAATATCTGAAAGAGAAGATTACTTCGGACTCCTTTCCCATGGAAAGGTTCATAAGTGGGCAACGATAGAAGATGTAATTGTTCAAATGGACGAGGACGATATAGATCAATCGTGGATATTCGGTTTTGCTTTTAAGGATTTGGAGTTATGCCGTCATTGTAATAATTACGTTATTGAAGGTATCAAAAAATATCCTGATCGCTTGAAGGGGTTTGCTGTAGTGCCTCCTTTAGCTAGAGGTTCTGAGGAGGAAATACTTCGGTGTGCCGACGAAGGACTTATAGGAGTAGGGGAGCTTTTCCCAGGCGGGCAGCACTTTAACATCGATGATGTTCGGCAGACGTGGCGTTTTGTCGGTGCTTCTCAAGAGGCTGGAATGACTCTTCTTTTTCACACGGCAGAACCTGTTGGCCATGATTATCCTGGGAAGGGAAATGTAGGGCCTAAAGAAGCCGCTCAATTTTGTATAAACCATCCAGAAGCAAAAGTTATTTTTGCTCACTTTGGCGGCGGACTTTGGCTTTATGAATTGATGCCGGAAATGAAGAAATACCTTCAAAATGCCAGATATGATACGGCAGCCCTTCCATGGCTCTATCAACCACAAATTTTTCAAGCCATAATAGGTGCGGGAATATTAGAGAAAATGTTTTATGGGTCAGATTTCCCAATTCTCTCTTTTGAGAGGTATAAAAAGATTTTTAATCAGATATTTGGAGAGAAAGAGGGGGTAGATAATCTATTAGGAGAAAATGCAGCAAAATTCCTTTTGTCAAGGTGTTGACATATTCTGCAGTCATAGATATACTATCCTTCGCGTTGGTTGAGCGGTGAACGGGGCGGATAGTTCAGCGGAAGAACACTTGCCTTACACGCAAGGGGTCACAGGTTCGAACCCTGTTCCGCCCACCAAAACCAAACCCAGGACTTTGAGTGAAAGATTGTGGTGGGGTCGTAGCTCAGTTGGTTAGAGCGTCGGCCTGTCACGCCGAAGGTCGCGAGTTCGAGTCTCGTCGGCCCCGCCATTTTTTATCTTTGATAGGGACAAGGCGGGATAGCTCAGTAGGTAGAGCAGCGGACTGAAAATCCGCGTGTCCCCAGTTCGATTCTGGGTCCCGCCACCACTTACCGTCAACATGCGGAAGTAGCTCAGGGGTAGAGCACAACCTTGCCAAGGTTGGGGTCGCGGGTTCAAATCCCGTCTTCCGCTCCAAAGACTTTTCAATGGTGGCGGCATAGCCAAGTGGTAAGGCAGAGGACTGCAAATCCTTTATCCCCGGTTCGAATCCGGGTGCCGCCTCCATAATATATTTTGGCAGTTTAATATAATGACATTCCTCGGTAGCTCAATCGGCAGAGCGGGTGGCTGTTAACCACTAGGTTGCAGGTTCGAGTCCTGCCCGAGGAGCCAGATAATTCAAAGCCATTTCAGGAAACCCGAAATGGCTTTTTTGTTTTATCATCGTAAAAAAGCAAGTCTGTTTATTGGACAATCCCAAGCAGAATTTTTAGATAAAGATTAAACTCTCAAAAGTTTTAGAACTCCTATATGCTTCTTGGCCAATAGGTTAGATAAGAAGCATTCTCGGTATTCTTATAGAGTTGTTGAAGTGTTTTGTCGAGATTGCTGTTTATAGTGGCTTTGCTCATACTATCGGATAGCTTGGCAGCCTCTAGGTGAGCTATATAAAACAAGCCGTTTCGGGAACCCGAAAAACGGCTTGTTTACCTTACTCCAATATCTCCTGAACTCTTCCTACAATGCCACTTTCTAGGCGAACCTTTATCCCGTGGGGATGCGTCGGGCTTTTTGTGAGGAGATCTTTAACGATACCTTCAGTTAGCTGTCCCGTTCTTTGATGCTGCTTTTGAACGATTTTAACTCGAAGGCCCGGTGTTATATTTTTTCGTATGTTCCCTGACATTTAAAATTCCTCCCGCTGCTTATTTCTCCATGCATCTAGTTATTATGGCACTTTTTGACACGAGGAACAGAGCGACAAGTTGAATAAGAGTTGAGGTATATTCCAGCTAAAATCAACATGCCGCTGATAATCTTCACAGCAGAGAGACTTTCTCTTAAGAAGACCATTCCAAGCAGAACGGAAAGAAAAGGAGTTAGGTTTAAGAAAGCAGCAGATTTACTTGCTCCTATACTTTTTATGGAAATTTGTTGAAAGATATAACCTAGGGCAGATGCAAATATTCCAAGATATAAAATGGAGAGCCACCCTTTATATGTAGGGGTAACTTGAAAATCGAAAGCACCAGTTACCAACAAAAATGGAATAGTGATAATAAGAGAGAAAAGATTTTCGTAGCTCACCATAGTTATTGGAGGATAATTGTTGGCGACCTTTCTGCTTATGATTGTAAAAATGGCCAAGGCAAAAGAAGCTCCAACTTCATAAAAATCTCCAATGTTGAAGTCCATATGAAGTAGGGCGTGTATGTCCCCGTTTGTAATGAGAAAAACGACACCTGAAAGAGCTATTATCAAAGCACATATATTTTTAAGCCCTAAAGGTTCTTTAAGAAAGACAAAGGCCAGAATAGCTGTCATGAACGGTGTTGTAGCAAAAATAATCGCGGCATTTGTTACAGATGTGTAGAGTAACGCAAGAAAAAAGAAAAAGTTATTTGCAAAAACGCCTGTAAAACCAAGAAGGAACAGTATTGGAATGTCATGTATTGATATTTTCCATTCTCCTTTTTTTCGCAAAGCAATGACGATAAAGATAAAAATAGAAGCTATAAGAAAACGGAAAAAAAGCAGATGTAAAGGTATAAATTCATCAACACCTAATTTGCCGCAGATATATGCTCCAGCCCATAATAATGTAGTGCTTAACATGGGTAGATATACTCCATAGTCCTTTATAAGATGATTCATATACGCTTTCCTCCCGCGATTTTGCTTATATTTAAGCAAAACATTCCGACAGTATAAGCGTTTTAGGCAAGGAGTCAACAGGTTTTACCAAGGCCCAGCATTAGAAGATATTTCTTCAAGGTTTTCTCTTTTGAAACCGAGTTCTTTATAAATAACTTCATTGTGTGGTTTAGGTTGGAGAGTAGAAGAACCGCCATAATCGCTTCCAAACAAGACATTGTAAAAATAGAGCGGCATATGCCGCTCTATTTTTTTCGAACTAAGTGAATAGATAAGAGTTTTTTCTTCGGGTCTCTTGATATCGTCACTTCATCAGTCATAATGCCTACTAGATGTAATTCTGCATCTGTATCTCTCTCGCTCGAAAGACTCCAGTACATTTCTTCCAACTCATAATTCCGAGGTTGACAGAGAAGATTTTTCATTCTTTGTAACCGCTCTTCTGATAGATCTTGAAATACCCCTGTTATGTGAATGAGAAAAGCATCTGGATCCTCACAAATATGAAGATTAATATTGTTACAACCTAGAAAAGTGAGAAAATCATTAATGAGTTCCCCTGCCATTTTTGTCACTCGAATTCGTTCCTGTTTCATGATCTCTTACCACCTCCGGCAAAGGCTTCGATTAACGGCAACAGTACGGCAGCTACTAGCCCTCCAGAAAATCCATTATTGTAAAGGTTAAATCCTGCGTGGAGCATTCCTACATTCAAAACCACAGAAGAATGGATAAAACCCGCAAGTACTCCATATTTCCATCCAAATTCCCCTGTAATAGGTGCGAGAGTTGTTCCAAACAAAGCGGCTAATTGAATGGGCGGAGCGGCGAGGCTCCATTTTTTCGTTATGGCTCCTAGTGCTATTCCTAAAATAATGGGGATGGTATTTCTTGGATGTTTCCCAAAGGCACTAAATCCGACTACAGTTAAGATGCCACCTATGGTAGGCCCATTAAGATCTCCACCTATAACAAGAATATAAAAGGTGGCTAGAAGTCCCATAGCCCCCATGTTCATTAAGGTAGCACCCCATCCTTCTAAAATAACAAAGTCAGACACGGCACGTCCACTATAAGCCATTACCCACTTTATCTTACTCCACCTGTCAAGGGTGAAAGCGGTACAAATCATGATAATAAAAATGGCGATGAAAAATGTCCCTAAAAGCTTGTTATTACCAGTAGTCCAGATCATCCGGGTCTCCACTAAAAGCCCGTAAGAACGGAGAATAGATACATAGACTGTCCCTAAAACACCTGTTACAAATCCTACATTGTAAAGGTTGTATCCTTGATGGAAACGCAAAAAAGCAGAAACGAGGGGAGGAAGCATCATTCCTACAGAAATTCCTAAAATAAAGCTTGCTAATGGGCGCAATAAAAGAGGTAAAAGGGAGCTGAAAAGTAGGTGGCTGACAAGAGGGGCTAAAGCCGTTCCAAAAAGAGCGATATAAATGTACCGTGAGAAATGTTCTTTTTGGTAGAGAGAGTAGAAATAAACTCCTAACACTATGGGCCAAACGTTCAAGATGTTTTTCCCAAATAGAGCAAAACCAGAGACTGTTAAAAGAGAAGAGATAGAGATGCCGGTAATGTTGATTTTGAAAAAGAACAGAAGAGCCGTCATAAGGAAAGTAAGAAGACCACTATTAAAAAAAGCAGCACCAATGTCACCGATTCCTATATAGTCGCTAATAAGATAATCTGGGTCTTGTATAATAGCGCAGATGCCTTTTAGCAATATGGCAGGGGACGATGACATAACTATACCAAAAATCATAAACAAGCAACAGAAAACGCATAAACCAATGTAAGGGCCGTAGCGAATGGGTTGAAGGGGGCCCTTTTTCTTTATAATTTTGAACAACGCACATCTCCTCCATTTCTATCTTTATTGTTATGGGGTGAAGATGTGCTACTTTAATTTTTGCTTTACCGACGCTATTTTCCCCTCCATAGACAGGTCTTTATCCCGACGTTCATCGATTTTTAGTGATGTAGATACTCGAAGAGCCCCTTTATGAAAAGGTACTTCGTGCGCTGCTTTTACGGCTTTTAATACCTCGTCTAGATCGCCTTCAAGAATGGTCCCCATGGGAGTAAGCTCCTGTTTTAAGTTAAATGTGGCAAGAACTCTTTCTACATTGGCAACATAACTGCTAACACTAGGGGAGCCTGTCCCTAATGGTACAACTACTAACTCCGCTATTACTTTCCCCATTTTCCCACCTTCTTTTTATTTTATATTATATCTAAGCCCCCTTGTGAGCCAGGTTCTTTAGCTGTTGCAACTCTTCAGGAGCGATGTCTTCTGAAACATATCCACAGTAAGCGGTATTATTTTGATAGAGAGGCTCCTCTTTTAATAAGGGAAACTTTTTTGCGCAGTCTTCAAACATGACTGTTCCAGGAATAGGCGAATATTCTGCAGTTTTTACAGTGGCCCCTAAAGAACGAACAAAGGAAATAGCA
Source organism: Aminobacterium sp. UBA4908 (assembly GCF_002398115.1). NCBI lineage: Bacteria > Thermotogati > Synergistota > Synergistia > Synergistales > Aminobacteriaceae > Aminobacterium > Aminobacterium sp. UBA4908. The sequence goes on from NZ_DHCG01000009.1 coordinate 9,881, forward strand.
TTGTAAACACTTTGATAGCTTTGTTCTGGTAGCCCAATGAGAATATATGTTTCTATGTCGTGATGAGTATAGCCAGCCTTTAATAAATTTCCCACAGCTTTGACGTATTGATGGTCTGATACCTTACTGGAGCTAACCTGTTGTATTACAGGATCCGTGCTTTCTAAGCTGAGGCGGATGGTTTTGAATCCAGTTTCACGTAGATAATGAGCGCATGTTTCGTCAATTTCTCGAACATGAAGACCATTGGGGGTATGGTAATGTAGATGATGAAAGTTTTTCTGCAATTCATTGCAGAGAGGGTAGAAATGCCGTTCTTTATTTATTAAGAGAGCATCATCATAAAAAGCCATGTCCTTTACACTGGAAATGCCATCTTGAAAGGTAATTTCCCGCATAATTTCTTTAAGTGAACGCTGTCGATATGTGGGCCAAAGTTTTTTTGATGCGCAGTATTCACAATGCAAAGGGCATCCTCTTGAAGTCATTATTATTCCATATTCAGGTTCTTCATAGAGATCAAGTGCAGGAAAAGGGCTCTCAAGGAGGAATGGTTCTGTTTGTACTCCATCGGCGCCAAGTGTTTGAGCATGTTCAGGACAAAGTTGGGCGTAAATTCCTCCTAACAATATTGGTGTGTGAGGGAAGAACTTTTTAAGTCTGTCAATGCACCATTTTACGCCGAGATACCAATAGGTCATTCCGGATGTGAGAAGAATTAAATCTGGCTGTTGTATTTGAGAAAGCTTCTCTTCGAATGCTTCTTCTGTTATCCCAAAATGATAATATTTTCGTGGAATATGTTGATAAGGGGTGGGCTTTTTTATTTGCTTTCGTTGTGGTTTATAGCGGCCAAAACCTTTCGGCTTGTCGCGTCCTTCATAGATACAATCAAGAAGAGAAACATTGTTTTCGTGTTTTCTTAAATACTCTAGTATATATAATAACCCCAGCGGCTTAGCCCAAAAATCGAAATAGGCGAAGTCAAATACAGGAGGATTAACTCCGAGAATGTTTTTATGTTTCAAGTTGTTTAGTAATAAAGAGAAGTTATTCATAATATGAGTAGTATAGCAGATAATATATTCACGTGATGTTGGGGTGCATAAGGTACACAATCCTTTTACGCCAATGAGGTATAATAAATAAGAAGGGTGAATGTTAAGGAGAGTCTAACGATGGGGATCGTAAGCGTCGGTAATCTACGAGAAGGAATGGTTCTTAAAAGCGACGTACATGCTCCGAATGGTCGGTTTGTTCTTGGGAAAGGGACATCTCTGAAGGTGCAATATGTTCAGATATTTAAAATTTGGGGAATTACTGAAGTTGATGTAGAGGGTGTTGATGACCACCAAATTCATGAGGAGCAAAAGATAGAAGAATATAAGCAAAAACGCGCAACAGATCTTGTGGAAAAGTATTTCCCTGCAGTAGATTCCCTAGAAGAAGAAATGAAGGAGCTTTATCAACTGTGCGTAAAAAGAATGGCTTTTTTGCTCCCTTCTCGTCTTTTACCAGATGAAGAGAAGCGAGATTTTGCATCGCCTCTACGTTCAGGCTTTTTGCGTACGGAAAGCAAGTTGCCCCTGCCTTCTTTAGACAAGTTGGTTACAGGGGAGATCCGTCTTTTTTCCTTCCCTGATATTTATTTTAAGATTCAAGAGGTTCTGAACTCTCCTGTGAGTTCGGCTACTCATATTGCTAAAGTTGTAAGCACAGATCCCAGCCTGACTGTCCGATTACTGCGCCTTGTGAATAGTTCTTTTTATGGGTTCCCATCTCCTATTCAATCAGTGTCCAGAGCTATTGCGATAGTGGGTGCTAATCAGTTAACATCTCTTGCTCTTGCTGTCTCCACGATAAATGTTTTTAAAAATATACCTTCTTCGTATGTAGATATGAAATCTTTTTGGAAACATTCCATTGCATGTGGTGTTTTTGCAAGACTTCTTGCCTATATGAAACGTCTTCCTTCAGAAGAGCGTTTCTTCCTTGCAGGATTGCTTCATGATATAGGTCGAGTGGTACTTTATACGAAACTTCCTCAATATATGACCCGTGCTATTGAAGAGGCAGAAAGGGAAAAGGTACCCCTGTTAATAACCGAGTGCCGTTGGTTAGGTTTTGATCACGCACAATTGGGAGGACTTCTTCTAAGGGAATGGAATATACCTGAACCTATTCAAATTCTCGTAGCCCATCATCACTCACCTCTGGATGCAGGGGATCATGAAAAAGATGCCGTAATAATATGTGCCGCTGATCTTTTAGCTAATGCTACACGTATAGGGACTAGCGGAAATTATATAGTTCCTCCTTTTTCAAAAGAGATGTGGGAGCTTTTGGGATTATCGAAGGGTATGTTGGAAACGGTTCTGGTGCAAGGAGATCGTCAGATTGCGGAGATTATGAAAATTTTCCTTGTAGCATAGATAAATGGAGAAGTAGAATGGATCCTTATCAAACTATCGAATCTTTAGAACAAAGAATGGGAAATTTATTAGAAGAAAAGAAGGCAGTTCAACAGGTACTGGAAGCTGCCATTAGTTCTGCCGGCTTTACTACGGGGCTAAACCGATCTATGGATGTTGAGATTATCCTGCAGCAAGCTGCCACGCGGGTTCGCCTTTTTGTAAAAGTAAAAACTATCGCCTTTTACCTTTTCTCTGAGGATGGTTTAGATTTCACCTGTTATTATTGTGACCCTCAGGAAAGGTTCCCTTTTATTGAAAAAGAAAAAGATAATCTGATTGAGGACAGGACTGTGGCATGGGTTATTGATAGGAATAGACCTGTTGTCATCCGTTCTTCTGATGACACTTCGTTTCTTCTTTTACACTCCATTATTAATCAAGGGCGAACGTTAGGCTTAATGGTAGCCTTGCTAGATGAAGATCCTTCAGAGATTCTTGATATTTCTTATGCTTTTTTGACGGTGGTTTTGAATTCCATCGCAAACATGCTAAGAGATGCTGAATATTATAGCCTTATCAACAGCCTGAACGAAGAGTTGAATATGAAGGTCAAACGGTTAGAAGAGTCAGAGCATCAGTTGGAGCAGGCAGTGCAGGCGAAAGACCGTTTTTTAGCCAATGTGAGTCATGAAATTCGCACTCCTATGAATGCTATTCTTGGAATGGCTCGTCTATTACTTGACTCTTCTCTTGACGATGAACCGCATGATATGGTTCGAATTATTTTCAAAGAGGCTCAAAATCTTTTGCGTCTCATTAATGACATCCTTGATTTTTCTAAAATAGAAGCAGGGAAAATCGATCTAGAAGAGGTTCCAATTTCTATCTTTAATCTTGTCGAGGACGTTATAAAAAGTATCCGTCCTCTTGCAGAGCGAAAAAGGCTTGAATTGAGAGTTCATGTTCACGAAGATGTTCCATCTGTTTGCGTGGGAGATCCTGGACGCATCCGACAGATTCTTTCCAATTTATTGGGGAATGCGTTAAAATTTACTCATGTCGGGTATGTTTCTCTTGAAGTGCTAGAGCGAACAGAGGCTATTTCGGGTTCTCGCATGCTGTTTTTTAAAGTCTCGGATACAGGTGTGGGAATTCCTGAGGATCAATTCCCGAAGCTTTTTCATTCTTTTACTCAACTTGATCCTTCCACAAGCCGAAAATATGGAGGAACAGGTTTAGGTCTAGCTATAGTAAAAGACCTCGTCGAACTGATGGGTGGTTCAGTAGGGGTAAAAAAACAAGAGAATCATGGCTCGGTTTTTTGGTTTACATTACCGCTAAAAGAAACAAGAGAAAGGCCCGTGAACGATCCTCCCGAAGCAGCAGAAGAGGAGGAAACTTTATTGTCTCCTCAGCCCGTGATGTTTTCTAAAACTCCTTACGTTCTTGTTGTTGAAGATTCAGAGACGAATAGAAAAGTAGCACTCGGCTTTCTTCGAAAGCTAGGCTGTATGGCTGAGGCTGTTTCTGGCGGGGAAGAAGCTTTGGAGGTTCTTGGACGAAAAGAATATGATCTTATTTTTATGGATATACAAATGCCAGGAATGGATGGTTTAGAGGTGACGCAGGCCATTCGGTCGACAAATCTCTGTGGGAAAAATAATCGAATCCCCATAGTGGCTATGACAGCAAATGCCCAAGAAAGCGAGAAGAAGCGATGTTTGTTGAAAGGGATGGACGGATATCTTACAAAACCCATCATGATGAAAGAGCTTGCGGATATGCTGATAACACAGCTAGAAAAGCCCCTTTTTGTTTTTCAGAAGCAAGAGCTTTTGCAGAGATTGGGTGGAGATGAAGAGCTCTTAAAAGAAATACTTCAGACTTTTCGACAGGATCTTCCTAAGCTTTTTCAGTCTTTGCTGGAATCTGTGGAAAAGGGGGCAATTCGAGAAGTTGCTCGACTTGCCCATACTATTCGAGGAGCAAGCGCTAATGTCGGGGCTACTTCCATAAGCCTTCAGGCAGAGGCTTTGGAAAAAGAAGCAGAATGTATGGGATCAGGGCCCTTCCAAGACGCCCTTCGATCTTTGGAGACGCATATAAAATTATTTATGGAGGCTACGTGTGAAATGGAATAGCCTCCCAAACGAGGGAGAGCAATGAAAGTTCTTGTGGCAGAAGATGATGTTACGTCGAGATTTATGCTCCAGTCTCTTTTGCAAAAATGGGGATATGAAGTTCTAACTGCAGCAGATGGGGATGAAGCTTGGCACATTCTCACTGGTGAGGAAGCGCCGAAACTGGCTATTATTGATTGGCTCATGTCAGGTTTAGAAGGACCAGAGATATGCCGTAGATTGAGAGAGCGTGAACAAACCAAAGGGAACTCTATTTATACGTATTTGATAATGCTTACAGTGCGAGATGAAAAAAAACATATTTTGACAGGTCTTGAAGCTGGAGCGGATGACTATATTACGAAGCCTTTCGATGCTCAGGAGTTGCATCTTCGTGTGGGAGCTGGGAAACGTATAGTTGATTTACAGGAAGCTCTCCGTTTTCATGCCGATCATGATACTCTTACAGGCCTTCTAAACAGGCGGGCGGTTTTTGAGCATTTAGAGATCGAGATAGCCCGGTCTGAAAGAGAGGATCACCCTTTAAGCATCGCTCTTCTTGACCTCGATCATTTTAAACAAGTGAACGATACGTACGGCCACCTTATAGGCGATGAAGTACTTCGAGATGCTTCTTCTCGTATTATTCAGCAAGTTCGAAGATATGATGTTGTCGGTCGCTATGGCGGGGAGGAATTTCTGCTTATATTGCCGGGAGCCAGTCGAGATGAAGCTTTTAAAATAGCCGAGCGAGTAAGGGAAAAAATTGTAAGTTGTCCCTTTAGCTCTGGGGAAATCTTCCTTTCAGCAAGCCTTGGGGTCGCATTGTATAATAAGGCAAGTTCTGTTGACGAGTTTATTTTTGCTGCTGATACAGCGCTCTATCGAGCTAAAAAGAATGGCCGGAATCAGACAAGTTTCTAGGTGAGAGAACCGAGAGAGGTGAAAAAAATGGTAAAAAATATTTTTAAAGTATTTCTTTGTGCCGTTTTTCTTGTAATGTTGGGAGCTTCAGTAAGTTGGGCGAGCGACTTTTCTGTACTGGAAATCCGAGAGATTGCAGTTAAAGGACATAAATTGCATATTCGGGGAGACGTGGATCTTCCCCAAGGGGCCATGATCCATTTAGCGTTGAATATCCCGGGCCTTGGCGGACCTGGAAACAGTAAAGATGTTAAGGTGCATGTAAATAGCAACCACTTTTTTGTGCAAGTGCGCCTTCCTAAAAAGGGAAGAGAAGGAGATATATGGTCAGGCCTTATCAGAGCTATTTTTAGGCCATCCCAACAAGATGAACATATAAAAAAGAAAGTGGGAAATAAGGGGGAGAATCTGAAAGGTGCCAAGGTAAAAATTGAGAACGGTGAAAAGATTCTTGTGGATATAAAGAATTTCTCTTTTTAACTGGTGCATAGCAAGAATTTCCCTTCCAGCCGGTGCGGGAGTATTCCCTCTTTTTATCTCTTTTTTGAAAAGAAGAGATCTAAAAGTTTGCGAGTCCCTGCCTGATATGTAAGAGCTGATATGTTTCCAAAGCTGATCCAGTGAAAAGGTTTTTTTACTGGGTCAGGTACAGCATAGGGTAGAGATGTTGTATAGCCTTGGAGGTGGATGCGAGTATTCATTATCGAGTGTTGTATAGATCCGATCTCGTGAAATTTTTGCGTATCCATCCATTTTTCGGGCAGTTCTTTCCTGAAAATGGCGTGATAATCTTCTTTGCTATCTTTAATTCCCCACGGCAATTCCCATAGCCTGCTCCACGGGCCGTCCAGAGGCCTTTGCCGAAGTAATAGCATGTCCTCACACAAAATAAGTGCTGCTACTGCTTCAACTTTTTTAGGTTTATCTGAATATAGAACTACGGGTCTCTCTCTTTCTGTTCCCGTCTTGTGCGCTTGGCAGAAGGGGCTAATTGGGCAATCAATACATCGAGGAAATTGTGGAACACATATAAGGGCTCCCAACTCCATGAGTGCCTGGTTAAAATCTCTAGGGGTATCGTGGGGCAAAAGTTGAGAAGCGAGGATATCTACGGTTACCTTTCCCTCTCCAGCATTTACAGGTATAGCAATGTCGGCTATTCGAGAAAGAACTCTTCGTACATTCCCATCGATTGCTGTATAGGGCATATTATAAGCAATACTAAGAATGGCTCCAGCCGTATAGGGCCCAATGCCAGGTAATTCTCGGAGAATGTTTTCGTTTGGCGGAATTGTTTCGTACCCCATAGATAGCAACATTTGGGCTGCTTTGCGAATATTTCGAACACGAGAATAATAGCCTAGCCCTTCCCAGAATTTTAAGGCCTCTTCTTCTTGTGCTTCTGCTATATCGTGAAGACTTGGGAAGCGCTCCATCCAGCGGAGAAAATAGGGAATCACTCGATCCATTTGTGTCTGTTGTAACATGATTTCTGAAATCCATACCTCATAGGGACGATAACAATGGCGCCATGGTAGGTCCCTCTTATTTTGACAAAACCAGCAGAGCAACTCTTGATTAATTTTATTTCTTTCAATGTCCTTAGAAGATATTATTCGATTCTTTCCCATAGCGTGTGAATCCTTGAAACTTCTGCTCCATCAGATTGTCGGGTAATAATATGGTCAAAAGAGTTTGAAGCTTTTTGCCTTTGGGTTTGTACAATAGCAGCATCTCCATACATGAGTTGTTCCTTAAAAATAACGTTTATCGTCACCGGCCTCTGTGTTTGCAAAACTTCAGTGGGTACTGTTTCTGCAGCCCATTCTACATATACAGCGTTGTTTACATGATTATTAATGTCCAGATCCCGCATTCGGACGGGAAAAGACTCTTCTAAATCTATATGTTTTAAAGGCGGTATTGGTGAAAAAGAGAACTCAAAAGGAACTACTTCTTCATAGTATTCGGAAGAGACATGACGGTCAAGACGTACCGGTTTGTGGCTTTTATAGTCTATAATAATCCAAGATGTTACGGCTTTCCCGAGGGCTTCTCCAGATTGAGTGCGAATCTCAAAAGCTCGTAGAGAGTAGAGGTTCTTTAATGGGGAATGCCACGTGCGAATTACGAGACTTTCGTCAAGTTTTGGGTATCGTATCATTTCGAGGTGGTATCGATGAAGCACCCATGTATACCCTTTCTCCATGAGTTGTGGTATTGAGATGTTCATTCGGGAGGCATCTTTATCGGCCATGTCCTGAAGATAGTTAAAAATGGGGCCTAATTTAAGTTGCCCTTGTCCATTCACTTCAAAAAAACGGATATGTATTGTTTCTTCATACATTCATATGTCCCTCCATCATTTCTTTCAATCGTGCTTATTGTAATGCTCCTGCTCTTGTCATGGCAAGGTAAAGTAGATTTCCACAAGGGGGGTGGCGTTCATGACACATCTTGATTGGCGTAAAGAAGCTGATTTTATGGTAGCAACTCAAATAGAGAGTCGTGGAGTGAGAGATAAACATGTTCTTGCTGCGATGAAACGAGTTCCAAGACATCTTTTTGTTTTTCCCGAATATATTTCTCTTGCTTATTTTGATGCCCCTCTTCCCATTGGTAAAAATCAAACTATATCTCAACCGTATATGGTTGCTCGTATGACGGAACTTTTGAGAGTATCTAAAGGAATGAGCGTATTAGAGGTAGGCACAGGTTCTGGATATCAAGCAGCTATTTTGGAGGAAATGGGTGCCTCAGTTGTCTCTCTTGAACGCATAGAATTTTTAGCACAGAGGGCCGAAGAGGTGCTTTCGCAGCTCGGATATTCCGTAATGGTCGTTGTTGCTGATGGTCGACAGGGATATGCTCCGAAAGCTCCATATGATGGAATCCTTGTGACGGCAGCGGCAGATATAGTGGAAGAACCGTGGCAAGAACAACTTGCTATGGGGGGGCGAATAGTTTTGCCCCTTTCAATAGAACCAGGGTTGCAGCGTCTATTGGTAATGGAGAAGAAGGGAGAGGGGCTATGGTTAGAGAATTGGTATGACTACTGTCGCTTTGTTCCAGTCGTGTCGGGAATAAGTAAACAAGAGATACATGAGAACAACGACACTTAAGGGAATTAAAAAAGGCGGGGTTTCCCCCGCCTGAAGAGCTAGAAGCTATATCGCCATGTGAGGTAAACGCTTCGTTCGGGGCCGTAATAATTCCAACCGGCAGAATTATATGTAAACTCTTCATCAAAGAGGTTATAGCAGCTTAAGCGGACTGTATGATCACCAGATTTCCACTCAGTGAAAATATCTGTCTGGAAATAGTCGTCGCCGGGATTATAAAGTTTTCCTGTCCAATCCTTTTGAGCAGGGGTTGTAGATCGGTTGGCGACGAAGCTACAGTTTATTCCAGTTGTCCATGGACCGTTGTGATATGTGAGAGAAGACATAAATTGCCATTCCGGCAAGCCGTAGCTATTTTCCCAGTTTCCAGCATTCCCTTTTTTCTCCTGAGCTTTTTGCCACGTTCCAGAAAGACCGAAACTCCATTTCTCTGAAAGATTCCATTTGTGGCTAGCTTCAACTCCATAAGATCTAAAGTCGTCCATATTTTCATAGGTGTTACTGCGCCAGATGATTTTATCTTTCATATTAGAGTAAAAGATTCCGAGGCCCCAATTCCCAGAGTCATTTGCTCCTTTTATTCCCAGATCATAATTCCATCCTTTTTCTGGCTTGAGGTTGGGATTCCCTTTAGTTCCCCATGGACCATTTGCATGAAGTTCATACATGCTAGGCATAGCGAAGAAACGCCCGGCAGAAATATACCAGGCAGTGTTGTTGTTGAGCGGAAGTTGAAGGGTCATTTTGGGCATGAGTTCATTATAGTTGTCTGCGTTATCCTGGCGCCATATTTCGTATCGTAATCCAAGGGTTCCGATAACATCGCCAAAAGGACGAGAGAGTTCTACAAAGGGGGCGTAATTTGTCCGATCCTGGTTTATTTCAGGGTCAAAAGTAGATGGTCTGTATGTTGTTTCTTCTTTTCTATATGTCATTCCCCATGAAGCAAGAGTAGCGCCCCATTGGCTTCGTTTCCCAAACTCCGTAGTAAAAGCCCGATCTTTGTAATAGTTATCTTGATTTTGCTGGATATAATATCTCTGGTCGTTATAACCCATCAACACATAGTAGCTGTTCCCGTTGTAACGGAAAGAATGTCGCTGATATTGTCCTTTCTCTTTGTTAATATCTACTGGGACCATCCGGCCCGGAGTTTCATATGTGTTCTTAAATTCCCCTGTTTCACTTTTAAAATTCCAGTTTTTGCCATTGAGAGTTACGCCGTAAGCATTTTCTTTATAGTCGAGGGCATTGTAGATTTTTTCGGTCTGTTCAAGTAAGCGATGCTCTCCTTCTTCTTTGTGGGAATACCAGATGCCAGCATTGATTTTTTCTCCAGCACCCTCTCCTTGGACAAAGTACCGTCGCCAGTCATTAGGACCGACCTCTCCTTCTATAGTTATTCCCTCCGTGGCTTTCCGGGTAATTATATTAATAACACCACCGGCAGCCATGGAACCATAAGTAGCTGAGCCAGTTCCTTTGACTACATCAATGCGCTCAATGTTGGAAATCGGGAAATCTCGAAAATCAACAGAGGCAGCGCCAGCTCCATGGGATGAGCGGTAATAGGGAACGCCATCAACTAAAACAAGCACTTCAGTTACGTACCCTCTCATAGAAATTTGAGAGTTATTCGAATGACCAGTCTTTTGCTTTACATAAATTCCCGGTACATTCTGTTCAAGAATGGTTGCTAAATCTCTGGATCCGCTTCTTTCAATTTGGTCACGGGTAATAACGTAGGTTGGAGCTGGAACTTCTTCCAGGCTTGTCGCCAATCTACTCCCTGTAACTATTTCCTCAGGAACATCGTAGACTTTTTCTGCTCCTATTGCCGCTCCTGCCATAAAGACAAAAGTCGCAGCCATGCACGCCGCAATGAGTCCTTTCTTCTTAACCACCATAGTCCCCCCTAAAAATATAAAAATGGCGAGAAGCAAGGTTGACACGACAACCTCTTCTCGCCATGTATAAGGCTAGGAAGATAGTCATCACACCACGCCCTCGCATGATAATGACTCTTGTCTTCCAGCCGGTCTCCTGACTCCAGTTCATCCTCCCTCGTACCTTCCCAGTTTTCCCAGTGGTATTACGAGTTTGTCTCTGTTACAGTGGCGGGGCCGTTCTGGTTTCACACCAGATTCCCGAAGCTGGAAAACATAGATCCCTATTTGATTTTGTAGGCAATGATAGCGATAATTGGAATTGACCTAATCGCACATTTACTATTATACATATCTTACAATAAAAAAATCTACTAAGAGGAAATCTTTTGTGAAAAATATGAAAAAAATTAAATGGAATCTCTTTAATGTTTTACTTTGGGTATGGGGTTTTGTCCTTTTGTATCCCGTCCCTTCTTTCGCCTCTTCTATGGAACTTCAATATGCTAAAGGTTTTAAGGTGAGCAGAGAAGAGGGATATAGCATAGTCACTGTCGTCCAACCTTGGGCTGGAGCCCGGGAAGGGCAACAGTATCTTCTCGTATCACAGGGGGCCTCTATCCCTGAAAGGCTTGCCCATTTGCCAATTGTACATGTCCCAGTTCGACGAGTTATTACCACATCCATGACCATGCTCCCTTTTATAGAGGAACTTGGCGGAGCGGATGTATTTGTGGGGGTGGGAGGGAAACGATATGTATATTCCAACGTTATTCGTAACTCTGATCTCCCTGACGTAGCTGCTGATGCAGGGGCAGGATTGCGCCTCGACGTGGAAAAAATTCTTTCTTTACGCCCGGATGTCGTTTTTGTTTATGCGTATACGGCAACAGAGAAAGAGGCTGCGGATCGGTTACGGCAACTTGGAGTCCCCCTTGTTATTGCGTCAGATTATTTGGAAGAAGAACCTCTCGGTATGGCAGAATGGATTAAATTCGTGGGTTTGTTCCTGGGCGAAGAAGGGGAGGCAGATGCTTTTTTTCGGCGAGTTGCTGAACAATATAACTCTCTCGTACAAAAAGTGCGGGATATGACGAAGGAACGCCCTACAGTTATGGCAAATGCAGCTATTGGCGGGACATGGTATGTTCCAGGAGGACGAAGCTGGCCTGCTTACTTGCTTCGTGATGCAGGAGGCCGCTATCTTTGGTCTGACCTTAATCAGCGGGGAGGGGTCCCCATAGATTTTGAAAATGTGTTAGAACGAGCTATCTCCTGTGATTTTTGGATTAACGCTTCTTCATGGCAAAGCTTAGAGGACGCTATAACTGAAGATCCCCGTTATGAAACGTTTCGTCCCTTCAAGGAAAGAAGAATTTATAATAATAATGCTCGTGTGACGAAAAGTGGAGCTAACGATTATTATCAGCAGGGCATCATGCGCCCAGACTTGATTTTAGAAGATTTAATTGCTATTTTACATCCTCATTTACTGCCAAACCACGAGCTCTTTTTTTATCATCAATTGTCAGAGAGGAATATACCATGAAATATCGCCAGATGTTTCTTTTTGTGGCGCTCCTTGGGATCGGTGTAATTTTGGTAGCTCTTACCCTTTCTTTAGGATCTGTTTCTATCCCCTTTTCGGCTCTTTTACAAAGTCTTTTAGGGAGTGAAAGGGTCTCTGAGGAGTGGCGAGTAATAGTTATGGAATTAAGATTTCCTCGGGCCCTTACTGCATTTTTTGCTGGAGGAGCTCTCTCTGTGTCAGGTTTAGGGATGCAAACCCTTTTTCAAAATCCTTTAGCCGGTCCCTTTATCCTTGGTATTAACGGCGGAGCGAGTCTGGGTGTAGCAATGGCCACTTTAATAGTTGGGTCTTTGGCTAATGTAGGACTTGCTGGTGCGGCATGGTTGGGTAGCTGTCTTATTATGATGGCCATGTTGGCTGTAGCAGGTAAAATTAAGGATAATACTACTCTTCTTATTTTAGGTCTCATGTTTGGATATGCAGTGAGTGCTTTGGTGAGCGTCTTAATTCATTTCAGTACTCCAGAACGTATTCAACAATTTGTAGCGTGGAGTTTTGGAAGTTTTTCCTCTGTGTCCTGGGGGCAGCTTTCTTTGTTAGTACCTGCTTCTATTCTTGGTTCTGGCGCAGCTTTTATTATGGCAAAACCTCTCAACGCTCTACTCTTGGGAGAGTCATACGCATCTACCATGGGAGTCCCTGTAAAGAGGGTTCGTATCCTCCTCATAGCCCTAACGTCTTTCTTGGCGGGAAGTGTCACAGCTTTTTGCGGTCCAATTGCTTTTCTGGGGGTAGCAGTTCCTCATCTATGTCGGGGCGCATTTAAGAGCGCCGACCATCGTTTTTTAGTACCAGCTTGTGCGTTAGTCGGTGGGAATCTTGCTCTTTGCGCTGATTTTATAGCCCATGTCCCTGGTAGCTCTATCGTTCTACCTCTTAATGCTGTTACATCTCTTATAGGAGCTCCTGTTGTGGTATGGGTTGTCTTTCGGAGTAGAAGGAAGGAAGAGATGTAGCATGGATACTGTCCATCCTCCTCTCCTTACTGTGGAAGATCTTACCATTGGTTATCCTGTAAAAAAGGGATATTCCGCACCAGTTGCTCAACATATGTCTTTTACTCTGTGGCCTGGGGAGATCGTTTGTTTAGTAGGCCCTAATGGTGCAGGAAAAACTACACTCTTGAAAACACTTGCAGGAATTCTTAAACCTCTGTCTGGGATTTTGCAGATAAAGCAGCACAACATAAAGACCCTTTCTTACGTGCAGCGATCAGCCTTAATGAGTTTTGTAATGGCTGGCCGTCCAGATGTTCAGGGACTCACCGCTTTTGAGCTTGTCTCACTGGGACGCTATCCTTATACAAATTGGCGTGGTGAATTGGAGCAGAGTGATCACGACATTATACGTGCATCTTTGGAGCAGATGCAGGCATGGCATCTTTCTCGCCGACTCTTTTCCGAATTGAGCGATGGAGAAAGCCAGCGGGTCCTTATTGCTAGAGCTTTGGCTCAGACAACACCTATTCTTTTGCTTGATGAACCGACGGCTTTTTTAGATTTGCCTCGCAAAGTGGAGCTCTTATCTCTTTTGCGAAACTATGCCTGGTATGAGAAGAAAGGGATCATTTTGTCCCTTCATGACATAGACTTAGCCTTACGTTTTGCCGATCGTCTTTGGTTATTATCCCCAGAAGGAATTTCTTTCTCAGGTGTTCCTGAGGATTTGGTTCTTGCGGGAGCAATTTCTTCTGTCTTTTCAACAGAGAATATTCATTTTGATATAGGAACGGGGGAATGGAAGTTAAACGGAAACGGAAAGGGAAGTTCTGGGCGTTTTGTTGCTGTAACAGGTACGTCTAATGAACTTTTTTGGACTTGCCGAGCATTGAAGAGAAAAGAATATACGTTAGTTCCTCCTGAAAAAGCGAAAGTTTCTATCTTTATACGTAGCGGGGTAGATCCTTTTTGGGATCTTTCTTTCCCCGAGATGGGGGAGAGAAGGGTCTCCTCCCTTGCGAAAACCTTAGAGCTTTTAGATGAATATTTTAATAAAGTTCCCCATTAATCTTTGAGGGAAAAAATGACGGGGACTCTCACAGTTCCTGTTAAATCTTCAGTAAAAAGCCATTGTTTAATGGCAGTCAATGCAGCCTGATCAAGTCGCGAATAGGAGCTGGATTTCTCTATACGTACTGTTATGAGATCTCCTTTATGCACATGAGCGAGAAGGGTTACAGTTCCTTCTTCTCCTTTTCTACGGCTGATTAGAGGGTATTGGGGGTGTACGCGCTTTTTTATTGTTACAGATGAAAGCTCGAAGACGGAGGGCAATTCTCCATGTCCAGAGCCAACCCCACCTTTTTTGCAGAGCCCTTGGTCAGCGCTTATTTCCTCCCCTTTGCCATGTCCTTCTACTGTGCCAGCGGACGTTCTCTCTGCCTCCTTCTTTGCATCATCATTCATGTCTCCTTTTGTGTCCGAGCCAGAGAGGGTATGGGCAACAGTCGTAGTAGTGATTGTTCTTTCCTCCTCCTCTTTTTCTTTTGTCGATTTTTCGAGGTTGCGAAGGGCTGTTGCTTGCTGTGCTTGTTGCTCTTTCTTGTTTTCAATCTTTGAGATTTGTTGTTGAGGTGCAGACAGAAATGTAGGGGATAGCGTTTGCATGGAAGATAAATGCGCATCTTCTATCTTTTTTGAAGGTTGAGAGCCTGCTCCTATTGATCTATCCTCAGCACGTTCTGAACATTGCCCCGGTTTCGTTGTTTTGACAAGCGTAACTATCATAAGCGGCTCTGAGGATAGAGGTTCGCTCGGTGGCAATTTGGGCAGGCAAAAAAACAGAAGAACATGTAAGAAGAGGCTACATAGAAGAGGAGGAACAAAGCGTTTTGCCATACTAATCCTCCTGAAGGGCTAACCCTACAGACTGGATCCCGTTTTGATTGAGACGAGATAGGAATGACGCTACATGTCCATAAGAAATGCTACGGTCCGCTGCAATTAAAAGAGTTTTCCCTGCCTCCTGCGCCTGTCTCGCCAAGGTGATGAGATCCTCTTCAGAGACAGCGCCCTCTTCCCAGAAAAGAGTCCCCTCGGAATTTATTGTTATGTAAACAGCGAGAGCGGCGTCTACAGTAGATGCCTGTCCGTTTGGAAGTTGCACTCTTATCTGACTTTGCCCGAAAGTTGTCGTAAGGACAAAGAAAATAATAAGAATAAAGAGAATATCAATAAGAGGGGTGATATCTATTTCAGGCAAACGGCTGCGAGTCGACCGAAAAGTCACTGTTTATTCCCCCGCGTGGTGGGAGCGCGTGGTTTCTATAAGTTTCTCCCGAATCAGAAAATCGGCACCCCTAAAAAGTGTTTCTTCTTGGTCGTCTATTCGAGAGACGAGAAATGTGTAACCCAGAACAGTTGGAACAGCCACGCTGAGGCCAGCAACGGTAGTGAGGAGCGCTTGCCAAATGCCACCAGCTAAAGAGATCATCGGTGCTTGCCCTGCGGTAGGCAAACTCCTGAAAATCTCTACCATGCCAAGAACGGTACCAAGTAGCCCTAATAAAGGAGCAACGCGGGAAATAGTGCCGAGGAGAGTGAGCCCTTTCATCCAACGAAAGAGCTCTCGACGTATCTGTTGCTCAAGTAAGAGTTTAAAAGCTTCCGTATCAACTTGCCAATGGGTAACAGCAGCAGAAAAAAGGCGGTGAAGGGAAGATTTTCCACCTTTTGCTATTTCCACAGCTTGTTGAGAGTCATTGTTAAACAGAGCCTTGCTGAGAGCTAATTCTAACGCTTCGGCATCTGTAGAAGCTCTTTTGAAAAAAAAGAGTCGCTCGATAAAAATAGCAAGAGCTACAATTGAAAGCCCCAATATAATCCACATGAGAGGCCCTCCTGCGTTCATAAATTCCATTTCGCTCACCTCATCGTTAAAGAAATCTCTCTGGTAAGTATGATAAATCTCTGCCATATTGTCAAAGACTGGAAAAATCTCTAAAAAAGGTTGACGAAACACAATTACTGTCTTAAAATTCAGTACAATTTATCCCCTCAGGAGTACTTTAATCCCCTAAATAAAAACTCATGAGGATTTAGTTTGAGGCTATTCATTCCATATCGTGATGCGTGATATGGAAGCCAATTTTTATTCTTTATATATTTTATCGAGGGAGTGGTTCATAGTGGAGAACACGGGTAAGCCCAGAGAAGGCTTTTCGTCAGGACTCGCAGTCTTTTTCGCCTCTTTAGGGTCGGCAGTTGGTCTGGGTAACATCTGGAAATTCCCCTATTTGACAGGGTCAAATGGTGGCGGCGCTTTTCTTTTTGTCTATTTTATATGCATTCTTTTTGTAGGCATACCAGTCCTTCTCTGTGAGTGGTATATAGGCCGGCGTACCCGACACAATGCCATAGGTGCTTTTGAAAGTTTAAAACCAGGATCCCTTTGGAAGGGAGTCGGCGTAATGGGGGTCCTCTCGGCCTATCTAGTTATGTTCTTTTATACATGTGTTGCAGGCTGGGTTTATTTCTATTGCTTCAAAGCTCTTACAGGTGCGTTTGCTTCTATTAGTGCCGAGAGTGTTGAGGGGCTTTTTGGTGAGGTTATTGGGGTAGGGACAGCTGGGCAGTCTTTCTTTTCGAAGGCTGTTCTTTCTCCTATCTTTTGGCAGTTTATAGTGCTTTGTGTTGTTGGATTTGGCATCTCTATGGGTGTGCGCGGTGGAATAGAGCGAATTACTAAGACTCTTATGCCGCTGCTTTTTGTTCTTATCGTAATTTGTGACATCCGGGCCCTAACTTTGCCTGGCGCTGGAGAGGGTATTCGATTTCTTTTTCATGTAGATTTTTCTCGGATTACCCCTTCAGTGGCCTTAAGCGCTTTGGGGTTAGCTTTCTTTAAATTGTCTCTAGCTATGGGTATTATGATCACGTATGGTTCTTATTTTACCGAGGATGTTCACCTTTTTAAAACAGCTGGGAAAATCGCTTTTTCAGATACGCTCGTCTCTATGTTGGCGGGACTGGCCATCTTCCCAACAGTTTTTTCTTTTGGAATGGAGCCATCGGCGGGGCCTGGCCTTCTGTTTATGACTATTCCGCTGGTTTTCTCAAAAATGCCCTTTGGAACGGTTTTACTTGCCGCTTTCTTTTTACTAACGTCTTTTGCTGCTACAACGGCTCTTCTTTCTCTTATGGAAGTTCCTGTAGCTTTCTGGTCTGAAGAGTTCAAGATGTCTAGAAAGAAAGCAACATTTATGAACTGTCTTTTTATTGGACTGGTCGGTATTACTGCGACTCTTTCCGTAGATAGTTCAAGTCTGTTAGGTGGAATAAAGCTTTTTGGAGATGGATTCTTTGATTTTTATGACCATTTATCCTCTAACATTATTATGCCTCTTGGAGGATTGCTTATTGCCATTTTTGTAGGATATTTTTCAAAAAAAGAGGACGTGGCGTACGAACTTTCGAATCATGGTACCCTTGAGAACGGTTTTTATGTGCGCTTTTTCTCTTTTGTTATACGCTATGTTTCGCCAGCATTGCTTGTTATCATTTTACTAAATACCATTGGTATCATATCTTTTTAGATAAGGTCTATTGTAAAAAAGAGAAGGGGCTTGATCCTAGGATCAAGCCCCTTCTCTTTTTATTTATCATGAAGAAGATCCTTTAAAAAAGGAGGCAAAACAAAAGCTGCTTTGTGAATGTCGCGAGTGTAATATTTAGTTCCTTCTGGCACGGTGTGCCTTGGAGTCGATGGGTCGACTTCTTTCGAACCGATAGTATATGTCCACATCCCTGATGGATATGTAGGCATAGCTCCCCAACACAAGGATGTTATTGGATAGACACTTTTCATGTTTTTATATGCTTCTATCATAATCTTCGTATCGGAGAATGGAGACTCTGTCTGGGCAATTATTATCCCATCTTTCTTAAGAGCCTTTTTCACCTCTTCATAAAAACTCGATTCGAAAAGTCCTGCGGCAAAGTCCACAGGGTCTGTACTGTCGACAATGGCCACGTCAAAACATTCAGAGACGGAACGTATATAGGATAAAGCATCTTCAGAACGTATTTCTGCTCTAGGGTCATCCATAGCGCAACTAAGAGTAGGAAGATATTCCTTTGCTGCTTCAATAACGTCGCTATCAATATCGATGAGGACAGCTTTTTCTACGTTTTTATGTCGAAGAACCTCGCGAAGAACCCCACCGTCTCCCCCTCCTACTATAAGTACGTGTTTGGGATCGGGATGGGCACAGAGAGGGATATGAGCCATCATCTCTGAATAGCAGAATTCCTCTCTTTCCCCTATTTGTATAGCGCCATCAAGAACAAGCATCCGACCATACTCTGCCGTTTCCACAAGCAGGATTTCTTGGTAATCGGATTTCTTGTTTACAAGTACGCGATTTACCCTTAAGCTCAACTTCATATTTGGAGTCTGCTCTTCCGTTAGCCATATCTGGTTAAATCTTTTCCCCCGGCGTTCCAAAAAGCACCATCTCCTTTCGATGTTTTTGGCCCTGTGCGTTACTTCTCCTTATGAGACCCCCGAGGTAAGATGTAAGCTGCCAGAGGTGGGAACCCATTAAAGTAAATAGACGAGTAACTTTGAGTATAGGCACCAGTAGTAAAAATGTAGACACGGTCACCTTCCTCTAAGGTTAATGGCAGTTCATATTTTTCTTGCTCGTAAAGGATGTCCATACTGTCACATGTGGGACCGGCCAATATTACTTCTTGAGTCAACCCTGTTTTTTCTACATAAATCGGGTATTTAATCGATTCATCCAATGTTTCAATAAGCCCACCAAACTTGCCAACGTCGAGATAGACCCAACGATATTGATTATATTCAGATTTTCTTGAGACAAGAACTACTTCTGAAACCAAAACTCCTGCATCGCCAGCCATATAGCGGCCGGGCTCGAGAAGAATTTCGGGGAGGTCTTCACCAAAATCTTCCTTTAGATAACGAGTTATTTCAGTGCCGTATACATCAGGGCCGACGGTAGGGTAAATATATTTTGAAGGGAACCCTCCGCCCAAATTGATCATTTTAAGCTTTATCCCTTTTTCAGCTACTGCATCAAAAAGGTATTTGCATGTGGATATGGCATGGTCCCATTGACCCAGGTCTCTCTGTTGAGAACCCACGTGAAATGAAACTCCATAGGGAACCAATCCCAACCCTTTCGCCATAATAATAAGCTTGTAAATAGTGTCAGGATGGGCTCCGAATTTCCTGGAAAGAGGCCAGTCGGCCCCGCTTCCATCAGTGAGAATCCGGAAAAAGACCTTAGAGCCGGGAGCATTTTGGGCGAGCTTGTAGAGGTCGTTTTCCGAGTCTGTGGCAAAAAGGCGAACTCCTTTTTCATATGCATAAGCAATGTCTTTTGCTTTCTTAATTGTGTTACCATAACTGACACGATCCGGTGTTGCTCCAAGGGCTAGAACCTGATTCAGCTCATAGACTGAAGCAATATCGAAACAGCTGCCCTTTTCTACGAGCAGCTTCACCACGTCATCAAGCGGATTAGCTTTTACAGCGTAATAAATTTTCGCAAAGGGCATCCCTTTTTGAAGAGAGTCGAACTGCTCTTCTATCTTGTCTAAATCCACAATAAGACAAGGGGTTTCTTTGTTGCCAGCAAAAGCCTTTATTTCTTCGAATTTCTCTCGGGGCATATACCGCTCGATATCAAATTCGTAGTGACGGGATGTTTCCACTGCAGCACCTCCAGTAAGAAAATTTCTGTTTATATTTTATAGTAAAGGTACGAAGATTTTTGCGCAATAACATAGAGGGAGTCTTTCCTTGACAGAGGCTTTTCATTCTCCATAAACTATATTTGTGCGCATTGAATATAAAAAGATACATGATTTTTTTAAAAAAAGATAGTCCTTGGGAGGAAAAAATAATGATGAACTTTTACCCTATTGATGCCTCTTTAGCTACATTTCATCGTGCGTTGGAATTTGAAGGAGGAACGTTAGATCTTATCGATCTTCCTCTTTCTCTCCCTGGCTTTAGCCACTTCCTTTCGTCGTGGCTTCTTCGGGATGAGAAAAAGGGAAGAACCATATTAGTAGACCCAGGCCCGACGTCCACTCTCCCAAAACTTTTAAATGCGTTAAAGAGCGTGGGTGTTTCGTGTATAGATTATATTGTTTTAACCCATATCCATATAGATCATGCCGGCGGAGTGGGAAACTTATTAAAATATTTCCCTGAGAGCAAAGTCGTAGCTCCAAATAGAGGGGTAAAGCATTTAATAGACCCATCTCGTCTTCAAAAAGCTAGCCTTAAAACATTGCGCCAAGTAGCTTTGGAGTATGGAGAAATGACAGCTGTACCTGCAGATGCTATCATTCCGCGTGAAGATCTGACAGATATTCTTTTTGTGGATACTCCAGGGCACGCCCCCCATCATCATTCCTTTTATTATCCTTTAGAAGGTGAAAATCCTTTGCTTTTTGCAGGGGAAGCTGCAGGTGTTTTTTGGGGCGATATGGAAGGGAAGCAGTTTTATATGCGCCCTACAACGCCGCCGAGATTTTTCTTCCATTCCGCTATGGATTCCATTAAACTTCTCTTAAGAAGACCTTGTTCGTTACTACTTTATGCTCACTATGGAATGGTGCGTCATGGGGACCTTTTTTTAAAGCGGTCATTAGAGCAACTTAATGAGTGGAGAGAAAAAGTGAAGAGAGAGGAAGGGGGGGCGCTTCCTGATCTAGTTGATCGTATCTTAAAAGAAGATCCTTATGTGGAAAGATTTTATGAAATGTCTGTGGATGAGCAGCGTCGAGAGCGATATTTTATTACTAACAGTCTTCGCGGGATAGCAGAAGGGCTCGCTGACGAGAAAAAAGAAGGAGCTTCTTCATGAAAGAGAAAATGACTCGGTTCTTTTTGATTCTTTTTTTTATAATTTTTATCGCATGGCTTCAAGTGTATCTGGCCAGATTTTTGAGTTAAGAGAGGTGATAAACCACGAAGATTTTAGCGGCGGATATAGGTGGGACTACGAGTCGACTGGGACTTTTTATGATTGGAAGGGAAAGCATCGAATTGGAAGGTTCTTTAGAACTGAAAACTGCGGCATTTTCTTCTTTCTTTAACCTTTTAAAAAAAGCAGCAGAGATAGACCTGCGGTTTTCCTTGGCGCAGGTTCAGGGATGTGTTTTTGCTGTCCCGGGGCCGTTAGAAGATGAAGATGTGGTTGTTCTTACCAATGTAGAATGGACTATACCTGTGGCAGTTCTTCGTAAGCAATACCCACAGATTTCTATAGAGGTAGTAAATGATTTTGTGGCCCAGAGCTATGGGTGTCTCGCTGCTCAAGCTGAGGATATGGAAGTTGTACAATATGGGGTTCCTCGAAAGATGTCTCCTCTTGCTGTGATAGGAGCGGGAACGGGATTAGGGCATAGTGCTCTCTTCCCTTGGAGAAACGAAGAGTATATTCCAGTTGCTTCTGAGGCTGGGCATACCCTCATCTCTTTTTATGAGAAAGAAAAAGACTTCGAGCTTTTTCTGAAAAAACGATTGAGTGTCCCCTATATAACAAAAGAAATGGCTGTTTCTGGGAGGGGGCTTTCTCTGCTTCATTTATTTCTCACCGGTCGAGAGCTATCTTCTCCTGCTGTTGTGGCTGAAATATCCTCTACATCACTTACAACTTATTTTTTTGCTTCGTTCTATGCCAGGGCTTGCAGAGATTTTGCATTGACGATACTCCCCATGCATGGTCTCTTTATCAGCGGAGGTGTTGCCGTTTCCAACCCGTGGTTAGTCAATAACGATTTCTTTAGAGAAGAGTTTAATTTCTCTCTTACTCATTCAAGTCTTTTATCTCGCATCCCACTGTATGTTTTGCTTAGAGAGGATATGGGACTATGGGGTGCGGCGCGATATGGGTACTATCGCTTTAATTTGGGCGAGCAGACCACAGGGTCAGAAAACCCCTTTTCATATTGGTAGATGATGCCGTCAAAAGGTTCTGGCTCTCTGGAACTCGAAAGAGTTATGGACGTATCATCATAGGATATGGACGTTAACTTAAGGGGGAAGACAAAACGGCTTAAGTCAAGAAGAGGCTGAATTTGGGATACGGCCTTTTCCGTAATGAAAGCTGGGATGTCTACTCGATTTACCCGTACTGTATATTGGTCAAGCCATATTTGTTGAAAATCTACGATCTTCAAACGACTTTCTATCTCTATAAGGATATCAAGTTTAAATAACATTCGGACCAGATAATAACCTTTAGCATATATTCCACCAGGATGAATATCGAGCTGAAGGTTGTGCCAATGATCGTCGTCTCCGAATTCTTTTTGTAGAAGATTCTGGTTAATGTCGTTTTCGTCAATGATTCCTTTGGCGTGAATATTCAATATCTGCTCTACTTCAGGGCCGTCTTCACCCCATGTGTGAACAGGAGAGAGCTGGATCCCCGAGCCTCGTATAACGAGGCTTTTAATTCGCACCCCACCTATAACAGCTCCCTTAAGATCCATGTAAACGTCGCGAATATACCCCTCTTCTCCAGGCTCTTCGTCGAAAATCATAACCATTTTTTCAGGATCTAGTTGTTTTATAAAATGGTATTGAAGTTTTTGTCCCGGTGTCATAACGGGCAGCGTAGCCGCAAAACCTGTGTTAACGACCAATAATGTTATAAAGAAACATATTACAAAATAGAGGGGAAATCGTCTCATTGCATATCCTCCTTAAGAATCACAACTATGTTCCTTGTAAGTATTCTATCATTAAGAAGTAATATGCGAAGTATCTCTTGGGTTTTATAGAGACCTGAAAAAATTATAAAAAATCATAAAAAGGGGCGATTCGTCTAAAAGGATCGTGTCTTTTCATAATTTTAAACAGACGAAGTGTTTTCTTCTTCTATTGCCTCTAGCTTTTCCATAAGGACTTCCCACTCCTTCATCTTTTCCTCAAGTTGGGTTTCAATGAAATTATGTCTTACCATAACTTCTTGGACAGCCTCCGAATTTATTAGAAAATCTGAAGAACAAAGTTGTTTTTCAATTTCTGCTTTCTCTGACTCCAGTTCTGCTATGGATTGTTCCAAAGGCTCGAGAACTTTATTAACTTTCTGCTTTTCCCGATAAATTATATTACGTATCTCTCCTTCTTTCCGTCTCCTTTCTCGCTCATTTTCTTTGTTCGTATTGCTGGCTTTAGCCTCTTCATTCATCAATGCTACTTTCTCTGCTTGAGAAAGAGCTTTTCGTTTCTCAATGAAATAAGAATAATTGCCGGGATAATCGTAAATTTGCCCATCCCGAATTTCAATAACACGTGAAACCAGGTTATCGAGAAAGTATCTATCGTGAGAGACGATGATCAACGTTCCACTGTATTCCATTAATGCCTGCTGAAAAATATCACGTGTACGCATGTCCAGATGGTTTGTTGGTTCGTCAAGGATCAGCAAATTTGTTTCTTTTAAAAGAAGCTTAAGTAAGGCGACTCGGGACTTTTCTCCTCCTGAAAGCACGGATATAGACTTATAAATATCATCGCCGCAAAAAAGAAAGGCACCAAGGAGATTCCGTTTTTCTCCATCAGAGCCAAGATAACCAGTATGAGATATTTCTTCCCAGACAGTGCGCTTGTAATCGAGGTTCTGAGCGCTTTCCTGGGAGAAAAATCCCATTTTGACATTGTAACCGTAGAGAACCTTTCCCTCAGTGGGAGGTTCTGCCTTGCTTATCAGTCGTGATAAAGTTGATTTTCCTGCTCCATTAACTCCGACTAAAGCAATTTTTTCACCACGAGTTACATTGAACGATATATCGCTGAAGACCCAGTGAGCATCATACTGCTTTCCTGCCCTTTCTACAGAAAGGACATTATGTCCACTTCTGGGGCATGGTGGAAAATGAATGGCTATAGCCCGTTCCTCGCTGTCTAATTCTACGAAGTCCATTTTTTCAAGTTGTCGAATTCTACTTTGAACCTGAGCTGCTTTTGTTGCTTTATAACGGAAACGCTCAATGAAGATTTTTGTCTTCTCGATCTCTTCTTTTTGTTTTTTGAAAGTTCGCTCTAACTCTTCTTCTTTACGTGCTTTCTCTTCTAGATACCACGAGAAATTCCCTTTATATACGGTAATAGTTTTGTTAGAAAGTTCGGCAGTAACAGAACAGACCTTATCAAGAAATCTCCGGTCATGGGAAATAGCCACGAGAGTTCCGTTAAAGGAAAGGAGCCATTCTTCGAGCCATTCCATACTTTCAGTATCGAGATGGTTGGTAGGTTCATCAAGTAGAAGAATATCTGGTGCGGAAAGGAGAAGGGCCGCTAAAGATATCCTCATTTTCCATCCGCCAGAAAACTCACTGCTTTTACGGTGGATGTCTTCATTGGAAAAACCTAATCCTTTCATGACTTTCTGAGCCATAGCAGAGAATTCATAGCCTCCCTGCTGTTCATAGCGGTGAAGTATAAGATCATGATGTTTTAAGAGCTGGTAATATTCTTGCCCACTTTCCACAGCCTGAGTAATAGCCTTTTCAAGGGCTTTCAGTTCTTTCTCTGTTTTGTAGACACCGGCCTGTTTTTGTAGGTACTCTAAGAGCGGAATGTCTTCTATTTCCACAAGATCTTGGGGCAGATATCCTATACGGCAATCTTTAGGAAAGAATACATTCCCTTCATGGGGTTCTATAGATCCCATGAGGATTTTGAAAAGAGTAGTCTTTCCGCTACCATTGTTTCCTACAAATCCAGTTTTAGTTCCGAAAGGAATTATCCAATTTAGTTCTTTATAAAGAGTTTGTTCTCCAAAAAAATGGGTTATGTTTGACAATTGAATCAATTTTTTCACCTTTTCATCTATTCTGCGGCTGGAATTATATCACGAGAGATAATAGATCGATGACATTTCTTTTTTGAATACTTTATAAGGCTGTTTGCTGAAGTTTAAGACAAGTGTATTATAAAAAATGTCTGCTAAAAAAGGAATGTTGTCGAATTTTCATTGCATGCTTAAATTGTTTAAGGTGCGCAAAACGTTAAAGATTGCTTGACAGTATTTACTAAATCGGGTATTGTCTAACAGCCGAAATATACAGAAACGGCTCTATATTCAAGTACTAGGAGGCTTCTCTTTTATGGCTCAGGGCACAGTGAAATGGTTTAATGATAGTAAAGGGTATGGATTTATTACGACCGATGAGGGAAAAGATGTCTTTGTCCATTACAGTGCTATTCTGGGGGATGGATTTAAAACATTGAGCGAAAACCAGCGGGTTTCCTTTGATGTAACACAAGGAGACAAGGGACCGCAAGCTGCTAACGTTCAGAAGTTGTAGCCTTTCTTTAAATCATTCATCGAAAATAGTAAAAAGGGTTGCCAAACGGCAACCCTTTTTTATTTATCTCTTCTATATATCTTTACTTTTAACTTTTATCTTTTTTCTTTTTTACGGTGCCGGAAACCTTTGTTTGCTTTTTTCTCTCCGCCTTTTCCCCCACCTTTGCGAGAAGACTTTCGTGTCTCAGAAAGAGCTTCATGCAGTAATCCTTTTTCTACAAGTTTATTCCCGTATCGTCGATATTCTTTCTCTGACGTAGGTAAAAGTTCTACCAACGAATGGTCATCTTTTAGGCGGATTGCTCCAACTCCAGATTTTTCGATATGGAGGGTTGAACATATAATCCGCAATATTTTGCCTACATCCCAGCCGTGGCTCCTGCCTCTTTCCAAACGGATAACAAAAGCCGATGAACACAGTTCTTCCTTGGGGGTGCGAGAACGTTTAGGTCTGTTAGCATCTTTGAGCTCTCGTTCTAGTTCTGTTGTTAAAGGGTATCCGAATTGTTTACGGGCAAAAAGTAGGCCAAGCAAACGTGCTGTCAACTTCTGTGAATCATTATTGCTAAGAAGAGCGTCAGCCCACTCTAAGTACTCTTCTTGTTCATAATGATCTGCAGTAAGAATTTTTTCTTCGTAGGCTTCTCTCTGCTTATGCCGTATATCTTTGGGATCCGGCACATTTTTCCACGTAAACTTGATCTTAGGCCCTACCATGCGTTTAAAGTTTGAAGCCTCTTTAGGAGAAAGGACGAGCAAATCCCGACCTTCATGTCCGGCTCGGCCAGTACGACCACTACGGTGTACGAAAGTTTCTCTGTTATCAGGGAGTCCCATCTGAATTACGTGAGAAACTCCTTGTATATCCAAACCTCGTGCTGCTACATTTGTAGCAACGAGAAGGGGTACTCGACCACTTCTGAACTGCGAGAGAGCGGTGTTCCGTTCTCTTTGAGTCATTTCGCCATGAAGACACACTGCTTGAAAACCTTCATCGTGAAGTCGTCGGCTTAAATCCACTGTCTCCACCCGTGTATGGCAGAAAATAATGGCTCTAACAGGTTTCTCCCATAAAATAACATTTACGAGTCCTTCTTCCTTATGTTTAAAAGGAACAAGGTAGACCTCATGCGTAATGTCTTCGTTGGCCTCCCCTTCTTCTGAAAGAGAAATAAACAAGGGGCTTTTAAGGAACTTCTTAGAAAGAGAATGTATCTCTGGGGGCATAGTTGCTGAGAAAAGCCATGTCCTTTGGCAATTCACAAGACTTTCAAGTATAGCTTCAAGTTCCTCTCTGAAACCTAAATCGAGCATATGATCCCCTTCGTCGAGAACTACAGTATGTATATCTGTAGTAACAAGGGTTCCTCTGCGTATATGATCAAGAACCCGCCCTGGGGTTCCTGTTACAATAGCGGATCCGTTGCGTAAAGATCGGATCTGTTGCGACATATCCATGCCGCCTACAAGAGATGCTACAGAAAGATCTAGATAATCACCGAGCCAGCAGGCTTCTTTCCATATTTGCTGAGAAAGTTCTCGAGTGGGAGAAAGAATAAGAATATTGGAGGAGCGGTCGCCTCGAGATGTTTCTTGCAATAAGGGGAGAAGGAAAGCTAGGGTTTTTCCAGATCCGGTACGTGCTCGAACGACAATATCTCGTTCGGCAATGTCTTCTGATAGAACTCGGTCTTGTACAGGTGTAGGTGTTGTAAAACCTTTCTCTGCCAAGGCCCGTAAAAGTTCTGGCCGAAGGCTGTATTCTTCAAAATAGTTTTGTTCCATAAATGTAATAGTGCCTCCCGTTTCTATTGGGGCATAAAAAAAGTGACCCGTCTGCAAAAAGAGGGCCACTTTTTACTATCCCTTTCTTATGCTCTCCTATTATGCAGATGTTTTACTCTTTGTCAACTCTTGTCCTCCCTTATTTTGCAAGTGGGCAAAACGTTCCTTGACAGCCTTGAAATTTTTAGAATATTATACCGTTAAGGGCGTTTATAAAGTTTATACTTCCCCAGCTCTGAAAGAGGAGTTGATGAGACAGAGGAAGTGAGTTTTCGTCATGAGGATTCGTTTTTTTATAGGGGTGGTGGCGGGGCTTGCTATAGTAATTGGAATCTTCCTCTTGTTGCGATTATGGGCGAATGGAGATAAAGAAACACTTAAAGTAACAACGCAGCAGCAAGCTATTCCAGTGATGTCTTATAAGGTGGAAGAGTCTCACTGGGAATATTGGAAATTATATTATGGGAAAATTCGCCCAGTCTCTGAACAGACAGTTACGGTATATGTCAGGGAATATGTGACAACTGTATATGTGGATGTTGGAGATCAGGTGGAGCCTAATCAAATTCTTGCCGAACTTTCAAATATAGCGCAATCTTCGGATTCTGCGTCTAAACTCGCCGATTATGAAAATGCTCAGAGAGATCTTAAACGTAAAAAAAATCTGTATGCGTCAGGAGGGATTTCTCAGCAGGAGGTAGAGCGGGCGTTGGCTCTTGTAGCTGAGAAAAAAGCTCGTCTTGAAGAGGCGCAGATGTTGTTAAAGCGCACATTAGTTCGTTCCTCTCTGAAGGGGGTCATCTTCTCGAAAAACATAGAAGTAGGCGAGATAGCGGAGCCAGGGCAAGAACTTTTTCGTTTGGGGAACCTTGAACATCTTGAAGTAGAGGTCAATATTCCTTATCCGGATATAGAGCACTTTACTCCTTTCACTCAGTGCCAGATACTGCAAAATACAAATATTTTACGAGGTGTAGTGAAGAGAGTGGATCCTGAAGCACTAGCGGATATTGGTATGTATCGGTGCCTTATTTCTCTCGAGAAAGGTGTCTGCCTTCCCCCAGGTTCTTTTGTAGAAGTGAAGGTTCGATTGGATGCCAAAGACGGAGTTGTAGCTATTCCTGACGATCTTTTACGCAGAGAGGGAAAAGACGTTTATGTCTTTCTTATAAAAGAAGGGAGGGCGGTGCGAAGAAAGGTTGTTACGGGAGAGAGTCAGAATAGTTTAATAGAAATAAAAGAAGGGCTTGATGAAGGGAGTTTCCTTGTGAGGGAAGGCTTGGATAAGATCTATGACGGGGCTCTTATTCAGGTCATTGGAAAAAAGGACCAGCTATAATGCTTGGTGGTGGTATCATGAAATTGATACAGATATTTATAAACCGTCCCGTTTTTACAAGTGTAACAGTTTTAATAGCAGTCGTTCTTGGTCTATATAGTTACGCAAATCTTGGAGTTGCTCTTGTTCCAGAAGTAGATATTCCGGTTGTCACAGTAAGCACTACTTATCGAGGAGCGGGACCTTCTGAAATAGAACTGCTTGTGAGCAAACCTGTTGAGGATGCGGTGGCTCAGGTAGAAGGAGTAAAACGTATCCTTAGCTACTCTCTTGAGGGGGTTTCCTTTGTAGTTATAGAGTTCGAATATGACGTTAATGTTTCAGATGCTACCGTCAGCGTTTCTAATAAAATTAAAACTATTTCTGCTTTATTGCCAGAAGATGCTGAGGATCCTGTAACCGAAAAATTTGATATTAATGCCTTCCCGTTTATGACTATAGCGGTAACCTCTAACCTCCCTTCTCAATATGCTTACGATGTTGTAGAAGATAAAATCCAACGACGTTTAACGCAAATAGAAGGGTTAGCGCGAGTCGAAATACTAGGCGGTTTAAAGCGCGAGATACATGTATATCTAGACCCAATAAAGCTCTATCAATATAGAGTCTCTCCCCAGAAGGTAGCAGAAGCGATTCAAATGGGAAGCCGAAACGACCCTTCTGGCCATATTGTCCAAGGTCGAAAAGAATTTTCTGTGCGAGTTTTAGGCGAAGCTCAAAAGGTTGTGGAGCTAGAAAATATTTATATTTCTCTCAAAGGAGCTATTGCCGTGCGCCTTGGAGATTTGAGCAGAATACTAGATACCACAGAAGAACGGAGAGGATATGCGAAGTACGGAGGGAAAGATGCCATTCTTCTCGACTGTATATCCAGACCTGGAAGTAATGTAGTGGATCTAAGCTCTTGTATCAGACAAACGCTGGATGAACTCCGCTCTTCATTACCAGAGGGATTTGATATAACTATTACTGATGACATATCTTCTTTTGTCAAAGAAGCTATTCACAATGTGTTTCGCGACATGGTGGTGGGCATTTTTCTTACAGGACTTGTATTGTTTCTTTTTTTTCAGCGTCTTTCTCTTACAGTGGTAGTAGGTATCGTTATGCCTACAGCAGTTGTTTCTACTTTTATCCCCATGTTTATGACTCACATGACGATGAATATGATGAGTACTTTGGGTATTGCCATCTCCATTGGCATTTTAGTGAATAACTCCATTCTTGTTCTCGAAAACATTTCCAGGTACAAAGATCTTGGCTTCTCATCTTTGGATGCGGCGGAGAAGGGGACAGAAGAAATTGCGCTATCTGTTTTTTCGACCACAGCAACAAACCTTGGAGTCTTTATTCCGGTCATTTTTATGAAGGGCATTGCGGGCCAGTTTTTGAAGGATTTTGCCATAACTATCGTTTTCTCTACGCTCTTTTCTCTTTGGGTAGCGATGACGCTGACCCCGATGGTCATGGCTCAAGTCCATTACGAAAAAGCTCCCTCCTCTTTAGAGCGAAAAATGACATCTTGGTGGATTGGGCCTTATAACAGATTTGAGGCAGGACATCGTTCATTTGTAAAGGGAACATTACAATATCCTTATGTCACTATAAGTTTTTTTATATGCCTTTTCTTGTTTTGCCTCTTCTTAATTCCTCGTTTGGGAGTGGAATTTATTCCTAAGGTAGATCGAGGCGTAATGGAGATTACATTAGAACTTCCTTCGGATGCCTCCTTGACTTATACAGAAAAAATCACGGGAGAAGTGGAAAGATACCTTCGTTTTTTACCTAGTGTAGAAGCGGTAGAAGTAGCTGTTGGAGGAAGTGGATCTGAAACCGGAGTGAATAGAAGCCGTTTGAGAGTGCTTCTTACAGACGATCCTCATCGGCCGAGCTCTTTTATGCTGGCAGAACAACTTCGAGGCTACTTAAATTCTATCCCTGATGTACGAAGCAGCATTAGCGCTTCAGTGAGTGGAGGGGGATCCCCAGGGAAGCCTATTCAGATTATTGTCTCTGGAGAAAGTATAGAAACCCTTAATATAATAGCCTTTCAAGTTGTTGATATTATGAAAGAAACTTCTAACGTAGTTGATGTAGACACGAACTGGAGGTTAGGGCGGGCAGAGTATCGTATCTCTCCTGTGTCGTGGCGACTTGGCTATCTCGGTCTTACGACAGAAGCTGTGGTTGATACTGTTCGAAATTACATTACTGGTACGAAGGCAGGCATCTTCAGGGAGGAAGGGAAGGAGTATGATATCCTCACAATTCTTGATCCTCTACATGCCGATGCCATAGCAAAAATACAAGATTTCCCCTTGCCGTTCAGAGAAGAATTTATCCCCCTTTCCTCAGTGGTAGATCTTAGTTACGGTACGGGCCCCACAAGTATATTACGCTCAGATCGTAACCGAGCTATTACAATATCGGCTAATGTAAACAACCGGAGTGTCGGTGATGCTTTCTCAAAGATACAGAAGCGTGTTCAAGATATTTCTCTACCTCAAGGATATAAATTTTCATTTGCAGGAGAAGTAGAAGATATTAAAGAAAATTTTGCCTACCTTTATTCGGCTTTTGCCATGTCTGTCATTCTCACCTTTCTTATGATAGCGGCTATTCTGGAATCTTATCTTTTTGCTCTTATCATAATGATAACGCTACCTCTTTCAGCCATTGGTGTTATTCCAATTCTTTTTATAACAAGGACGGCAGTCTCTCTTTACGGACTTTTAGGGATGATTATGCTTGTGGGCCTTGTAGTAAATAATGCAATTATTATCATCGATTATGGTGAAAAAAGGAGAAAGGAGGGTATTGAGCCTTTTAAAGCCATACAAGAAGCGTGTGCGGTGAGACTTCGTCCCATTGTAATGGCAGATCTGACATCAATTATAGCTATGCTTCCCCTTGCTTTAGGTCTGGGGGAAGGTGGGCCATATAGGGCTCCAATGGCTATTGTTTCTATAGGTGGTCTTGTAGCCGGAGGTACGCTCGCTCTTTTTGCTGTACCCCCTATTTATATCTTATCTTGGCGATTTCGTTACTGGTTTCATGAAAGGCGAACATCTACCTCCGTATAATGGCGGGTTGATTGTATAGCAATGTTGAATTAGAATACTTCGATAAACAAGAGGAAGAGGTGATTTGTTGTGCCGGAAACGACCCAGGTACTTCAAGATGTCCTCCAAATGAAGCCTGTAACATGGTTTAACGAAGAGAAGGAAAAATCAGCTGACCTTTTAAAAAAATTGCCTGTAACTTTTCTCCATATACAAGAGGCTCAAGCCAGGTTACAGCGTTTTGCTCCTTTCCTCAAAGAAGCCTTCCCTGAAACGGAAAATGGGGTTATTGAGTCACCTCTGCGAGAAGCCCATTCCTTTAAAAAAAATATGGAAAACTACTACGGGCGGAAAATAGAAGGCCGCTTCCTTTTAAAGTGTGATAGCGAACTGAAAGTAGCTGGCTCTATAAAGGCGCGTGGCGGTATTTATGAAGTCCTAAAGCATGCAGAAGACCTTGCCTTTCAGGCAAAGATACTTTCTATCACTGATAACTACAGCGTTCTTTGTAATGAATCTTTCCGTAACTTCTTTTCCCAATATAAAATATCTGTTGGATCCACTGGAAATCTAGGGATGAGCATAGGTATTGTTTCTGCCGCCCTTGGCTTTCAAGTATCCGTTCATATGTCTCGAGATGCTAAGCAATGGAAGAAAGATTTTCTTCGGAAACATGGGGTGACAGTTATAGAGCATACTGAAGATTATTCTCGAGCAGTAGAAGAGGGACGGCGCCAATGTGCGGGGGATCCACGGGCCTATTTTATAGACGATGAAAATTCTGTTGACCTTTTCTTGGGCTATGCTGTAGCTGCTCTTCGCCTTCAAACACAGCTTGAGAGCCTGGGCATTCATATATGTGAAGATACCCCTCTCCAAGTTTATTTGCCTTGCGGTGTGGGAGGCGCTCCTGGTGGCATAACTTTTGGGTTAAAACACCTTTTCGGGGATGCGGCTCGATGTTACTTTGTGGAGCCGACCCATTCTCCTTCTGTACTTTTGGGAATGCTGAAAAATGACGACTCCGTTCGAGTTGTTGACTACGGCATTGATGGGTTGACGGAAGCTGACGGGCTAGCGGTAGGATCCCCCTCCAAGCTGGTTATGGGTTTAGAGCGCTATCTCATTGATGGTATTTACACGATAGAGGATGATGATCTTTATCGGTTGTTGACCCTTTTACGAGATTCTGAGGATTGCAAAATAGAACCCTCTGCTGCAGCAAGCTTGAAGGGGCCTCTCGTCACACAGGACATCCCTTCTGGGGGCACCCACATAGCTTGGCTAACAGGGGGGCTTTTTTTGCCAGAAAATATTTTTAGAGAATGTTATGAAAAAGGAAAGGAGTTGCTAGGATGACACTCCATAAAACAGAAAGAGTGTTTTTTTTCTCTACCCTTCTGTTTCTTTTGATGGGTATTACGGCTCCGCCCTCTTATGCTGAGGGACAGTATCTTTCCATTCCTTCCGAGGTTTTTGCAAAAGAAAAAGAGCTTAAAGAGATGGAGATGGAACAGAAGAGAGCAGCAGAGATGGAGCGCCAAAGAGAGCTTCAGGCGAAACAAGAGATGGAGGCTCAAGTTCGGAAAGAGGCCATTGCTGAGTTTTTTCAGGATAAAAATGGATCACTAGAGAAAGATCGGGCTGAAAAATATGCTCATTATGTTCTTGAGGCAGGCAACCAATTTGGCGTTGACCCTTTTATTGTAGCTTCAATTATTATAAAAGAATCGCGAGCTTATCATGAGGCTCGATCTAAAGCGGCGTATGGACTTATGCAGATCAACTGGAAAGTTCATCGTAATAATATAGGCAAGGCCTTTTCTCATATAAAATCCTTGGCAGAAATGATGAAACCCAAAAATAACATCTCTGTAGGAACGTACATTTTTTCATGTTACCTCAACTCGGCAGATGGTGATTTAGCCAAGGCCCTAGCCTCTTATTGTGGAGGGAATAATACAAAATATATAAAAAATATTTTTTCTTATCAACAGGAGTTAGATGCTCGTTTTGAAAAGAAAATAAGCAAAATTCCAGATAGCAACTAACCCTCTCAGTTTTTAGAGGAGGTTGTAACGTGACGGAGCGAACGGGAGCCAGACTGGAGGCGCTGCTTGCAGTTGTTTTTTGGGGAGGTTCTTTTACGGCGATCAAGATGGTGGTTTCTCAGGTTTCTCCTCTTACTCTTTTATGGCTTCGTTTTGGTATAGGAGCCGTGGTTTTAGGGGGAATTTTGTGGGTGAAGCATGGGTTCCACCCGCTCTCTTTTCGGCAAGTTGTAGAGCTGTGTTTCTTGGGGTTCCTTGGCGTATTTCTTCATAACTATATCCAATCTTTGGGTCTTCGAACGGCAGCGGCAGGTATCTCTGGTTTGATTATTGCCGGGACTCCTATTCTTATCGCTTTATTGGGGGCCTTTTTTCTTCGGGAAGCACTTTCTTCTATTCAGTTAGGAGGAATATTTTTGGCTGCCTTCGGTGTCCTTTTTATCGTGTCTAAAGGGCATTTATCTTCTCTGTGGAGCGGGTGGGGGAATGTAGGTAATCTGGGGGAGAGATTGGTCCTCCTCTCATCGTTTACCTGGGCTCTTTTTTCTGTGTTATCTCGTAGGATTTTACAGAGGATGTCTTCAAGTCTTGCCATGTTTTATGTGATTCTTTCCGGATGGATTTTTTGTTCAGTCCCCTTCTTTTTCCAGGGGAGCCAGGAGGTTTTTATACTTGATAAGTCAGGTTGGTATAGCGTCATTTTTTTAGGTGTTTTCTGTTCAGCTATAGCCTATGTTTTTTGGTATGATGCTTTGAAAAAACTTCCTGCCTCAGAGGTAGGTGCCTTTCTTTATCTTAATCCAATTGTAGCAGTGGCTGTAGCTACGTTTTTCCTAGACGAACCTATTTCGTTTTCTACTCTTGTAGGAGGGGGTTTGGTTCTTATAGGAGTAGGAATTGTGAACTATCGAGAGGAAAGCTGATCGGTGTTTCGGTCAGAAAGTTCATTAATAAGGATAGCTATATAAAGAGATAAAAGTTCGCGAAAATTCTGAGAGTCGATATTGCACATAGACTCTATTTTATTGATTCTATAGTTAAGGGTATTTTTGTGAATGCTAAGAGCTTTTGCAGCTCCACTTGGGCTGAAACGATGTTCGCACCAAACGCGGAACGTGTTTATAAGTTCAACGCTGTCTGATGTTGCTTTTAAAGGGGCCAGGATGGATTCCCGATAGCGCTTCGCTATATCTCGACTCGCAGTAGTCAGTAAATCTTCGAGCATCAAATCGGAGATAGAGTATATACTGGGTCTATAGTGGATGTTTTTACCAATGGTAACTGCCTTCCATCCATCACGATGAGACGCTGGTAAGCATGATATATCTTGAGCTAAAGAACCAATTCCTATTACAACATGCAGTCCTTTCCCTTCCATGAGTTTCTTCAGCTTTTCGCATTCCTTCCAGGTTCTCTGTACAACTTCTTTTTCATTGAGTAGAGCGTTGGCTGCCCGTAGGATTTCGTAACGACCGGAATCCATCATCGTAGAAATATCTTGTGGGCGATTAAAAATAGTTCGAATGGCCATCATAATGTCCATTTGTGTGTAAGGAACGGTTTCAATCTCTAATCCCTGAGAGATAACGGCACGGGCATCGAGAAGTTCTATAGCGACAGCTATTCTCGGAATTTGCAGTTCAAAACCAAGGCCTCTCGCAGTAGCCAAGAGAGAAGTTTCATCATCTTTTTCTGGATCAAAAGCAGCTATTTGTTCTAAAAGGCTCTGGATGGCCCTGCTTCGGAGGAAGAAAACCTCAGAAAACATTTTTTCGCTGAGGATAAGCTCCGTGTGTTTCTTCACGAGCATTCCAAACGGAGTTACTTTTGAGGGAACTCCTGCAAGGGCTATGGTTCCTATCCGTTTCCCTGTGAATTCTATAGGAAGAGTCACCCCAGATTTTACCCCTTGTAAGTGTTGTACGTCTTGTTCCTGTTGAATAGAGTTTTGTCCGGTTCGAATGACCTCTAGCGATGGCTCGTGAAGAGTGCCTCTCCGACTGGGATCGCTTGCCCCGATAATCATCCCCTTTTCATCGGTGATAATAATATCTATCCCGATTAATTCTGCTGTGGATGAAGCTATTTTTTGTGCTATTTTATCAAGCATTTTGATAGTTCCCCCTTACGGGAATTTTGTTTTTATTTAAGCATGTTTTGTCTAAAAATACAATAATTTGCAGTAAATAATATCTTTTACTGTGTTTTTACCCCAAGATATTTGTGCTTTTTTTATCTATACTATAACCAGAGTTAAAAAGGATTTTCTCTCAAGCTTAAAGGAGGTTCGAGGAACTATGAAAAACCGGGTTATACTCTCTGCCTGTGCCGGAGCAGCGTTTCTTTTTGTTGTACTCATGGCGGGTATGGCTGAAGTGCTGTAGATAGAGTTTTATATTTTTTGAATGGCTTGGCCGTGCCATTTTAAAATATATTCCCCTTTCCCACGGGAGGACGCAACTGTCCTCCCGTTTATTTTTTATTTTTTTATTTACCTTAGTAAAGAAATAACTCTCTAATAAACAATTATCTTGTCTTTTCTATGCATTGACAATAAAATAGCAATGAGATACTCTTCAAACAAGTAAGTTGATTCATACTTATTAAGTGGGGGGTAGGGTAATGAAGAAACTCGTCATTTTGGTTATTGTTCTTCTTGTTGCAGTTGGAGGTTGGATGGTTGTAGGCAACAAACCTCAGGAGCAGGCTCCTGCACCTCAACAGCAGGCAGCAGAAAAACCGGCTGAACAGCCGGCAGAGAAACCAGCCGAAGCTCCAGCGGAGAAAACGTCAGAAGCACCAGCTGAAGCTGCCAAGTTCCATATCGGTATTTGCACAGGTACAGTTTCTCAGTCGGAAGATGACCTTCGTGGCGCTGAGCGTCTTATTGAAGAGTACGGAAGCGTCAGCGACGGTGGCATGATCCAGCATATTACATACCCTGATAACTTCATGGTAGAAATGGAAACGACTATTGCTCAGATAGCTGGTCTTGCCGACGACCCATTGATGAAGGCCATCGTGGTGAACCAGGCTATCCCAGGAACCACAGAAGCTTTCCGAAGAGTGCGTGAGAAACGCCCTGACATCCTTCTTTTTGCTGGTGAAGCTCACGAAGATCCAGGTGTTATCGAGTCTGCCGCAGACTTAGTTATTAACTGTGACAATATTGCTCGAGGCTACTTGATTGTTGCAGCAGCCCAGAAAATGGGAGCAAAAGAATTTGTTCATATTTCCTTCCCGCGCCATATGAGCTATGAGCTCCTTTCCCGTCGTCGTAACATTATGGAAGAGGCTTGTAAAGATCTAGGGATGGGTTTCCATTTTGAGACGGCTCCAGATCCCACGAGCGACGTTGGCGTAGCAGGAGCACAGCAGTTTATTCTTGAAAAGGTTCCAGCTTGGCTTGAAAAATATGGAAAAGATACGGCTTTCTTCTGCACCAATGACGCTCATACCGAACCTTTGTTGAAGAGAATTGCTGAAGAGGGCGGCTATTTTGTGGAGGCCGACCTTCCTTCACCTCTTATGGGGTATCCCGGAGCTTTGGGCATCGAGCTTTCTGATGTGAAAGGCGATTGGCCGGCAATCCTTGAAAGAGTAGAGAAGGCTGTTGCTGATAAGGGCGGTGCCAAGAGAATGGGCACATGGGCGTACTCTTATGGTTACACCACTACCGCAGCTCTTGGTGAGTTTGCGAAGAGAGTTATTGAGAAAACATCAGAAGTGGGTAATGTGGAGCAGCTTTTTGATTGCTACGGAAAATATACACCAGGAGCTAAATGGAACGGAAGTCTTTATACCGATGTAGCTACCGGCGTAGAGAAGAAGAATCACGTGCTCGTCTATCAGGATACCTATGTGTTCGGTCTTGGATATCTTGGTATGACCGATGTCGTTGTTCCTGAAAAATACTTCACCATCAAATAGTAGGCTCCGTGAATATAACTTAAGCCTTTCCTAAAAGGGGAGGAAGTCCCTATTCCTCCCCTTTTTCCTGTTTATAAGAGCAGGGGAAAATAAGGCCTAAGGCCTGCTGTAAGAGGGGCCTTGGAGTATGAAGAGGTGACTATAATGGCTTTATCTGAGCCCTTATTGAGAATGGAAAACATCGGTAAAGCGTATTTTGGTAACAGAGTTCTGAAGGATATTAGTTTTACCCTTGAAAAAGGGGAAATTTTGGGGTTGGTCGGAGAAAATGGTGCCGGCAAATCCACCCTCATGAATATATTATTTGGAATGCCGGTTATTCAAGAAACTGGAGGCTATGAGGGAAAAGTTAGTATTAACGGCCAGGAAGTTCAGTTCAAAAGCCCTTTTGACGCTTTAGAGGCAGGAATAGGCATGGTACATCAGGAATTTTCCCTGATCCCAGGTTTTTCTACCGCAGAAAATATTGTTTTGAATAGAGAATCTACAAAATACAATGTTCTTGTGGAGTCTTTTGGGGAGCGTCTTCGGACCCTTGATACGTCTAAAATGAAAGATCGAGCTGTAAAAGCTATTGAAAAACTCAATGTAGTTATAGATGCAGATACTCTCGTATCGGAAATGCCTGTCGGGCATAAACAATTCACTGAAATAGCCAGAGAAATTGATAAAGAAAAGACGCAGCTTTTAGTGCTGGATGAACCTACCGCTGTTTTGACAGAATCGGAAGCAGAGATACTTTTAGCATCAATGAAAAAGTTGTCGTCTATGGGGATTGCTATAATCTTTATTTCTCACAGATTGCATGAAGTTATCGATGTTTGCAATAAAATTATAATTTTGCGAGATGGCCAAGTTGTACATGAAACAACTCCGGAAAAGACGAATGTAATGGAGATTGCCTCTCATATGGTGGGGAGAAGCATTGAATCTGCTTTTGCTCGGCAAGAAAGGGAAAAACCATTAAGTAAAGATATTCTTCATGTGGAGCATCTGTGGGTAGATATGCCTGGAGAGACTGTCCGAGACGTTTCTTTTACAGTTAAAGAAGGGGAAATTTTTGGTATCGGAGGATTGGCAGGTCAGGGGAAGCTTGGCATAGCTAACGGCATTATGGGCATGTATCCTTCTGGTGGCTCAGTCTCTTTTGGTGGACAGGCTATCGTTTTGAATGATCCTCGCTCTCCCCTTTCTCTTGGAATAGCTTCTGTATCAGAAGATCGTCGCGGTGTGGGGCTTTTGCTGGAAGAACCCATATCGTGGAACATTATTTTCACAGCTCTTCAGACACAAAACAAATTTTTGAAGCCAGTATGTGGAGGGCTTGTTAAAATTCGAGATGAAAAGGCTATAGCGGAATGTGCTGAAGAGTATATTCAGTCTCTGGATATTAAGTGCACAGGCGGACATCAGCGAGTTCAAGAACTATCTGGTGGTAATCAGCAGAAGATATGTTTAGCGAAGGCTTTTGCTTTAAATCCTAAATTGCTTTTCGTATCTGAACCTACGCGGGGTATTGACGTGGGGGCGAAGAGAGTTGTTCTCGATACCCTTCGTGAATATAATCAAAAACAAGGTACGACTATTGTTATGATTTCTTCCGAGCTTGAAGAACTTCGTTCAATTTGCGATAGGATAGCGATTGTCAATGAAGGGAAAATAGCAGGAACCCGTCCTGCGACAAGCCCGTCCACCGAGTTCGGTTTGCTTATGCTTGGTGCTATTCAAAATGGTGCGGAGAAGGTGGGAGCATGATGAATACATTGCGAAGCTTTGTCGAAAAAGCTGGATGGCCACGGGTAATAATAGCCTTATTCCTAGGGGTCCTCTTTGTTGTCGCTCCCTTTGTAAGAGTTCGGGTCGATGCTTCTATAAGCGATACATTGGTTCGTTTTGGAATGAATGGTGTTATGGTATTAGCCATGGTTCCCATGGTTCAGGCTGGGTGTGGCTTGAACTTTGGCCTCCCCTTAGGAATTATTGCTGGCCTTCTAGGTGCAGTGACCAGTATTGAAATAGGAGTTACCGGGCTTCCGGGGATTTTGATAGCAATGGTTATCGCTGTTCCTATTGCGGCCGTCTTAGGATGGTTGTATGGACAGCTCCTTAACAGAGTTAAAGGCGGAGAGATGATGATAGCTACGTATGTAGGTTTCTCTTCTGTGGCCTTCATGTGTATTATGTGGCTAATGCTCCCTTATAAAAGCCCCAACATGGTGTGGGGGTATGCTGGAACGGGGCTACGTACCACCATTTCTGTCGATGGCTTTTGGAGTAAGGCTATCAGCGATATTTTTGCTTTTAAAATCGGAAGATTCTTTTATTGCCCCACGGGGATGCTTCTGTTTTTTGCCCTCATGTGTTTTCTCATGTGGCTCTTTATGAAAACAAAGATTGGAACAGCAATGACCACTGTAGGATCAAACCCGGAATATGCAAAAGCATCAGGGGTGGATGTAGATAAAATGAGAACTCTCTCTGTCGTTCTCTCCACTGTCTTAGGAGCCGTAGGGATTATTATTTATGAGCAGAGTTTCGGGTTTATTCAGTTGTACATGGGGCCTTTTTATATGGCTTTCCCCGCAGTGGCTGCCATTCTTATCGGGGGAGCATCGGTGAACAAGGCCTCTATCTTTAACGTGGTTGTTGGGACAATTTTGTTCCAGGGTATTTTGACAATGACGCCATCGGTTATTAATAGTTTAATCGAGACGGACATGTCGGAAGTTATACGAATCATTGTTTCTAACGGCATGATTCTGTATGCTCTCACGAGGGCGGTGAAAATGAAATCATGATGACAAAAAAATCGTCTTTCCGAGACGACCTCTCTCATTTTCTTATTAGCAACGCAGTTCCAATAATATTCTTGGTATTGAGCGCCGTAGCTATCCCTATTTCGAGATTTTCCACGCAATATCTTGTGCAGGAAATGCTCGTTCGGCTAGCTCGAGATTCCTTTCTTGTCCTTTCCCTTCTCATTCCT
Source organism: Aminobacterium sp. UBA4908 (assembly GCF_002398115.1). Taxonomy (NCBI): domain Bacteria; kingdom Thermotogati; phylum Synergistota; class Synergistia; order Synergistales; family Aminobacteriaceae; genus Aminobacterium; species Aminobacterium sp. UBA4908. Next base: position 50,394 of record NZ_DHCG01000009.1, read on the forward strand.
ATTATGGCAGGGATGGGCCTCAATTTCGGAATGGTCCTTGGGGCTATGGCTGGCGAGATCGGCCTTATCCTCATTACAGACTGGAATGTAGTAGGGTTGCCTGGAATGCTTCTGGCTATGATTATTTCCACCCCTCTAGCTATATTTTTAGGGTGGATGTGTGGTGTTATTCTCAACAAGGCTAAAGGACGTGAAATGGTTACGTCCTTTATTTTGGGGTTTTTTATGAATGGGGTCTATCAGCTTATCGTTCTTTATGGGTTTGGCAGCGTATTTCCCATTAAAAGCCCTGATCTTGTGCTGTCTCGAGGTTTTGGCATCCGTAACGTTACGAATCTAGAAAACATTCGGAAATGTCTCGATAATCTCATCCCTATTACTATTGGTGGGGTTGCGATTCCCGTGGCTACTTTTATCGTTATTGCCCTTTTCTGTGTCTTTGTAGTATGGTTCCGAAAGACAAAGTTAGGGCAAGATATGCGAGCTGTGGGGCAGGATATGGAAGTTGCTGATTCGGCGGGTATTCCTGTGGAGCGAACGAGAATTATATCTATTGTTATTTCTACCGTTCTTGCCTGTTATGGACAGATTATTTTCCTTCAGAACATTGGAACGATGAACACGTATAATAGCCACGAACAAGCGGGAATGTTTGCCATCGCAGCTTTGCTTGTTGGGGGAGCCAGCGTTTCAAAGGCCACAATTCCTAATGTATTCATAGGGGTTATACTCTTCCATTTGATGTTTGTTGTTTCTCCTATGGCAGGGAAATATCTTATAGGAGAAGCCCAGCTGGGAGAATACTTCCGTGTTTTTGTTTCTTACGGAATCATCGCTATAGCCCTTGTGCTTCACTCGTGGCGACGTCACCGTGATAGGGAGCGGGCGCGACGAGCTTTACGCGGCAATGCCTGACGACGGAGAAGAGACGGGAGGCGTAATAATGAGGCGATTAACGGTTAATGTAGGGCTGATGGTAATTCTGGTGCTTTTTTCTTTCTTACTTTATAACGTGGGGAAAGGATATACGTTGCTTGTAGATAATAAGCCTATCACGATTGGAGAGCAGTCTTTTCAGCCCTATCCGTGGGTAAAAGTGTATATAAGCAGCGTGGATGAACCTGTAATGTTAAAGGCAGGGGGAAGAGATTCTGTTTTTGTAGTAGGGAAGGCACATAAAGTTCGTGTAGAAATTTTAGATGAAGGTAAAAACATTATAAGAGAGGTAGAACAGAAGTTTAAGCTTTCTCGAGATTCCGGTGATCTTTTAAGTATCCCTGCTCTTGGAGAAAATTACCCACAGTGGATTCAGAAACGTCAGTAACTTGTGTTTTTTAGGGCCTGGTTCATGTAGAACCAGGCCCTTTTATCTTTTATGATATGGATTCCCAGCTGGAGGAAAACAATAGGAGCCTGGAGGAGCGTACCTTTTCGTTCTTTATGATATAGATTTGCCCCACTCATCTACAAAAACAAAATCCTGAAGACTTTTTCTATATCGTGTTTCCAGCTCTTTCTGGCGTAGTTCCTCTGGCAAAGCGTCAGGAGAACCAGGGAATCCTACTGCAATAGCAGTAATGGGGTCAAAATCTGCAGGCACGTTATAAAGTTCTTTGACGCGAGAGGAAGAGAAACCCGCCATAGGATGAGCTGCCAGGCCGAGAGCGGTTGCTTGCAGAGCAATATTTTGAATAGCCATTCCTACGTCATGATATGCATGGCGATTTGTTTTCCCATTCAATGAAAAAGTTGTTCGAGCCAAAGCGATGATTAAAATAGGGGCTTTTTGAGCCCATATGCTATTTTGTTCAGCTAGACACGAGAGCATCTTGCGAAAAGACTCATGGTTATTTTTTATAGCTACAAGAAAAAACCAAGGCTGATCGTTATAACATGACGGTGCCCAACGTGCCGCTTCAAAAAGCGACAATATTTTATCTTTGGACGGAATTTCTTCTGTAAAAGAGCGTGGACTCCAACGTTCTCGAATCAAGTCATGTATAGGATAATTGGCGGAAGCGCTTTTCTTCATAATCTATTGCCCCTTTCCTCTGGCGTATCTATTTTCCTACACAAAATTCATTAAAAATTTTGTTCAGAAGAGCATCGTCTACAGAGAGACCGAGAAGACGCTCCATAGCTTGCCGACACTCAGAAAGACACAATGCTATTACATCATCTCCCAGTTTAGATTCTAACGCCTCTATCCCGCGCGCAAGCGAATCTATGGCTTTTCGGATCTCTCCGACTTGACGCGAGGAAGCATTGAGGCCTGAGGTTAATGTTCCCCCTCCTGCAATACGTGCAACAATAGCGTCTTTGAGAGATTCCAACCCCTCCTTTTTTTGTGCAGAGATAACAAATACGGGGCTCTCCGGCAGAATACCGTTGATTATTTCTTCTGTGACAACCATAGGTAAATCGGCTTTGTTTATGACTACAATATGGTCAGTAGCGGAAATTTTCTGTGCCAAAGACAGATCTACAGACGTAAGGGCTTCGCTTCCATCGATAACCCAGATCCGAATATCAGCCTCTTTCATCGCTTGTTCTGCTCGAGCGACTCCTATAGCTTCAACTTCGTCTGTAGGCGCACCGATCCCTGCTGTATCTACTAAACGTATCGGAATGCCTCGGTATGTAAGAACTTCTTCGATGAGATCTCTCGTAGTTCCTGGAATGGCTGTTACTATCGCTCGAGATTCCTTCAACAGAGCATTAAGAAGAGACGATTTTCCTACATTGGGACGACCTACAAGGGCTACTCGTATTCCTTCTCTGAGGAGTAACCCTGTGTTGCAACGATCCAATAGATCTTCCAAGCTCTGACGTAACATCCAAAATCCTGATTCTGCGTCGTTACGGTCTATATAGGGAAGGTCTTCTTCAGGGAAATCCAATCCAACCTCAACGCTTGCGGAGAGCGAGAGCAGTTCGTTGTAGATATCATGGGCAAAGGTGGAAAGTTCTCCGCGAAGAGTGCGGGTTGCAGCCCTAAGAGCTTCTTCACTTTTTGAACGAATAATACCGAGAACAGCCTCTGCTTGCGAAAGGTCAATTTTCCCATTGAGGAAAGCGCGTTTTGTAAACTCTCCAGGTTCGGCTAGGCGAGCTCCTTTTTTAATGAGGTGCTCTAAACATTTTTGAGCAACCAAAGTGCCTCCATGGGTGGATATTTCTACCATTTCTTCCCCAGTGTAGCTTTTTGGAGACCTAAACCAGGAATAAAGCACCTGATCAATGCATACTCCTTTTTCATCGAGGAGATAGCCATTTCGCAAAAAACGAGGGGGTGTTTGTGCTAAAGGAATGAGGCCTTGAACTACTTCATCTGCTAAAATTCTAGAGTTTGGACCAGAAAGTCTCACGATAGCAATACCAGCCTCTCCCCAGGCAGTAGAGATTGCAGCGATGGTTTCTTCAGGCATAGTTACATAACCTCCCTTCGTTTTAAACGATCATAATATTTTCTATACGTATATTACAACAAAAAGGGCTGCTTCTTGTTAAGCAGCCCTTTTTTTAATCTTCCACTTTAGGTACTATAAAAGCTCTCTCACAGACACTCCGAGCCGACGTATCCCTTCATCGATCATATCTGGGGAAGGAAATGTGTAACAAAGCCGTAAGTGATGTGCCCCTCCTCCGTTGGGATAGAAAGGTTCTCCTTTTACAAAGGCTACATTTTTTTCTAGTGCCTTTTCGAAGAGGTCGTTCGATGATATATAGGGGGTTTCAACCCAATAGAAGAAACCACCAGCTGGAGTATGAAAAAAAGCGGTCTCTTCAGGTAGGTGGACGTTCAATGCGTCCTCCATGTAATCCCGTTTTTTTCTATAATGATCTACAATTCGAGGCAGGAAGGACTCTAAATATCCTAATCGGCAATATTCATAAACGAGAGCCTGAGCCACTACGCTCGTACATGTATCTACTCCTTGTTTAAAGACTGCCATTTTTCTAATAATGTCTTTATTGCCGCAACACCACGCTACTCGCGTTCCTGGCGCAAGAATTTTTGAAAAAGATCCAGCATAGATGACGAGGCCTGTCTTATCAAGAGAATAGAGAGGGGGTATATTTTCTCCCTCAAAACGGATATAACCGTAAGGATCATCCTCCAGAATGGCTATTTTGTATTTTTGAGCAATAGCTATCAGTTTTTTACGCCGCTCCAAGCTCATGGTAACACCGGAAGGATTATTGAAGTTGGGAATGGTATAAATATATTTAATGCGGTTCCCTTTTGCATGAGCTTTATCTATGATTTCAGGTAGTTTGTCTACTTCCATACCGTGGTTATCACAAGGGACACAAAGGAAACGAGCTCCATGATTATACATATCAATAGTGGCTCCCAGAAAAGTGGGCTCTTCTGTAATAACGTAATCTCCACGATTAATAGTAGAGAGGGTGAGAAGGTCTGTTGCTTGAATAGATCCAGAAGTTATAAGTATCTCTTCCATGGAGATTGTGCGTCCCAAACGGGGGGCGAGCCATTGAATTAGAAACTCCTTGAGGGGAGGATATCCTTCTGTAACCCCATATTGAAGAATATCTTTCCCATGCTTTCGGATAATGGACGAGGCTTCATAAAACTGTTCTATTGGAAAAATTTCTGGGTCGGGCATTCCACCTGCGAAAGAGATCATGCCAGGTTTTCTAATAATATGGAAGATGTCACGAATAGGAGAAGGTTTTATTTTTTGTGCTGCTTCACTATAGAGAGGTTCCCAAAAATTGTCCACGCTTGCAATTCCCTCCCTTGTCGTTCAAAAAGAGCCCGTTATGTTTTACACACGGGCTCTTTTTATCTATTCTTTTTTCTGGTAGCAGCGGAGTACACTCCTATGCTTCAACGGTTTGAACCAGTTCTTGCACTGCTACCGCCAACCTTTTAACTCCTTCCTCTATTACCTCTGGCGTAGGGAATGTGAAGCACAGTCGAGCGTTATGAATTCCACTTCCTGGGTTTGTGCAGAAAGGTTCTCCAACTACGAAAGCTACCTTCTTTTCGATAGCTTTTTTGAAGAGATCATGAGTATTGACCCCAGGGAAATGGAGCCAGTAAAAGAATCCTCCTTCAGGTTTAACCCACGATACCCCTAAAGGATCGAGATGGCGCTTGAAGCTTTCGTCCATAGCGTCTCGTTTAACGCGGTAGTTACCGATAATGACGGGTAAATGTTTATCGAGATAGCCATTGCGGCAATATTCGGCTACCAACGCTTGGGTAATGGTGCTAGTGCACAGGTCTGTAGCCTGTTTAAACACCGTCATTTTCCTTATAATATCTTTGGAACCGGCAACCCATCCTACACGACTGCCTGGCGATAGAATTTTGGAGAAAGAGCCAGCGTAGACAACTCCTCCCTGACTATCGAAAGAAAATATAGATGGGAGATGTTCTCCGTCATAACGCACATAACCGTAAGGGTCGTCTTCGAAGATAGGTATATTGTATTTATGAGAAAATTCCACAAGCTTTTTCCGCCTTGCAATTGACATGGTAGAGCCGCCAGGATTATGGAAATTAACGATAGTGTAAATGAACTTTATATTCTTTCCTTCTTTACGAGCTCTTTCTATGGCTTCCGGCAGCAGATCGACTTGCATACCGTTCCTATCCGTAGGAATGCCGATGAAGCGGGCTCCATGATTATAGAAAGTAGTGAGGGCAGCAAGGTATGAAGGATCTTCGGTGATGACATAATCGCCTCTGTCTATCATGGCCCAAGAGAAAAGGTCAAGAGCTTGTTGGGATCCAGTGGTAATAATCATTTCTTCTGTAGGAGACACAGCTCGCCCCATTCGCGGGGCGGTCCACTCTGCCAAAAATTCTTTCAAAGGGAGGTAGCCCTCTGTCGTCCCATATTGAAGGAGATTTTTACCATCATCTTTAAGAATGTGGACTCCTTCATAAAACTCATCAATCGGGAAAATCTCTGGAGCAGGCATTCCTCCTGCAAAAGAAATCATACCAGGTTGTTTGATAACAGAAAGCATCTCTCTAATAGGCGAAGGCCTTACGTTCACAGCATTGTAACTGAAATTTGCCTCCCAAATTTTGCTCACACATATCGCCTCCCCATTGGCGTTATAGAAAGTCAAACAAATCTAAAAACAAGGCCGTAAAATCCATAAATTGTAAACTACATTGATATAAACAAGAAAAAAGAAGACATGATAAGACAATTATAACATTGAAAAAAGCAAGAATATGCTCACTTTAGTGAAGAATAAAATATACATTTAGGCGAAGTTTTTATTTGCTGTATTTTGAAGCGGTTTCCCGTATATGTTGCAATCTCCGCTCTGTAGGAGGATGGGAGTTGAAGCCACTGGGCGATGTAGCATACCCTGCATCACGCATCTTTTCCAAGGCCTTAACTAGCCCCCAAGGGCTATATCCAACTTTAACAGCCAGATCCACCCCATAGTCATCTGCTTCTACTTCCTGTTCTCGGCTAAAACCAGATTCTGCAAGGCCGACACCAAGATTGGCAAGAATCTCGCCACTGGAGCCTTTGATATTCTTGAAAAGAAGGGTCCAGAGGAGATTGCGCCCTACCGTACTTCCATAATGATTCAGCTTGATATGGCCCGTCTCGTGGCCGAGAATTCCAGCTATTTCATCTTCTGTATCGAGAAGGTTCATTAGTCCTGATGTAACGTGGACGGAACGATTATCTCCAGAAAATTGAACCCAAGCATTGGGTTCTTTTTTATTTTCTATAGTAATAGGAGCTGTTTCCAGCCCAGCAGCCTTAGATATTCTTTCCCATGCCCGTTCAAGCTGTTGTGGAGATAGGGCAGCTTCTGCAGCTCCAGCTGAGAGAGAAAGAATAAAAAGAAAGAGTACAAATTTTTTAAAGAAGCAACACATAATCTCGCCACCTTCTCTCTATTTTTTCTAGACTCATGCTAGCATAGAATATTCAGAGGCTCCAGAGTAAAAACAATGATCTTATTTGTAATTTATAAAATTTCAAGAGTATATATCATTCTTGTATAATAGAATATCCACACTCCGGAGTGGAAGGAGGAGAGTAGTTTGACAAGGAGATATCTTCGAACTCTGGCAATGGTGTTAGGAATCCTTTTACTGGTAAATGGAGCGGGAGTACTGGCCCTTTCCGCAGAAGAAAGACCTTCTCTGGATCAAGCCTTTTGGAATAGAGATTGGAAGTTACTCGATTCCCTCTATCAGCAGGGAGAGACGATTTCGCCGCGAGAGCTTTCTCTTGTGGCAAATGCTTTTTGGCTTCAAGGACGCTGGAAAGAAGCTTTAGATGTTTTGCAGAGAATAGGAAGCGAGCTCCCTGAAGAGCTGATTCCTTATAGAGATATGATGATTGTTTTGGCTCACGAACGTACGGGGAATATAGCTCAAGCATTACAGGCGGCTCATTTTCTCTACTCAAGGGCTCCGGAAGGCTTAAACTATTACGTAGCTTATGCTCTGTATCGCTTGACAGCAACAGATGAGGAGAAAAGGGGCTGGCTTGAAGCCATGTTGAAGCTTTCCACTAGCCAAGCTCAGACAGTCCAAACTCTGAACGAGCTTCTTTCCCTCCCAGGTGATAACGTGGCTTATGGATTACAGCTTGTACGTTTTGAGCCTCTCAACAAAAAAGCTTTTTCTGTCCTAGAAAAGAGCCCGGAACCTTGGAATGCAGCTGTGGCTGGAGCTGTCGGTTACGCAGCGTACTTAAAAGGGGATTACAAGAAAGCTATCTCCCTTTTTTTATCTGTTCCTCTAGATTCAGCAGAAGGGTTAAAATCCCGTTATTATCGAGCGATGTCTTGCTATCGGCTGGAGCGCTATAAAGAGGCGTTGGATTTATGGGAATGGTTAGCTATGAATGGGAAGGGGTATGCGGAATCCTCTATTCGTCGAATTGGTGTTTTAGCAGGGCGGGCAGAAGAAGAAAAAGCTATAGCTTCATTACGTCGTATTGCAGATAGTGGCCCAGTTCCATTTCGATCCAAAGCACTATTTGCTCTTTTTACTGTCGCTGACGGGGATGTTAAGAAAAACTTAGAACTAGAACTTATAGAACGTTACCCTACGTCGGAAGGGGCGCGATCGATCCTTTGGGATCGAGCATGGGAAGCCTGGAAGAAAGAGAGGACGGAAGATGCTCTTGTAATATGGGAACAGCTTCTATCGGGCGGCGAGGGTGTGTGGAGAGAGCGTCTTTTGTACTGGACAGCTCGTGGATACGAAAAAGTAGGGGAAAAGAATAAAGCTGAGGAACGTTTTTATCAACTCCTCGCTGAATATCCTCTCTCTATTTATAGTTCTCTCGCCTCTCCAGGAGGGCCCTCTTTTAGTAACGAGATCCCTTCTGAACTCAATCGGTCGCAGGGTATTCTTGAAAAATGGGGTTTTGTTTTTTATGCCAAACTGAGCTTATTGAAGGAAGGGACTCCTTCCGCTATGTACAGAGCTGCAGTTTTATCAGAATGGCTTGGAGATGAAGCCGGTGCTTATAGCACCGTTTCTTCTTTGTCCTCTACGCTGCTCAAGAATGTACCTCTGCCGCGAGAGGGGATACGCTTTCTCTATCCTAGGCCCTTTAAAAATCTTGTGGAGTCTGCTTCTCAGCGTTTTGGCGTAGAGGGGAATCTTATTTGGGCTGTTATGCGACAGGAAAGTGCTTTTGATGCTGACGTGAATAGCTGGGTGGGAGCTGTCGGTCTTATGCAGCTTATGCCTGCGACAGGACAAGAAGAGGCTCGGCTTCTGGAGATGGGAAATGCAGATTTATGGGATCCAGCGACAAATATTTTGCTTGGTGCTTCTCACCTGGCTAGATTACAGAAGCGTTTCAGACGATTGGAGTGGGCGGTAGCAGCTTATAATGCAGGAAGTGGATCTGTAGGGAAGTGGATAAAAGAGGGAGAGGATCGCCCCTTTGATGAATGGATGGAAGATATTCCTTACAATGAAACAAGGAATTATGTAAGAAAAGTTATGGGGAACCTATTTATCTATAGGGTACTTTATTAGGCTTTACGTACGTTTGAAGCGGCAGAATAAAAACGAGATATTCTTGTATTTATCCTGCCGCTTTTCCTTGTCTAGTTCTTCCCTAAATGATCTCTTAAGAAAACAAAAGCTGCCTCAAAATGTTTGTTCTGTAAAAGGGGAACTTTCCACTTCTTGTTTTTTAGGTAATCTCGAATGGCCAGAGCAGAGGCTTTCCTACAAAGAAGAGCAATATCTCCTCCCGAGCGGCCTTCCGTTTGTATTGCTAATTTTTCTATTTTTACGTCTTTTGCTAAAGGTTTCTGGCGAAGGTGGATTTTGAAAATTTTTCCTCTAGCTTCCCTGTCTGGTAACGGTAGTTCTAAAACTACATCAAAACGGCCACTGCTAAGGAGAGCGGGGTCGATAAGATCGATCCTATTTGTTGTGGCCAGAACTGTGACGCTCTTTAATTCTTCTATGCCGCTCATTTCTGCCAGAAATTGGCTGATTACGCGTTCTGTAAAGCTGGCACCAGCACCGCTGTCTCGCCCTCGTATGGGAACGAGAGATTCAATTTCATCAAAATAGAGGATAGACGGAGAGGCTTGTTTGGCCTTTCTAAAAACATCCCGAATAGCCCGTTCGCTTTCACCTACATACTTTGACATGAGCGAGGGGCCTTTGACGGGAATAAAGTTAACTCCACTTTCATGGGCCAGCGCTCGAACAAGGAGGGTTTTCCCCGTACCGGAGGAGCCATAGAGCAAAATACCTTGTGGCGGCGTTATGTTAAACTTTTCATAGATTTCACTATATTTAAGTGGCCATTGTACAGCTTCAATAAGTTCTTCCTTAATCGTATCGAGTCCGCCAATATCGTCCCAAGTTACATCTGGAACCTCCACAAAAATTTCTCGAATCGCAGAAGGCTCTACTTCCTTCAGAGCATCGAGAAAATTTTCCATGGAGACATTCATGGAGAGCAGTAGGTCATAGGGAATTTGAGCTTTTTCATAATCTATACTTGGCAAGAGTTGCCGAAGGGATGCCATAGCGGCTTCTTTTGCCAAAGCTTCTAAATCCGCTCCTACAAAACCATGAGTAATTTCTGCAAGCCGGGGAAGATCTACATCTTGTGCCAGAGGCATGCCTCGAGTGTGAATTTGCAGTATTTCAAGCCGACCGTTCCGGTCCGGGATGGGGATGGCGATTTCCCTATCAAAACGTCCTGGTCTGCGCAATGCGGGATCAAGAGTGTTGGGAATATTGGTAGCCCCAATCACAATAACTTGCCCACGAGATTCAAGACCGTCCATTAAGGCAAGAAGTTGAGCAACGACTCGCCTCTCTACTTGTTTTTCGCCCCCCATTTCCTCTCGTTTTGGGGCGATAGCATCGATTTCATCTATAAAAATAATAGCGGGGGAATGAGCCTGAGCTTCGTCAAAAACATTGCGAAGTCGTTCCTCACTTTCACCATAGAATTTCCCAATAATTTCAGGGCCTGAAATATGTGTAAAATAGACGTCTGTTTCATTGGCTACAGCTCGTGCGATCACTGTCTTCCCTGTTCCTGGAGGCCCGTACAGCAGCACACCTTTAGGAGGTTGTACTCCCAACCTATCGAAAACTTGGGGGAAACGGAGGGGGAGCTCAATCATTTCTCGCACTCTTTGAATCTGGGGACCAAGCCCACCTATATCCTCATAAGATATACGGCTTGCCTTTTGTAGGGAGGAAGATTGCTTTTCCACATTAACATATGTAGCAGTGCTAATAATCACAACACTGTCTGGCGTTGTGTCTGATACGAGAAAATCGCATGTTCTTGTCCCAAAAAGTGTTACCCGGATTCTGTCTCCTTTGAGGACGGGGAGGCCTTCCAACTGTGAACTAAGATAGATAGAGTCACGTTCTTTCTCAAGTAATGGAGTAGTGGTAAGAGGGCGGAGGGCAATACTTCCCGCAAAATGATGATCCGTTTTAAGCACTTTTATCTTTTCATCCAGACCGACATGGGCGTTTTCCCGGATAATGCCGTCAATCTGGACGATCTGTTGCCCCATATCACTGGAATCGCAAGATAGAATTCTCACAGGAGTCTGGCGTTTACCTTCTATAAGAACTATTTGTCCCTCAGAGAGCCCATATTTTTTCATGTCTTGAGGATCCATTCGCGCAATACCATGACCTACATCTTTAGCTAAAGCCTCTTTGACCCGTAGTGACATTGGGATGACGCTCCCTTCAAATTCTCTAGATGGTAGTCTCTATGCTATCATAAAGGCCCTTCCCGGAATACTATCCGAAAAGGGCCTTTATATTTTTTAAGATACCGTTTTTTATCTCTTATTTAGCTGCTATTGATTCTATTTTGCCAGGATATGCCTCAAGGGCACCTTTCAAAATGTTCATAGCTTTTACAATATCTTCATTATTTAATACGTAAGCGAGGCGGGCTTCATTCTTGCCAAGCCCGGGAGTAGCATAAAATCCTTCTCCCGGTGCTGCCATCATAGTTTCCCCGTTGATGTCGTAGTTTTGTAACATCCAGATAACGAATTTTTCAGCGTCGTCCACTGGCATTTTTACCATGACATAAAAGGCCCCTTTTGGCTGTTCGCATACTACGCCGGGCATTTCTTTTAGAGCTTTATATAGCGTATCTCGCCTCGTTTGATACTCTTTGTTCACGTCTTCCAGATAAGAGACAGGGGTACTGTAAAGGGCGGTAGCACCTACTTGCTCAAGGGTTGGGACACAGAGTCTCCCCTGACAAAGCTTTAATATTTCCTTCATAAGATCAAGGTTTTTCGAAGCGATGCATCCAATGCGAGCTCCGCATGCACTATAGCGTTTCGATACAGAATCGACGATAATAACCCTGTCTTCTATTTCTGGGAGATTGCCAAAACTGGTATATTTAAGGCCATCATAAACAAACTCCCTGTAGACCTCGTCAGCTATGATAAACAAGTTGTGTTTCTTGGCCAGCTCAGCTAGCATTTTCATCTCATCGAGAGTATAGATAGTTCCTGTAGGGTTCCCAGGATTTGAGATGAGAATACAACGTGTTCGAGGAGAGATAAGAGGCTCTATCTTCTCTCGTGGCGGGAGGTGAAATCCTTCCTCGGCTTTGGTGGTAATAGGTACCACATTGACACTTACGCATTGTGAAAAGGCATTGTAGTTGGCGTAGAAAGGTTCAGGAATCAGAATTTCGTCGCCAGGATCGCACGTAGCCATAATAGAGAACATAATGGCTTCACTGCCCCCGTTAGTGACAAGAATATGATCCCGATCGAAATGAATATTGAAATTTTCATAGTATTTTCTCATAGCGTCGCGAAGTTCGTTGCTCCCTTGAGAGGTAGAATAGGCAATAACTTCTTGAGCGAAATTTTTAATCGCAGAGAGGAAAGAGGGAGGAGTTTTTATATCGGGTTGGCCTATGTTGAGGTGATACACCTTTTTGCCCTTGGTCTTTGCTTCATCAGCGTACGGAATCAATCTTCTGATAGGAGAAGATTGCATGGAAGTGATTCTTTTGGAAAACTTCATATAACAACGTCCCCCTTATGCGTATATTATGAAGCAAAATATCTTTTTGAATCATAACATAAGAGCCTGGAAACGTTAATGCTTTATCAAACATTAGGATAATATATTATTGCAAGAAAAATTTGAAATATATATAAATAAGCCCGATCTCATGGAGGTGTTAGCGTGGTGTCCCGTGCAGAACTGCTTCAATCGTTGGCAACAGAGAATGAAAAGAAAATTCTTTTGCTCGTCATGGATGGTCTTGGGGGTCTTCCAGGAGAAGAGGGATCGACAGAATTGGAAGAGGCTGTTACTCCTCTTATGAACCGTTTAGCGGCTGAAAGTGAAATGGGACTTCTTTCTATGGTAGATGTTGGAATTACGCCAGGAAGTGGTCCAGGCCATTTGGCTCTTTTTGGGTATGATCCTCTTACGTGGTCAATTGGACGGGGAATTCTCGAAGCTCTTGGTGTTGGAGCTCATGTAGGTGCTGGAGATGTTTGTGCCAGGGGGAATTTTTGTACAGTGGATCATGAAAAAAATATTATTGTGGATCGTAGAGCTGGCCGCATTCCCACGGAAAAAAGCGAGGAAATTATAAAAAAACTTCAGCAGGCTATTCATTCTATTGACGATGTGAAAGTAACGTTCTATCCGGGCAAAGAACATCGTTTTGTAGTTGTTTTTTCAGGTGAAGGCTTGTCTGAAGCTGTCCATGATGCAGATCCTCAAAAAGATGGTCACCCTATGCGCTGGGCCGTAGCTCAAAATGAAGAGGCAAAGAAAACAGAGAGAATTATCAATGGTTTTATTCGCCGTGTTTGGGAAGTATTAAAATCGGAGACTCCTGCTAATGGGTGCCTCCTAAGAGGTTTTTCCTCTGCGCCTCATCTCCCCTCTCTTTCTGAACTATACAAGATAAAACCAATAGCATTGGCCACATACCCCATGTATCGAGGTTTGGCTCGTCTTGTAGGCATGGATATTGGAGAGCCAGGAGAAACAATGGAAGAGCTTTTCCATTCTGTTGGCAGATACTGGTCAGAATATAATTTTTTCTATGTCCATGTGAAGTACACAGATAGTAGAGGAGAGGATGGTAACTTTGGTGAAAAGGTGAAGGTGATAGAGGAGGTAGACAGACTTCTTCCTAAAATCCTCGACTTGAAACCTGATGTATTAGCAATTACAGGTGACCATAGCACGCCATCGCGCCTCGCCGGCCATTCATGGCATGATGTTCCCGTTTTGCTTTGGAGCCCTTATGCCCGTCGAAGTGGAGCGTTGTTCTTTGGTGAGCGGAGCTGCGCCTCTGGAACTCTGGGGCGTTTGCCGGGAGAAAAACTTATGGGATTATTGTTAGCTCACAGCTTGAAATTAGAAAAATATGGAGCTTGATTGAGTTTCAGGATAGGAGGAGTTTGTGTGGCGGAAGTTGAATATCTTAAAACAGGAGCTGTTCGAAAGCTGCCTCGGGAGAGTAAATTTTATTGTCTTGGTGTCGTCAATAAAATAATATCGAAAAGAGACCGTAATGGAAAAACCTATTGGGAGCTATCCATTATGGATGAGGAAGGTGCCCTTGAGGGTAAAATCTGGGGGAATGCCCAATGGTGGGATCGACGTGTAGAACCTCAACAATCGATAGATCCCCTGACATGGGAACTGACCACCGATTTGGCTGGACACAGCATAGGTCTTTTAGGTCAAGTTGTGGAATTTCGAGGCCAGTCTCAATATAATTTTAACGCGGTTTTTTATGTGGACCAAGAGCGATATAAGCCCCACTCTTTTGTGCAGCGTTCTCCTTTCGAAGAAGAAGATATGGAGAAAGACTTTCGTGGGATGATAGAAACATGTACCTCTCCTATAAAAGATTTTTTAAACTTTGTTTTTAAGGGGGAGTTCTGGGAATGCTTCAAAGTTTGGCCTGCTGCTGTTTCTCACCATCACGCATATGTTTCTGGTTTGCTGGAACATACACTTGGAGTAGCTCGATTGGCTTGTTCCATGGCAGAGGCTAGCTCTCATTCTGGGTACGAAGTAAACCGAGATATTGTTATTGGCGGAGCGTTATTGCATGATATAGGGAAGTTAGATTCTTATAAACTCTCTCCAGCCCCCGAAATGACAGTTGAGGGAACTGTTATCGATCACATAGTTTTGGGATATAACCGGTTAGCTCGTCTTTTTGAAGAGTACAACCTTGATCAGCGGTATGCTTCGGCATTAGGGCATATTGTAGTGAGCCATCATGGAAGTAAGGAATTCGGTTCTCCCGTTGTCCCAGCTACTCCTGAGGCCATGATTGTTTCAGCGGCAGATGAGTTGGACTTTAAGCTGTATTGTTGGAGAGACGCTGTAGACCAGATTGATGATGGTAAAGAGATATCTGAGTGGAGCTATTCTGCTCAGCGCCGATTTTGGAAATGGGAGTAATAGCGCATGTCCTGCTCTTTTAAGGTTTCAGTTCATCAAGCGGGTCGAAGGCTCGATAAGGTTATTCGATCCCTTTGGCCTCGTCTTCCCTTGGGAGCCATGATGAAGGGGATACGAAAGGGCCTTGTACGGGTGGATGGCAAGAAAGTAGATTGCTCTTTCCACCTTGAAGAGGGGCAAACTGTTATTGTTCCTTGGGAGCCAGCAGAAAATATTCCTGCTCCAGCCCTTTCCCCTGTTTATGGAAAAGAACTCGAGATAGTGTATCAAGATGCCATGCTCATGGCTATTAACAAACCTGCTGGGTTATTAGTGCAACCAGATTGCCAAGGAGGGGACAGTGTAATTACTCGAGTATGGAATATTGTGGGGGAAAAAGCTGATTTTCGCCCTGCTGCTATCCATCGTATCGACAGAAACACATCTGGTTTAGTGATCATTGCTCTGCATGGACAGGCTCTTCGAGAGCTTCAGCGAGCGTTGAGGGATGACGATATAGCAAAATTTTATTTAGTAGCTGTTCGGGGAAAAACCCCTCATGAAGGAACTATAGACGCGCCATTGTTAAAAGATAGAGAGCATAATATTGTAACTGTCAATCCAGAGGGACAATCGGCCCTTACTCGTTATGTAAAAATCGCAGGGGATCAGGACTATTCTTTGCTTCAGGTAGAACTTATAACGGGACGATCTCACCAAATCAGAGTCCATCTGGCTTCTATCGGTCATCCTATAGTTGGAGATGTGAAATATGGCGATGATGCGGTTAATGGAGAATGGCATCATCGTATTGGTCTTAATCACCCGTTGCTTCATGCGTGGAAAGTGCAGTTTAAACACGTATCCTCACCTCTGAAAGATCGGGAGGGGAAAATTTTTGTAGCCCCACCCGATGAACTTTTTTCTAAATTCCTTGAGAAGAGGGGTTGGCAGATATACCTTAAGGGGGTATAATGCTTTTAAGATAGAGGGAGTGGAGGTGTAGAGGCATGAGAGATTTAAAAATCGCCATATCTGATAAAGCATTTGAACGTTTGTCGAAGATGAGTGAAGCTTTCTTAATTGAAAGAAACGTAGGTGGTGGTTGAGCTGCTGTTCGTGCCGTTCTCGTAGAGAGTGGTATGCCGCCAGCGGCTCAGGGATATACTTCCTATGATGTAAAGGGAGTAAAGTTATGGATTCCAGATTTCATGGAGTTCCAGAACGATGAGGTAAAAATAGAATTGAGAGGCTTCCTTTGGGCGTCGAACCTTGTTGTGGAATCAGCTCTCATCGGACATTCACGATCTAGTAGTTGTGGAAGTTGTCATTGCCATTAGGAAAATGAAGCTTTGAAAGAGGAAGAGGGTTAACCCTCTTCCTCTTTTTTATGTATAAAGAGCACAACATACAGTATAAAGTATTCCTTTTTCTGAATTATCGAGTTAATTCTGGGTATAAAGTACTATTTAACAAAATTGACGGTCTATTGTTGGGTGGTATGTAAAATTCGTGATATTATTGTAAATAAAGAGTTCTTAATGACGTTGGTTTGAATAATGGCGTGAACCGTTAGCTTGTAGGAGGTGTTTGTTTGATGTCCGTGGTTAAGCGTACGTCCTCTAATGTGCTCCTTGATACGGCCCTGAAAAACTTCTATGGTGCTGCCGAAGAGATGGGCCTCGAAGATGGGCTTGTTGAAATTCTGAGCCACTCTGAGCGTAAGGTTGCAGTCTCCATTCCTGTAGAAATGGATGATGGAACTATCAAGGTATTTGAAGGCTATCGCGTGCAACATTCTACGGCTGTTGGGCCAGCGAAGGGTGGAGTTCGATTCCATCCGGAAGTCTGCTTGGACGAGTGTGAAGCTCTTGCTATGATGATGACATGGAAATGTTCCCTCGCAGGTATTCCTTACGGCGGAGGGAAAGGTGGCGTTTGCTGTGATCCCCTCGAAATGTCGAAGAAGGAAAAAGAACGTGTAGCGAGAACCTATGCAGCTCGTATGGAGCCCTTCCTTGATGCCTGGACTGACGTTCCTGCTCCAGACGTGAATACAGGAGCTCCTGAGATGATTTGGTTCATGGACACCATCAGTAAAATGAGAGGCCGCTTAGAACCTGCTATTTTTACGGGTAAACCAGTGGGTCTCTGGGGATCGAAAGGTCGCACGGCAGCAACGGGATATGGTGTTGCTACGTGTGCTCTTGAGCTTTTCAAGGCTTTGAAGAAGGATGTAAAAGGCGCGACTTTCGCTATCCAGGGCTTTGGTAACGTTGGAACCTATGCCGCAAAGACTCTTCAGGATGCTGGCGGAAAAGTAGTTGGTATCAGCGATATTACAGGAACATATTATTGCAAAGACGGTATAGATATTGATAAGGCCATGCATCATGTGCAGAATGTCCATCCCAAGAAACTTCTTGAAGGCTATGAGCAGCCAGGCCTTGAGAAGATGGGACTTACTGACATCCTTTTCCTCGATGTAGATCTCTTTATTCCTGCAGCTCTTGAAGGCGTAATCAACGATAAAAACGCTGACAAAGTTAAGGCGCGATATATTGTTGAAGCTGCTAATGGTCCCTTAACTCCTGGTGCTGATGCTATCCTCGATGAGAAGGGCGTTTTGATTGTTCCAGATTTTCTTGCTAACTCAGGCGGAGTTATAGGCTCATACTTCGAGTGGGCTCAGAACCTCGGTGGATTCTTCTGGTCCATAGAAGAGTATAACGAACGTTTGATCCGAATCATGAAAGAGAATTTCAAAAAAGTTTGGGGTTACTCTGAGGAAAAGAACGTTAAAATGCGCCGGGCAGCCTTTATGGCAGCCATTCAGCGTGTAGCAGATGCTGCTCGCATGAGAGGAGTTTTTCTGTAAGTTTCTTGTAAGTTTGTCTTATTGTGCTGTGATTGGAAAGAGCGGGGCGAAAGAAGTTTGTCCCGCTCTTTAAATTAAAAAGTATTAGTTATACACGATAATTTCTTTCCCTTTATCCCCATCTAGATGGTTACCAACTATAAAATCCCTGAAGATCTCAGCGGTAACCACATAGCGTTTTAAGGTTTTATTCTGTAGATGGTCCGTGGCCAGGGGATGGCTTCCCGAATATGATCAAGGCCGCAGATCCATGCCACGACCCTTTCAATTCCCATGCCAAATCCACTGTGAACGAAGGTTCCGAATTTGCGCAGATCAAGATACCAATCGTAAGATTCCTCAGACAGTCCCTCTTCGTGAATGCGACCAAGGAGGCGATGGAGGTCATCTTCTCGCTGAGATCCTCCAATAATTTCTCCATATCCTTCTGGTGCCAGAAGATCATCGCATAAAACGAGATCAGGATTTTCCGGGTGTTCCTTCATATAGAAAGCTTTTACCTTTTTAGGGTAACATTCCACAAAAATTGGTTTATCAAATTGCTGGGTGAGTATTGTTTCATCTTCATTCCCGAAGTCATCTCCGTAGGGAGTTTGGCTCCCTAGTTCGTGAAGTATTTCCATAGCCTTGTCGTAAGTTATTCTATAAAAAGGAGCTTTTATCCGTTCTAATTTTGAAATATCTCGTTCTAAACTCTCCAATTCTTGACGACAATTGTCCAAAACTTGTTCCACTATATATGAAACAAGTTTTTCCTGAAGTTCAATATTCTTATTGTGGTCGTAAAAAGCTACTTCTGGTTCTAACATCCAGAATTCGGTGAGATGTCGTCGGGTTTTAGATTTCTCTGCTCTGAATGTAGGGCCAAAGCAGTAAACTTTGCCGAAAGCTGCTGCTGCGGCTTCTGCGTAGAGTTGCCCTGTCTGTGCCAGATATGCCTTTGTCTCTTCAAAATAGTCCATTTCGAAGAGACCTGCAGCACCTTCTCCTATGGACCCTGTGAGAATTGGACTGTCGATGAGCATAAACCCTTCTTTATGCAGATATTCTCTCGCTGACCATATAACACGTTCTCGAATTCGCATGATTGCTTGTTGCCGGCTACTGCGAAGCCAAAGATGACGATGATCGAGTAAGAAATCGATCCCATGGTCTTTTTTCCCCAACGGGTACTCTTCTTCTGGATTTTGTATGGTCCGAAGGCCAGTAATGGTTAGCTCTACTCCTGATGGGGCCCGTGTGTCCAGTCTTACTGTCCCCTCAACTTTCACTGAAGCTTCCAGCCAGAGTCGTTTCCCTTCTTCGAAATCATCTTCAGATACCTCATTTTTTACCATAACGCCTTGTACCGTTCCAGTTCCGTCACGGAGTTGAAGAAAATGAATTTTCCCAGAGCTTCGTTTGTTGTACATCCATCCTTTTACTGTGACGGTTTGCCCCTCGTAAAGAGAGAGATCTTTAATGTAGATCCATGGTGCGGACATCTCGACCAACCTCCGTCTTATCATGTATATTACGATCGATATATATGATACACTAAGTTTCATATCTATAAAAAGGGGCGTTTTAGTTGGATATCCCTCGGCTTATACTTGCTGATGAACGAAGAAAAGGGGAGGTTCCGCCTGTTGCTTTAGTTATGAGCGCCATGAAACAGCTAAGATACCCTCTCCGGCTGTTTTGTGCAGGAGTTGATGAGAAACTCGTTTTACTGTTACAGCGTATATGCGGGCAGTCAGTAACAGTGCTAGATCCCTTCCTTTGCGGCAGCCAAAAGAATTTAAAGTCTCTTTTTCAGCAATCTGCTGATAGCAGTGCTCTGAATATAATTATTGCTCCTCTTGGAGAGAGAAGCAAGGAAGATATGATCACCGTCTCTCCTTTAACTATTGAAGTAGGAAGAGCCCTTGGATGTGGAATCGTTCCTATAGTATATGGGGATACAGCTGCAACATTAACGGCTAGAACTGTAGAAAACCTTGTATCTCAATGTGATGGAGTTGCCGGTGGCCCAGCCTCTGTTCTGGCAATGTTGTATATGTCGGTCTTTAATCCAAGAGAATATCAGCTTCTTGAAATCGAACAAGGGCGCAGAACACCTTTGATTAGTCTGGGGTATATCCCTGCATACTTGCAACGTCAATGGGCTTCTCTTTTTGAACTTTCGCTCCCTGAAAGAGGCTCGCGGTTCATATTAGCTTTGAGGGCAGCAGCTGCGCAACTTGTGGGGTTGGTCGATCAGGTAGATTGGGCTTCTATTGCGGCCCTTGCAACGTTGGATTTGCGGTGGAGTTGTCCTCAAGATCTTAATGTACGACAACTATCTCATTTCACAGTGGCAGTATATGATCATCCAGCTTTTAGTCTTGCAGGCGATAATGCAGAGCAACTTTTTTCCTATCTTGGTTGTGACGTAGTAAGAACTTCTTCTTTTGTTTCTTTATCCACTCACGAAATAGATGCCATGTATATCCCCCACGGCATAGGTTTCTTAGCCGCCGATGTTTTGATAGGGGATCACGAGACGCAGGGACAAGTGAAAAATCTTTTTCTTTCTCGCAAACCCATTATGGTGAATGGGGGCTCGACGCCGTTATTGGGACAGGCTTTCTCTCTTCCTGGTGGTCGATCCTACGAAGGTTTAGGGCTTTTTAACTATGACGGAATCTTTACTCTTCCAGATATCTTGGAAGAAGGGGGGCCGGAGTCTTTACAGATCCAATCTTTTACCAAGGGCCTCTTTTTAGATCGGGGAGAGAAGGCTCGGGGATACAGGGTTCCCTATGCCCGTCTTCTCTTTAAAAGCTCTACGGAAAGGGGTTTGTGGGGGTGTGTCCACCCAGATTCTTTGCAAGAGATAGATCAAGCTGGTTGGGAACTGGGGTATGGCGTAGCTTCTCATGTTGTCTTAGAGCTTTGGAGTTGCGCAGAATCTGTTTCTAATTGGCTTACGTTGCGAAAAAGATAAAATAAAAGTTTCGATCGTATTAGGGGGCAGTTACTAAATGGGGAAAAGACTTGACGAAGTGGTCAGTGACCTTTACCAAAAAGATCCTGAAAGAGAGTATCTTTGGTGGAATGGCGAATGGTGGAGCCGAGCGCGATTCAATACTACTGTAAATAAATTGGAAAAAGTGCTTAGTGAAGCCGGTTTTGAAGGAGGACAGAGGCTAGTAACAATGTTGCCTAACAGTCCGTTGCTCCTCGCTCTTTCTGTAGCATGTTGGCGTCTGAGCGGAACTATTGTCCCTTTAAATTTACAGGCAGGCCCACATTCGCTTGTCCGTAGTATTCGACATGCTGATCCCTTCGTTATCCTAGTGCCTGATAGCGTCCCTTTCGACGAGGAATCCTTGGGATCAATGGGGATACCAGTGGTAAAAGGGGATCTCAATGGAAATATTCCATCGTTTCACGGAGAAAAACGCACCTCTTCTCGTCTCGATGTTGCGGTTATGTTTTATACTTCAGGAACAACGGGCCTTCCCAAGGCAGTTCCTCTTTCTGGTACGAATATATATAGCAATGTTGAAGCAGCGGCAAAACATTTCTCGGCTTTTAAGCCGGAGGAGTGCATAATACTTAATGCGTTACCAAATTTCCATACACTTGGTTACTCAACCAGTGGGCTTTTGCCCCTCCTTACGGGAGCAAGACAAGTAGTTCTTCCCCATTTTATGCCACCAGATCGCACTCTCCAAACCATCAATGCGACAGGGGTTAATTTTATTATTGCCGTTCCGGCTATGATCTCTCTTCTTGTAGCTGCGGCTGCCAAGGGGAATGTGCCGGCTCCTAAAACAATTACTACGATAGTGAGTGGTGGAGACCGTTTCCCTATGGCTCTGGATAATCGTGTACGTGCCATTTTCGGAGTAGAGGTGATGGAGGGATACGGTTTAACGGAGTGTTCTCCAGTAGTGGCAGTAAATCCTGATAGAGCGCGACGAAAAATAGGAACAGTAGGAACTTTGTTGCCAGGTTTCGAATATGAGATCCGTGATGAGAGTGGGAAAGTCTTGCCTTCAGATAAGGAAGGGGTTTTATGGCTCAGGGGTCCTTCTGTTGCCCAGGAATATTTTAATGATCCAGAGAATACAGCGCAAAAATTTAAAGATGGCTGGTTTGATACTGGAGATGTGGTTCGGATAGATTCAGAGGGGTATATCTCTATTGTGGATCGAGTGAGTGATATTATTATTGTAGGTGGGTTCAATGTATACCCCCAAGAGGTAGAAGAGGTTCTTAACAGCTATCCTGGAATTAAAGAGTCAGCTGTTGTGGGGGTTCCTCACTCTATGAGCGGGCAAATAGTAAAAGCTTTTGTAATACGAAGCAATCCGAAGGTAACTTCGAAGGAACTCTATGCTTATTGTAAAGCCCAGCTTGCTCACTATAAGACCCCGCGGATATTTGAGTTTGTGGAAGATTTCCCTCGTAACAGTATAGGTAAAGTTTTGCGCAGGAAGTTGAGAGAAGGGTAGCCATAGTGGAAACTTTTGTTTTTTTGTCTCGACTTTTTGGTGATGTCCATGTGGTGGTGGTGGGAGACGCTGTACTTGATCACTATGTTTGGGGAGGAGCCTCACGCCTTTCCCCTGAAGCCCCTGTTCCTGTAGTAGTGGTGGGACGCGATGAATATCGTGCAGGTGGAGCTGCTAATGTGGCGACAAATATAGTGGCTTTAGGAGGAAGAGCGTCTCTCCTATGTCCCATTGGCAACGATAGTGCAGGTGAAATATTAACGAATGTAGTGAAAGAGAAAGGTGTTTACTTTGAATCTCCGTTAGTGAGGGCTCAAGCTCCCACTATTGTAAAGACAAGAGTATTGGCTTTGAATCAGCAGGTAGTCCGGATCGATAGAGAGAAAAAAATCTCTCTTAGTATGGAAGAGGAACAAGCGTTTTTAGATGCTTTGGAGAACCTCACCGCATCCCCATCAGTTATAGTTCTCTCAGATTATGCAAAAGGTACTATTACATCTTCTCTCGCCCAGGGAATTATTCTATGGGGGAAAGCTCATAACGTTCCGGTTATTGCCGATCCCAAACCGCCTCACTATCATCGTTTTTATGATGCGACTCTTATTACTCCCAATGTGGCGGAGGCAGGGAGGCTTCTGGGTCGGGATCTCTATGATCAGGAAGAGGTGGAGGCTGGAGCCTTGGAGCTTTGTCAAAGTCTTAATTTATCAGGTATTCTCATTACTCAAGGAAGCGATGGAATGACCTACGCCAATGCCCAGAAATGTTTTCATCTGCCTGCCTTATCTATGGAAGTTTATGACGTTTCAGGAGCAGGGGATACGGTTGTGGCAGCTTTGTCTCTAGCTCTGGGTGGAACACTCCCCATAGAGGAGGCTTGCCGTTTCGCAAATATGGCAGCAGGCGTGGCAGTACAGAAAAGGGGTACCTCCATTGTTTCCTTGGAGGAAGTTCTTACCGGCTGTTATGCAACAGATATGGAAGCGATGGCTTCCAGACTTAAAGGATCATTTTATTTTTAAGGAAAGAGAGAGCCTCGGAGAGAAAATTAAACTGCATGCTCCAGTGGGGCAATAGGGCCCCAATGGCAATAAATTGCCCCTTCCCAAATTGTAATAGGGCTTGACGGTCGCTCTCTGTATCGCCAAAGAAGATGGGGTTATTTGCCTCGAAAAGCGTACATAGGCGAGCAATTCCCTGAGGGGAAGGTTTGGTTATGCCTGATTCGGGAGTAATAATTTGTTCTTCTGGAAGGTCTTCCCAACCGAGCAATTGCAGTGCCAATTTCATCTCTCCCTTGCTCCTTCCTGTATAAATACCTACAGGCAGGGAGAGATCACTCCAGTGCATAGAGATCTGTGGTTTTTCCTCTCGCCAGTATCCTTTACCGGATGTTATGAAAAGAGGAGATTCGCCCATAATAGATCCTATTTTCTCTGCACCATAATAAAGTTCTTCACATATTCGTCGAACCACGAGACGAGAAATTCTGTCACCTACGTTTTTTTTCACCCATTCTTCTATATCCATTCCTTGAGATGTTTCTAAAAGCTTTTTCCACTCTTTTAAAGAAGGAGCTGAACGGAGTAGGCTTTCGGTTTCTTGGGCCAGGGTTGCACATAAAAAAGACCAGGCTATATCATAATCGTCGTTAAAGGGGGGAAACACTTTCGTCGCATAAAAATGGTCTAATGTGAATCCAGGTGCGTCAACGTGATGATCTAAAACATATTTCCATACCCATCGAATGGCTTCCGCGACAACGAGAGGATAGGACATGCTTGTATCGATGAGAACGCCGTCTACATCAAAAATAAGAAGGTCTGTTTTAAGATTCAGAGAAGATGCCATGGAAAGATACCCCTTTTGTTTGTAATAATTAGGCAAATAATAAATCATTCAGGTGTGAATTTTTTTGTATCTATTCTCAGCCTTGAAGTATAAAAAAGATTTTAAAAGTTCTTTTCTTCGATCATAATAATACCTGAAGGATGTCTTTTTGTAAGGGCAAAAAGGAGGGAGTTTTATGAGTGATGAGATGGTTTTGTTGCTATTTGATACGTTCCACCCCTGTTGGGATGAAGAGACAGTGGTTTGGGCAGGGGAAGATGTCGAAGGGCTGCGGCGACTCAGAGAGTTAGGTATGTTAAAAGAGAAAAACGGTATTTATTCCCTCACTTCCCATGGACGCGAGACGTTTCAGGAATTGTGCCGGCAATGGTTTTGTGAGAACAAACCGGGATCAGCTTCTTTAGGAGATAAAGAACAAGAGATTTTTCTTTGGCGGACTCGATTCCAATATATTTTAGATGGCGGGTTTGCTGCTAGATGGGGGGCTAAAGATTACTATCCAGGTAAAGTGCTTGAATATGCCCCTGCTTTGTCGCAACAAGAAATGTATGCTCTGCATAACCCATCTTCTGTAGAGTGGACATATTGCTCTCACCCCTACGTGGAAAAAATAAAAAGTCATTTTCCTGTTACGGGATTAAAAGCGAGAGAAGTCACACCTTTGAGTCGAGATGCAGCCCGTTCTTGGCTCGATGAAAATAACATTCCTGTGGGAAGCTTTGAGGTAGACTTGCTCTTGCTGGGACGTTATGATTTTGCTTACTATATGAATTTTTCTAAGCATCCCAATGATCCCCTCGGTCTCGTTAATTCCGATAAGTTTTTCTTTTTCCGTGCCCAACCCCCTTTTTCAAAACAGCTCCCCTTTTTCCTTGAGAGTATTGGAAAAATCCATCTTTTTTTGTTGAATCAGCGACACATGTATATACCGGGATATGTGGATTTAGATTCAGCAGATCAAGATTCTTTGAACTGGTTAGTATGGGTTGTAGAGACGGAAGAAGACGTTTTTGCTCTGTTGCGCCTCCTTGTTCCCATGGGGCAAATATTAATAGAGCCGGCTAAACCTATGGATATATGGGTCTTGAGTATAGAAGAGCTGAGAAAGGTAAAAGAGAAACATGAGACAATCTATGACCTTTTTTCTTCCATAGGTCATCCGATAGTCCGAAACCTATAAAGAATGGCTAGAGGCACCTGACAGGTGCCTCTAGCCATATGAGATTTTAGCAAGAGAAATTCCCCTTACTCTATTTCTTGCGCGACGTTTTTATCGTTTTTAAAGCCTTCATAAGAGGATTAATGTTTATGAAAACCAAATTGATAGGCTCTCCTATTCCATCATATAAAATTTTATATAGAACGAGAGGGTCGAATATGCGATAGGAAAATATCAACGTACCAGTAAAGTATTGCCATTTAGTATAATTTTGTTACAAACATAACATAGATGATATAGGAAACAAAAGGGGCGACAATATGCTAGAAATACCTCTAAACCGGAAATCAGAAGTGCCTTTATATCGGCAAATAGCTCTTCATTTGCAGAAAATGATAGAGAGAGGAGCGCTATTGCCCAAAACCAAGCTCCCTGGCTCAAGAGGGTTGGCACAAAGTCTCGGTGTAGGACGTATAACGGTCATGGAGGCATACAAGCTTCTCTCTGATTATGGATATGTGGTGGAGTTAGGTCGAAGCGGTACATATGTAAGTGAGAGAAGCGTTTCTGACGACTATTTTACGGGGGAGTTTGACCATAAGTGGGATTTTAGAACAGGACAGCCAACCCCAGATCTTATTCCCTCGGAGGAGCTTTCTAGAGTAGCAAGGGATGTTTTGGCTTTTTCAAGTAAAGAGGCTCTTTGTGAGGCGCCTCTTTCAGGCCTTGATTCTTTGCGTCATGTTTTAGTTAAACACGCGGCTTCTCGAGGGATTCCAGCTTCCTGGAGGGAAGTTTTCGTGACTGCAGGTGGACGGCAGGGCATTGCGCTTTCCCTTAATGCACTTAAGCAATTAGGGGTCCGTCAAATGTGGGTTGAAAAGCTGACCTACCCTGACGCTATTATGATGGCACAATCAGAAGGCATAGAAATTAAAGTACTGCCCCCTCTTGAAGATATAAGTGAAAAGTGGTATGAATGCCTGTCTGGCTCTCATATGCTTTATCTTGTCCCTAGTTTTCAGAATCCAACTGGGCAGACTATCTCAGAATCGTTACGCCATGTTATCCTGGAAGGAAGTATGAAATACGGATTCTGGGTTCTTGAAGATGATGCTTATGGTGAACTTCGCTACGGTGAACGAAGTATTTCTGCTTTGAAAGCTCTGGATGGATCTGAACGGGTCGTCTATTTGGGATCGTTTAGTCAGGTTCTTTTTCCGGGACTACGTATTGGGTATTCTCTTGTCCCCAACCAACTGATGGAATCTTTTGTCCAGGCTCAGGCAAAACGATATGGGCCAGTCTCCTCTCTAGATCAGCTTATAGTCGAGCGTTTCATAGAGAGTAAAGGGCTGGAAAGTGCACTGACCACAACTCGTGGAGTGATGGAATCGAGAATGAAAACATTAGGAGCTTCTTTACGTGTTTGTGTGCCAGAAGGGGATTTTCTTCTCCCTGAAGGGGGAATATATCTTTGGCTAAATATTCCTGGCATTGATGGCAGAGAAGCTGCTTTTGAAGCTCGCAAGGCAGGTGTCCTTGTTGCTTCTGGAAATCAATTTTCTTATGAAGGAGAAAGGGTAGAAGCTGTTCGTTTTGCAGTGAGCAGCATCGTTAACGAGGGAATATCTTCGGCAGTCCGTTGTCTCCAAGAAGTTTGGAGACAAGCCTTTTATTCGAAGTGCTGATTTTCAAGGGATTTTAGGTATTTTTTCCAAAGCCAAATGGCAGCTAGTGCCGATAGGATACCTCCAGAAAGGCCGAAAATGATATATGCGGTATTTCCCTTCCCAAAGAAAAATCCCCCGAGGCCGGCAAGCGCGTAAGCAAAAAGGATAATAGTAGCCAAAGATAATAATAGAACAGTAATTCTCATCAAACGACCTCCAGTTGTATGCGGTATAAGGTATGCGGTATAATGCAATCAATTTGTTTATTTTTTTATTTTTCGTGTATTTTACCACGTATCCCTTGTAGAACAGTATAACGTATGTTAAAGTTATTTGTGAAAAAGACAGACTCTTATACAATATAAGAGAGTCCATTTGGATCAAGGAGGAATTAACGAATGCGAGAAGCGAGATTATATACAACCTCTGCTGACTATGCTTATCAAGAACTTCGTCACAAAATTATTACCAAACAACTCAAACCAGGGCAGAGACTTCCGGAGGTGAATATTGCGGTTCAGATGGGGGTAAGTCGTACCCCGGTTCGAGAAGCTTTGCGCCGGTTGGCAAGCGAAGGGCTCGTTGTTATTATCCCGAATAGTGGCGCTCGTTTAGCTGCACCAACGGCTCGAGAGATAGAGGATACATTCCTTGTTAGGGAACAGTTAGAGACCCTCGCTATTCGTCTAGCGGCCGAGAGAATTGGTGATCGCCACCTTCGTAGATTGGAAGAAGCCATGATTGAAGAAGGTCGCGCTATAGAAGAGAAAGATCTCGAAAAATACTTGGAAGTGAACGAGGCTTTCCATAAAGCGATTGCTGATGCGAGTGGAAATAAAGTGCTAGCCGAGTATGTAGAGAATATATTGGCTCGTACAAATGCATATGTAGTCTTTTATGATCCCTTTTATCAATTAGAGACAGTGCCGAGTGTAGATGCTCATCGAGAGATTTTGATAGCTTTGCGTCATCACGATTCTGAACGGTCTGTAACCCTCCTTAAAAAGCATCTTCAGGATGCGATAGAAGGTCTGCGTCAGGCGAGAGAAGAAGGGCGCTAATTTAAAAGAATTACAAGTAAGATGACAACTATAAGGGCTGGAATGCTCCAGCCCTATTTTTTTACCAAAAAACAGGCTTTTGAGGGGAAGATATATAGCAGAGAAAGGCCTTTTGGGGCATAATATTTTTTTGAGTTTGCACTCTGATGAGGGGGATATGAGAGAAAATGAAAATACCTACATTAGATTTGACACGTAATTATGAGCGTATCAGAGAGGAAGTGGCGGATGCACTTGAAGAGGTGCTTGAAAGTCAGTATTTTATTTTGGGGCCAGTAGAAAAAGCCTTTGAGGAAGAGATTTCTGCCTATTTAGGAGGAGCCCAAGCTATTGGGTGCGCTTCTGGCAGCGATGCGTTGCTTTTGGCGTTGATGGCTCTCGATGTTTCAGAGGGAGATGAAGTAATTACCACTCCCTACTCTTTTTTTGCCACTGTAAGTTGCATAACAAGACTAGGTGCGAAGCCTGTTTTTGTGGATATTGACCCCGACACGTACAATATAAATTTGGAACAGCTTATGGACAAGGTTACGTCTCGCACAAAAGCAATTATCCCTGTTCATCTTTTTGGTCAAATGGCTCCTCTGGAAGAGGTGTCCCATGAGCTTGAAAGCCGAGGGATAGCTATTGTTGAAGATGCAGCTCAGGCTTTCGGTTCCTGGCGACAGGTAGAAGGTGAAATTATACGAGCTGGTGCGTGGGGATCCATAGGATGTTATTCCTTTTTCCCTACAAAAAATCTTGGTGGATATGGAGACGGGGGGATGGTAGTTTCATCCCGTTCTGATCTGGCTGCTAGATTAAGAACGTTGCGAGTTCATGGCGCTGGAACTACATACATTCATGAAGAAGTAGGTTTAAACAGCCGTCTTGATGCGTTGCAAGCTGCTATTCTTCGAGTGAAGTTGCGTCATTTGGACGAATGGAATGAGGAGAGACGATTGGTTGCTGATCGGTACAATCTCCTTTTTGCGGAGCACGATCTTCTTGAGAACGTTAAGCCGCCTAAAGAGTTGAAGGGGAATTATCATATCTACCATCAATATGTTCCTCGGGTAAACAATCGAAGTAAACTTTCAGCATTTTTAGAGGGGAAAGGGATAACGACACGAGTATACTACCCGCTTTGTTTGCATCTACAGCAATGTTTTGGTTTCTTAGGTTATAAAGAAGTAGACTTCCCTGAAGCCGAGAAGTTAAGTCATGAGAGCTTAGCTTTCCCCATCTTCCCTGAGTTGACAGTGGAAGAACAAGAATACATTGTTGGTGCTGTGGCTGATTTTTACGCAAAAAATTAATTTGACCAATATTGCTCTTTCCTGAGGATCCGTGTAAAATACGGATGTAAGAAAAGAGAAATTTTGTCACAATAGTTTCAAAAGCCATAGTACGGAGGTGATGGCGTGTTTCCTCTTTTTTTCGACCCAACATTTGTTCTGCTTGTTCCGGCTGTTATTTTGGCCTTCTGGGCTCAGATGAAGGTGAGAAGCGCATATTCACAATACAGTCGTGTCCTTTCGCGAAGAGGAGTCACTGGTGCCGAAGCAGCGCGTGCGTTGCTTGATCGTTTTGGAATGACAGGTGTTCCTATCCAAAGAGTTGCGGGGAACCTTACAGACCATTATGATCCTAGAGATAAAACTCTTCATCTGTCAGAGGGTGTCTATAATAGTTCGAGTATAGCTGCAATAGGCGTGGCAGCTCATGAAGTGGGCCATGCTATTCAGCATCAGGAGAATTATGCCCCCTTAAAGTTTCGTAACGCTGTAGTTCCAGCTGTGGGAATAGGGTCTTCTCTAGCTTTCCCTCTTTTTTTCCTGGGATTGCTTTTTCGTGGCTCGATTCTAATGGATGTTGGAATTCTCCTTTTTGTTGGTGTAATTGTCTTCCACTTGGTTACGTTGCCTGTTGAATTTGACGCGAGCTCAAGGGCGTTACGTTTGCTAGGGAATACGGGCATGTTGGCCTCAGATGAGGTTCAGGGAGCTAAAGTTGTTCTTAATGCAGCGGCTCTTACCTATGTTGCAGCTGCAGTTATGGCTTTCGCCCAGTTAGCACGGCTTTTAGTGCTTCGCGGGATGTTTGGTAATCGCGATTAGCATACGTTCCTCCTGTCGAGCGGTACAATAGATGGTGGGGCGTTATGGGTGCGCCTCACCATTTGTTTTGAAAAGGATGGTATCTTATGCCTTTTATTCTTCTGCTACTTTTGTTTTTTATAGCTCCATGGGCTGGATTTATAGCGTTGCTCCTTTTTGTAATTTTTTTCTTGGTATTTATCCCCTTAGGGTTTGCGGCCAGTTCTTTTATTTGGCTTATCGCGGGTCCTACTCAGCTATTTAAGGTTCTATTTAACAAAAAAGTTCGGAAGAATCATGGACTAGAACATGGGACAATTCACGTTCTGGAAGAATCCTTGGGACGTTGTAACATAGAAGGAATGGCTTATGATGATGGTTTTTCTCTGCGCGGTCTTGTAGATCCAGCTTCTGCTCTTTATGCCGCAAGAGTTGCTCTCGAACGAATGAAAAGAGGGGAGTCTTCTTTAGCTGTTCATCCTCGCTGTGGTACTACTATTGTGGTTATTAACACCCTTTCTTCCCTGCTATTTATAGTGCTTCTTTTAGCCACTGGTACTATGGGGTTGCTCTATGTAATAGTAGCCCTTTTATTATCTCATCTTTTGGGACCGGCTTTAAGCACTGTGGTACAACGATATGTTACAACAGATTCTGATGTAGAAGATATAGAGATTACAGGAGTAGAGGTGCGTGCAGTTAATACAGGATGGGGTGGCTTCTCTGTATATGGTCCGTCTCAGCTTTTTATTCGCACCCGTCGAAAATCTGAAGCTATTCAACCGGAGGTTCTTTTCCCATGAGAGGTATAGAAGCTGCACTTTGTGTTCTTGAAGATGTTTCCAAAGGGAAATTTGCTAGCGAGTCGTTGCGCCATTTCTCAGAAAATATGAATAATGGAGATCGCATACTAGCAGCTTCCCTTATTTATGCGACTCTTCGTCGTCAATCATTATGGAGGGCTGTCGTGGGACGTTTCCTTCGCCCATCCTTCGAGTCTCTTTCCAAGAAGACTCGAAACGCATTGATTCTTGGAACGGCAGGTCTTTTAGAGTTGAAACATTTTATTCCGAGAGTCCTTGTAAACGCCCTTGTTCAGGAAATAAAAGAAAGTGGGCGTCCGCAAGAGGCTCGAATTGTAAATGCCGTATTACGGAGGGTGGAAGAGAACGGGCGAGCTTTCCTTGAAACGTTGGAAAGGAGCAGTGGTATCCAAGAACAATCTCTTCTGGCAGGGGTCCCTTTGTGGGTCGCGTATCAATGGAAAGATGTGTTGGGGTATAATGATACTTTAAAATTATTTAAACTTTTTAGAATGCGTCCATACGCGTCCCTTCGAGTTTTTCCTCAGGGGCACGTTCCTATTGTTGTTGAAAATCTAAAAAAAATAGGGATACGAGGCTGGGCTTCTCCTTTGCTTGATTATTCCATACGAACAGCTTCTTCTGTTTTCCCTCTCGATATTCCTGGTTTTAAAGAAGGGCAAGTAACAGTCCAGAGCGAGTCTTCGATGCTTGTAGCGAATATAGTGGCTCAATTTTGGAAAGAAGGTCCTATCCTTGATATGTGCGCTGGGCGAGGAATAAAGGCTGGGCAACTCGCATCTCTGTTGCCTCATGCTACCATTGAAGCTTGGGAACTTTCGAAAGGACGTTACCATGCTGCTCGAAGGGAAAAGGAGCGTCTTTCCCTGGGGGCGCGGGTTGTTTTTCGTCAAGGGGATGCCCTTCAAATGACGCCACAAATGCTACCTAACCTTGTTTTTCTTGATGCCCCTTGCTCTGGCAGCGGCACATGGAATAGACATCCAGAGGGGCGTTGGGCTTTATCAAAAGAAAAATTAGAAAATCTAGTGTTTCTCCAGAAAAAACTTTTAAGAAAAGGAGTATCGCTAGTTGCGCCAGGTGGTTTCATCGTTTACTCTACTTGTAGTCTCATGAAGCAGGAAAATGAGCAGGTTGTTGCTGAAATTTTAGCCGAAAATGAGGATCTTGTAGAAATGTCAATCCCGCTCGGTGGACGGTATATAAAAAAAGGGAGGCCTTGGGGTACATATATATGGCCGGAATTGCCTTGGCTTGACGGCTTTTTTATAGCTGCAATCCTGAAAAGAAATCGGGAGGTTTAGAAGAGATGAATAAAATGTATAAGTGGATCATGCTTTTGATCCTTCTTATTATTGTTATTTCAGGAGGAATAGCGGTTTTCACTATCTGGACTGGTGGGAAGGGATTGGCAGTTCCGCCTTTAAAAGAGATGTCGGTAGTAGAAGCAGTAGATGAGGCGCATCGTCTCGGCCTTAAGGTAAAAATAGAGCAAATAGAGTCGAATCTCCCGAGCGGGACAGTCCTTACTCAATGGCCTGATCCAGGCACTAAGATTAAGCAAGATACCACTATTATCCTTAAAGTGAGCAAAGGGGGCAATAGGGTTCCTTTGCCAGATGTTCGAGGCCTTGAGTACTCTCAAGCCCTTAAAAAACTAGAAGAAGCGGGCTTCCAAACAGGAGATGTTTTGCGCATTCAAGATGAATCTCGCCCTGCAGGTACTGTCGTTGCTCAAAGCCCAGCTGCTCCTGTGATGGTGGAAAGCAGTAGAAAAGTCGATCTTTTAATAAGCTTGGGGCAAGTAACTCAGAGTGGTCAGATTTCTGTCCCGGATGTATTACAGAGGCAAGAAGCTACAGCGCGGAAAATGTTAGAAGAGGCAGGTCTTGCCGTTTCAAATATAGAGAGAGTTTATACTCAAAACTCTCCAGAGGGTATGGTTATTGCTATGCGTCCTAGCGCAGGAAGCACCCTCAAACGAGGTCAAGGCGTGGTTCTTCAGGTTGCGACTCTCAGAAAGCCTGTTGAAGAAGTCTCCTCTTCTCAGGTGGTGGCGATTCCAGGTGCTTCTCGTATAGAAGATCAGGCCACAACAATTGTTCAGCCAGATGTGGCAGCTCAACCGAAGAGTTCTGGAACTATGGTTCCTGTAATTCCTCCAAAGTCTAAAGAAAAAGTGACAGCTACTACACCTTCCCAAACCTCTTCTTCAACGTCAGGAGGGGAAAGCAAAACGACTGAAGTTCGGAAAACGGCTCCAGTTCCTGCTGGTGGCAAAATAGCGAAAGTCCGTTATCAAGTACCGCCCCTTACCAGGCCGATGCCGTTGAAGATAGAGATGGTGGATGGGAATGGTACTCGTGTTCTTTTAAATAAGGAAGTTAAAGGAGGAGAGTATATCTCCCTGGAAACGCCTTATGTAGATGAAGGTGTAGTGACTATATTCCTGGGAGGTGAATTTGTATGGCAAGATCGCTACCGATAGGAAAAAAATCTCACTCTTTCTTTGTGGCACCATCTCTTCTTTCTGCTGATGTCTTAAACATGGAGAAGAGCATCTCTTCCTTACAGGAACAACATGATTGGCTTCATTTAGATATTATGGATGGCCATTTTGTTCCCAATCTATCTTATGGGCCATCTTTGGCTAAAGCGATGAGAGCTCGCTACTCTCAGGAAGTGCTAGATGTCCATCTTATGGTAGAGCCGCCAGAGGATTTTATAGAGGCTTTTGCTTCTGCTAAACCTGATTATCTTACAGTGCATGTAGAGGCTACGCCACATCTCCATAGAGTGTTATCAAGAATAAGGAGTCTTGGTTGCCGGCCAGGGGTTGCTCTTAACCCGGCAACGCCATCGGAATGGGTTTACCCTGTACTGCACATGGTAGATCTTGTTTTAATCATGTCGGTAAATCCTGGTTTTGGTGGGCAGTCTTTTATATCTGAGACATTAGAGAAAACGATAAATATCTATCGATATCGTGAAGCGCAAGGCTTGTCTTTTGCTATAGAAATGGATGGCGGCATTGGTCGTAATTCTATAAGGCAGGTAGTTGCTTCTGGATGCGATGTAGTAGTCATGGGAAGTTCCGTTTTTGGAACCCCAGACCCTGCTGAGACAATTCGTGAATTAAGAGCTTGTGTTAAGGAGGCAGTGGTCGGTGAAAAAGGAACGACGTCAAATAACTCTTGAGGAACTTGGTCGAGCGGTACGGGAGAGGCGAGAGCAACGTGGTTTGAATCTTGATGATGTAGCTGATCTAACGAAAATTAGAGCTCAGTTTCTTGAGAACATTGAGGAGGGGCGGTATGAAGATTTCCCCGGCATTGTTTATGTGCGGGGCTTTGTTCGTACCTATCTTCGTATTATAGAGGCGGAGGATCTATGGGAATATTACAAGCCCCTTTTGTACGATATGGAAAAACAGGAAGGAGAAGATTCTCTTATAGGGGCGTGTACTCCTCCAGCGAAGGGGTTTCGCTTGGCTTCTCGCTTTTGGGTCATTCTTGTATTGGTATTGGCAGTGGTTGGAACGGGATGGTATGTTTGGTATACATGGAATGAAAAAGGTTTTCATATGGAACAAGGAATGCAGGGGGAGGGAGAAGAAAGTTCTCAAAGCTATCAAAATGAAAAGGCCCCCAGTGAAATTATCTCTCCAGATATAATGCTTTTCTCTAAAGATATTCCGTCTTTGGGCATTCAAAGTGCCGTATCTCAGCCGGAAAATCCGCTTTTTTCAAGTCCTGACGTAGCCCTACCTCAGGAGCCTCAAAAGCCTGCGGAGCCGAAATTGCCTAAGCTTGAAATAGTAAGTACGGGAAAGTGTTGGATCCAGATACGTGATGGTAACGCTACAATTTATCAAGGGATCCTTTCTAAGGGACAAACGTATTCCCTGGAAGTAACGGATAGAGTGGTAGTGACATATGGACGTCCTAACGATGTCCGAATTACTTGGAATGGAGAGGAACTTGGCCACGTTGGAAATGGTGGACGTGTAGAACGTTACTTTTATTCTAAAGACGGGAAGATGGGCAAGGTGAAAGAGTGAACATTTATGTCATTAATTTAGGTTGTGCTAAAAATTCTGTAGATAGTGAAAATCTTATTGGCATGTTGGAAGGCTCCGGGTTTCACGTAGTAAAAAAACTTGAAGAGGCTCAGGTTGCATTGGTGAATACGTGTGGATTTATCCAACCAGCAGTCGAAGAGAGTATTGATGTGATTCTTGACCTTGAAAAAATGAAACAAGAAGGACACTTACAGAAGATTGGAGTTGTTGGCTGTCTTGTTAATCGTTATGGAGAAGATCTGAAGAAAGAGCTGCCTACTGTAGATATTTGGGCTCGTTCCGAGGAGTGGGAATCTGTAATTTTGCAACTTGGGGGGGCACCAGCACCCTGGCATCGAGGTCAGCTACCAGAGACTCGTTTGTGGAGCCGCTATCTGAAAGTAGGAGAAGGTTGCGATAGTTTTTGCTCCTACTGTACAATTCCTTCTATTCGTGGTCGTGCGCGGAGTTACCCCATCGAAAGGCTTGTCAATCAAGCGACCCACCTTGTGGAAGAAGGAGCTAAAGAGATATGTTTGGTAGGGCAGGATCTTACCATTTACGGAAGAGATATTTACGGAAAGTCTTCTCTTCTATCGCTTCTCAATGCCCTTTCTTGCGCTATCCCTCAGAGTGTATGGCTTCGGCTTCTCTATCTTCATCCCGACAGAATCGAC
This sequence comes from Aminobacterium sp. UBA4908, assembly GCF_002398115.1. NCBI lineage: Bacteria > Thermotogati > Synergistota > Synergistia > Synergistales > Aminobacteriaceae > Aminobacterium > Aminobacterium sp. UBA4908. Next base: position 86,077 of record NZ_DHCG01000009.1, read on the forward strand.
AGTAATTTTATAGATTGTCTTGGGGATGTTCCAGGGGTTTTGCCTTATTTGGATATACCCATCCAGCATGTGGATGAGCATATTTTAAGAGCTATGAATAGAAAGGGTACAGAATCATCTCTTCGTCACCTTTTTGAATATATACGGGCAAAAAACCCTCTTTTTGCTCTCCGAACAACCTTGATCGTCGGTTTTCCAGGAGAAACAGATGTCCAATTCGAAAAAGTCCTTGATTTTTTGGAAGATATGGAAATAGACAGAGTTGGAGCCTTTACCTATTGCCAGGAAGATGGAACTGTGGCGGCAACATTATCTGAACAAATCCCTCAAGATGTCAAAGAAGAACGTTATCGTCGTCTTATGGAACTTCAATCCGAAATATCATGGCGTAGACAGCAGCTTTTTGAAGGGAAAGAGCTCATGGTCCTTGTGGAAGAGAAAGACATAGAAGAAGGTATAGCATGGGGCCGTTCATATCGTGATGCTCCGGAAGTTGACGGTCTTGTGGGCATTATAAATGGGGCACATCTCCAGGAAGGGGCTTTGGTGAACGTCAAAATAAAAGAAGCTTCCGAGTATGATTTGTTAGGTGTGGAGGTTCCCCGATGAGGAAACTTTCATTAGCGGGGGCTATTAGTACCCTTGGAGGGCTGGGGTTTTTCTCTTCCATGCCTGGGACCTTGGGGTCAGGAGTTGCGTTTCTTTTTGCTTTAATTCTTCCTATTCCATTGTGGGGGATTGTAGCTGTAATGTTTTTAGGTATCTGGGCCTCTGACCGCTACGCTGCGGAAACATGCCAGAAAGACCCTAAGGAAGTAGTTGTGGATGAGGTAGTAGGGACATGGATTGCTATGTACGGCTTACCGGCGGGGTCCCTCTTGCCGGCGCTTTTCCTCTTCCGCGTTATAGATATTCTTAAACCTATCCCTGTTTCTACAGCTGAAAAACTTCCCGGGGGAGTTGGAATTGTTGCAGATGATGTAGTAGGCGGTATTTTATCTAATTTACTGCTTTGGGGATTCCATTGGCTTTACTACGAAGGAGGTTTTCAATATCTTTTTGGGAGATGATGGTCTATGCAAACCGCAGTACTATTAGCAATAGGCGATGAACTTTTAAGCGGTAGCAGACACGATATAAATTGCACTTGGCTCGCTTCTAAACTTTCTGAAGTCGGGTGTCTGGTTCGGAAAATTGAGTTTATACCAGATGAAGAGCGTGAAATTATCGAGGCCTTGAGAAGGTGGGTTGGACAAGTTGAGCTTGTAGTCCTTTCAGGGGGGTTAGGACCTACCCATGACGACAAGACCCGTCAAGCGCTAGCTTCTTACCTTGGGGTACCCCTAGAAGTTAATCATCAGGCATATAATAAAATTGTGGGACGCTATAGCCTCTCAGAGCGAGATGCAGTGGAACGATCAAGAAGCACCCAAGGAGCTATCCCGCAAGGCACATCTCCAATTCACAACTCGAAGGGATCAGCTTTAGGTATTTCCTTTCGCATTGATAAAACTCTCTTCTTCTCCTTCCCAGGAGTGCCCGTGGAATTTCAGGCCATGGCTGAAGAGTCTGTTCTTCCTTTAATGTATCAAGGTTCGGCTCGGCGACTCTCTCTTTTTGTCGTGGGTTGGGCAGAAAGCCTTTTAAAAGATAAACTTGCTCCTGCTTTGAAAAGAAAAGATCTTCATATCTCTATTCTTCCCTCTGTTAACATTATAGAGCTGGCTTTAAGTGGGGAAGATAAAAAGGTGGAAGAAGTTGCCGCACAGATACGTTCGCTTGTTGCGGAAGATTGTCTTCCGGCTGATTGCACCTCTATCCCTCAGGCTATTTATCATGAGGGAGAACGCACACATTGGACCCTCGCAGCAGCAGAATCATGTACAGGGGGCCTTGTGGGTGCTGCCTTGACCGATGTGCCGGGAATCTCTGCTTTTTTTCGAGGAAGCGCTGTTTGTTATAGCAATGAAGCAAAGATAAAGATTCTTTCAGTCCCTTCTTTTATTATAGAAAATAAAGGAGCTGTAAGCCAAGAGTGTGCCGCTGCCATGGCAGAAGGAGCACGTCGCATCTATGAAGTAGATCTGGCTGTATCTGTTACTGGGATAGCAGGCCCAGAAGGAGGAACACAAGAGAAACCTGTAGGAACGGTATGTTTTGGAATAGCCACGCCCAAAGAGACAAGAACATTTCAACGGCAATTTTCTGGAGATCGTGAGCGTGTACGCAAGAGATCTCTTGCCGTAGCTTTGGAATATCTTTGGCGTGTTCTGAAGGAGGTTTCTGTTTAATGCCTGTTTTTATCAGAGCCTTTGTTTGTATAGAAATACCGGAAGAGGAACGAAAAAAAATCGCTTCCGTCCTCTCTCTGCTAAAAAAAGAATACCCTAACTTAAAATGGGTTGCCCCTAGCGGATTGCATGTGACCCTTAAGTTCTGTGGAGAGTTGCAAGAAGACCAATTGCAACTTTTTTCTTTCTCTTTGAAGAAATCTTTAGCTCAAGCAGTAACAAAACCTTTCCAGATACGTCTTGGCTCTATAGGAGGATTCCCTTCTTTGCGCTCTCCTCGCGTTTTGTGGGTGGGAGTAAGTGAGGGTGCCCCTGTTCTTGAAGAGCTGAAAAACATAGTAGAAGCCTCTGGCTTTTCAGCAGGATTAGAGAAGGAGGAGCGCCCGTTCCATCCCCACCTTACCCTGGCTCGCATCCGATACGGCAAAGGAGTCCCGCAGGAACTAGAGGAGCGTCTTAAGAAAATAGATTTTTCTGGCCTTCGTTGGGAAGCTCATCAGATGATTCTTATGCGAAGCCAACTTCGGCCGGAAGGCCCTTTTTATACTCCACTGGAAACATATTCCTTGTAATGATATGGTATAAAAGTAATCTGATAGAGAATCGGAATGGATCTATAGGAGGTTCATTTATATGGCTAAAAAGAAAAACCCGCAAACGCGGGAAGATATTCTCGAACAAGCTATAGACGATATTCGTAGTAAATTTGGAGAAGGATCCATTATGCGACTAGGCGATCCCTTCAAGGAGCAGGTAGAGGTTATTTCTACGGGTATTCTGCCTCTTGATGTGGCACTAGGGATAGGCGGACTTCCTAAGGGACGAATTGTAGAAGTATTTGGTCCTGAAGGGTCAGGGAAAACAACTGTGGCCCTTCATAGCATAGCAGAGGCGCAAAAAAGCGGTGGTATAGCCGCTTTTATCGATGCGGAACATGCTTTGGATCCCAGATTAGCGGCATCATTAGGTGTGGATGTCCAATCTCTTTATGTCGCCCAACCTGATAGTGGTGAACAGGCTCTCTATGTGTTGGATACTCTTGTGCGTAGCGGTGCTGTGGATTTAGTGGTAGTAGATTCTGTAGCAGCATTAACTCCCCAAGCGGAAATTGATGGGAAAATAGGAGACAGCCAAGTCGGATTGCAAGCGCGTCTTATGTCCTATGCGTTGCGCCGGTTGACCTCGGCTATTTCTAAGAGCAACTGTGTTGTCATTTTTATAAATCAGCTTCGAGCCAAAATTAGCACTGGATACAGTTCTGGCCCTCAAGAAACTACTACAGGAGGGCGCGCACTCAAGTTTTACAGCTCTGTTCGCATTGAAGTAAAACGGGGGAAAAGTCTTACAAAAGGCGATGAAACCATCGGTCATGAGCTTTGGATAAAGGTGGTAAAAAACAAGCAAGCCCCTCCTTTCCGAAGTGCTCATACTTCTCTTGTTTATGGGAAAGGCATTCCTCGTGGCATGGCTGTGCTTGATATGGCCATTGACCTTGATGTAATAAAGCGAAAAGGATCATGGCTTGCTTACAAAGGGGAAACTATAGGCCAAGGGAAGGATAACGTAGCTCAGTATTTAGAGGAGCATAGCGATTTAATGGCGGAAATTACCAATGACGTTATGGGAAAAGTCTCTGAAGGCTTGGGCTTTACTCTTGGTTTTGAAGAGGGAGAAGGGGGCGAAGAAGCGGAAGAGGAGAACGAACTGCCTATTGAAGAGGGAATTCTAGAGCTCGACGAAGAATAAAATAATTTATGCAGAAGTATTAGTTCATTCTTAAAAAGGTTGCCATTAAAAAAATAAACTACATGTAAGTTGATAAAGGAACGATCTTTGTTTGTTCAAAAATAAATAATGTTAGGGTTTGATTACTATTGGAACATAAATAATAATAGTATGTTCCACATGTAAGTGTTGACAGTCTTCTTAAAGTCAAGTATTATCTTCAGGCACTCGAGGGAATGCTGAGTGCGAAAGAACCTTGAGAAGTGAAT
>NZ_DHCG01000005.1:0-76129 GCF_002398115.1 Aminobacterium sp. UBA4908
TATCCTCTTTACGCAGGGTTTTAAGAGCGAAAATATTGGCTAGAAGAGAACAGACAGTGAGAATATATAAGAACGGGAGTGAGCAAGAATGATCGATTTGACCATTCACAAAGAGGGGCTCAAAAAAGCGGTGGAGCAGGCAAAAAAACGAAATATTGTTATCCCCACCTTTAAGCAGATGAAAGATCCGGATCGTTATACCCCGGAAAAAATTAAAGAGCGCCTAAAGAAGACGGGTCTTTGGGATGTAGATTCAGTCAATTTGTTCCGCATAACCTGGAAAAATGAGCCGAAAAAGCAGGGTGGATTGTTCGGCAACGTGAATTATGTAGAGATTCCTAGAGAAATTACAGGCGTAAAGGCAAAAATAGTGGCTCTTGTGGGGAAATGGTTTCCTACAGGGGCTCACAAGGTGGGAGCGAGCTTCGGATGTTTGGCACCCCGTCTTGTCACTGGCCAGTTTGATCCTACATCACAAAAAGCAGTGTGGCCTTCAACGGGAAACTATTGTCGTGGAGGAGCCTATAACGCTCAGCTGCTGGGATGTGATTCTATTGCCATTCTCCCAGAAGGAATGAGTTCTGAGCGCTTCGAGTGGCTGAAAACTGTAGCAGGGGAAGTTATTGGTACACCTGGAACGGAAAGCAACGTAAAGGAAATTTACGATAAGGTTTGGGAACTGCGTAAAACTCGAGACAACATAATGGTATTCAATCAGTTTGAAGAGTTTGGAAACCATCTGTGGCATTACGAGGTAACTGGTCACGCTATGGAAGAAGTCCTTCAGCAGGTATGTGGTGAGGATGGACGATATTTTGGAGTGGTGTTGACTTCCGGATCAGGTGGAACACTTGCAAGCGGAGATTATCTGAAGGGAAAGTATCCTGGGAGCAAGATTGGAGTGGGAGAAGCTCTTCAGTGTCCCACACTTCTGTGGAACGGCTTTGGTGCTCACCGCCTTGAGGGGATAGGAGATAAACACGTTCCATGGATTCACAATGTGAAGAACACCGACATGATTATTGACATAGATGATGCTGACAGTATGGCTATGATACGCCTTTTCAACGAACCAGCAGGCCAGGAATTCCTGCGCAAGAGTGGCATATCAGAGACATTCATGGAAAGCCTGCCACTTATAGGAATTTCGGGAGCGGCTAATATCCTTATGGCCATAAAGATGGCGAAGTACTACGAGCTGAGTGAACAGGATGTCATAATGACTGTTCTGACTGATTCCATGGAAATGTACGGCTCAAGGGTCAAAGAAATGGAAGAGGAAATGGGCCCCTATACGGAGATGGATGCTGCCATCGATCTTCACCAGCATGTTTTTGGAGTCGGAGTCGATTATATGCAGGAACTTTCATATTACGATCGGAAGCGAATCCACAATCTCAAATATTATACATGGGTTGAGCAACAGGGGAAGACTTCAGAGGAACTGAATGATCAGTGGTACGACTACGATGCGTATTGGGGTTCTATTCATAAAATGGCCGATGCTATTGACGAAAGAATTGATGAATTTAATAGGCTTACAGGACTTCTTGTTTAATATGATGTAGCGGGCTAAAGATGTGAGGTTGCGTTGTCGCAACCTCTTCTTCGTCAGTAAGGCCGAGGGGAGGGCGAACGGCGGAGAAACGTTATCCTGTTCTTGGGGAGTATTAATTCGCGAGGGGAAAGTCGTTGCGTTTTTAGGGCTCTTGAACTGCACTTCCGGAAGGATCTGCGCATGAAAAAGGAGGCGTTACATGATGTCTAAAGTTGGGTTCTGGAGAAAGAGTTTAGTCGTCGTATTGGTTGTTCTGTCTTTAGGTTTTGCCATTGTTGCGGGAGCAGCTGAACCGGAGTATAAGTGGCGTTTTGGGCAGACCTCAGTTCGAGCATCTCAAGGGGAGTCCTACAAGCTTTTCTGTGAGTTGATCTCGAAATATAGTGATGGTCGAATCCAAGTCGAGTTTTTCCCTGATAACCAGCTGGGCACTCTTGATGAAATTTTCCATGCCGTTCAGGATGGCGAAGTGGAAATATGTGGAGTGGCACCTTATGTAAACCTCGTCCCAGGTGGAATGTTTAACTGGATGCCTTGGACTGTTGAGACATGGGAAGAGTGTAAGATGGCTTTTAAGCGTCCAGATGGATGCTTGTATGCACCAATGGAAAAGGCTATGAACGAAGTCGGAATGCATATCCTTTTCACCGTGTCTCAAGGATCTTATGGTGTTGGAAACAATACACGGCCCATTAAGACCCCTGAAGATTTCAAGAACCTGAAAATGCGAGTTTCTTCTTCTCTTGGCTGTGTAAGAGGACTTCAGAATATGGCTGAAGGAACAGGCATGACTGTGGAAACCGTACCTTGGGGCGAGCTCTATAATGCTCTGTCTCGTGGAGTTGTCGATGGTTGTTGGTCAATGTGGCCTTCTCTTGTGGAGGAGCGCCATTACGAGGTTATAAAGTATTACACCTCCCTTGATTGGTGCTGGGATGCAAACCAGGTTGTCATCAACAAAGATCTTTGGGAAGAGCTTCCTGATGATCTCAAAGCTGCTATAGAGAAAGCTGCCCTAGAGGCAGAGGCTCATCAGTATGCAATTCAGGAGCGTATGGCAGAAGAATTCCAGGCGTTCTTGAAAGATCAGAAGAATTTCGAGATTTATTATCCTACCGACGAAGAGCGAGCCGCATTCCGTGAAAAAGCAAATGTCTTGAGCATTTGGAACGAACTGTGCAAGCCTTGGCTCGATAAGCATTATCCTGGTCAGAATATGACCGAAAAGATTCTTGCTGAGCTTGAGGCGAATCGGAAACTGGTTTTATCCGAAAAAGCGGCGAAGTAGATGAAATCTAAGGAGGCAGTCCTTTGGCTGCCTCCTTATTTCTTCCCTTACTGTAGATTAACCTATTCCCTATTTTGAGATAGAGGGGATTGCACTTCAGAGAGAAGGAAGTGTTACAATGAAAAAATTTTTCTTGTATTTGGAAAAAGTGGAATTTTTCCTAGCCTCCGTAGGGCTTTTATCAGCAATTATTCTCACGTTCTGCCAGGTTGTTAATCGGTATTGGTTGCATTTTGAGATTATGTGGATCAGTGATTTTATGTTGTACATATTTATTTTCACAATCTATATTGCTATTTCGTATGGGGCATCCCAGAAAACTCATATTGCTGTAGATATTCTTCCAGATTGTTTGTGTGGGAATGACAAGGCAAAGAGAGCAATGTTCGATATTGTTAAAAGTGTTGTTACCATTTTCATGATAATTTCTATGAGTGGGTCTACATGGAAAGTATTAAAAAGGGCTTTTAAATACCCTGAATACGCGACCCTTGTTCGCTGGTTCAATATGAGCTGGCTCACATATGCGATGGGAGCTATGGTTGTTTTTGCTATTCTTCACTATGGATGGCATGTGGCTTGCGATATTTACGAGCTGAAGCAACTTCGTTGGATTTCAGCAAATGAAGGGGAGGCAGAATAGATGATAGACATCGGAACAGTAACCACACTAATTAGTTTTCTTGTGGGGATCGTTCTGGGTTTCCCCATAGGGTGGCTCTTTATAGGTTCAACGGCTTTGGGCCTTTTGGTTATGGGTGGCTCTACAGCCTTTATGGCGAATACATTTTTCCACGCATTAGATTCGTCGACGGTTATGGCTATAGCTTTTTTTGTCTTCTCTGGAGCTTTGATTTCAGAGGCAGGATTAGCCGATCGCATTGTCAATTTTTCATACTCTCTCGTAGGGCGGCTCAAGGGAGGGCTTACGGCTGTAGGAATAGTAGCTACCCTTTTTTTAGGGGCTTTAACGGGATCGTCTGTCCCTTGTATCGCCGCTCTGATCCCCTTACTGGTGCCGCGTCTGGAGAAATTTGGCTATAAGAGAGTTTATACAACAGCTCTGCTTTGTTCTTCAAGCTATCTGGGATATTTGATTCCTCCCAGTGTGCCGGCGATGATCTATTGTCTCCTTTCGGGACAGTCAGTGGCGGCTCTCTTTCTTGCCACAGTTTTCCCGGGATTTGTGCTTGCGATTGGTTACGGGCTTTTAAATTACTTTATGGTAGATCGTTATACATTTGAAAGCAGCGAGAAGCCTGAGCTTCCAACAACTTTCAAAGAGTCTTTTAGAGACGTACTTCACACTGGCCGGGTTGCTATTCCGGCGTTGGGATGTCCAGTATTGATTCTGGTCGGCATTTATGGTGGTATTTTTACCCCTAACGAAGCCGGCGGAATCGCCTCAGTATACTGCCTCCTCGTAGGATGGTTTGCCTATCGTGAGCTAACGAATGCAAAGTTGAAGAAAGCTTTGTCGGGCACAATTGGCACCTTTGGAATGACTACTCTGCTTCTTGCCGGAGGAACGATATTGACTCGTTTCCTTACGCGCCAAGGAGTTGCGCAGGAAGTAGCAACGTTCATGTTGACATTATTTGAAAACAAGTACCTTATCCTTCTTATGTTGAATATTTTCCTCCTGTTTTTGGGAATGTTTTTGGATGGTATTCCCATTTTGATCCTCGTTGTTCCTCTCGTGCTTCCTCTTATGCAGGAACTTGACGTAAATTTGGTTCACCTGGGAGCCATGATGGTTGTCAACGTAGGAATTGGTGTTATGACACCTCCTTTTGCCATGTCAATATTCGTTGGTTCTCGATTAGCGCAGGTACCAGCCGCTGAATTAACGAAAACGATGATGCCATTTTTGTTTCTGGTCTCTTTGCCAGTGTTGCTCCTGACTACTTATGTGCCAGCATTGTCATGTTGGCTCCCGGAGGTTCTTTTGGGAGCGTCTGTAGTAGGACCGTGGTGATTTTTGAAAAATATTGGGGACATAGGAGAAGAAGATTGAGGGGAGGGATTTTATTTTGTTCGATATCTTAATAAAGAATGGAACCTGTTACGCTGGAGATGGGAAAGCTGGTTTTGTTTCTGATATCGCTGTTGAAGGTGGCGTTATAGCGGCTATAGGAAATTTAGAGAATGCTGAAGCCAAACGAGTGATTGATGCCAGAAATTTAGCAGTGACTCCGGGGTTTATCGATACTCATAGCCATTCTGATCTTGTAGCTCTTGTGGAGCCAGAGATTGCGAATAAAACGACACAAGGTGTGACGACGGATATTATAGGGCAAGACGGCATGTCTCTTGCTCCAGTTCGAACTGAGTATATTGATGTTTGGAAGAAAGTTATGGCAGGATTGGAGGGGCAATATGAGGTGGAATGGGATTGGCACAGTTCCGCTGAATATCTTGCCCGGTTGGAAGCTCAACCCTTAGGTCCGAACTTAGCGTACCTTGCTCCCTACGGAAATATTCGAATGTGTGTTGTGGGGCTTGAAAATCGTCCTGCCACAAAAGATGAAGTAAAAAAAATGCAAGACCTTTTGGAAGAAGCTATATTACATGGAGCTGTGGGGTTGTCTACTGGTTTAATATATCCCCCTTGTAATTACGCTTCAGAAGACGAGATAGCTGAGCTTACGAAGGTCCTTACAAAGTATGGCCTCCCCTTAGTGATTCACCAGAGAAGCGAGGCTGATGATATTTTAAACTCGATGGACGAGGTTGTTCGTATTAGCCGGAAGTCTGGTTGCCCCATTCACTTCTCCCATTTTAAAGTTTGTGGCAAGAAAAATGCCCATCTCTTTGATGCTGTAATGGAAAAGCTGGAATCTGCATCAAAAGAAATTGCAGTTTCCTTTGATCAATACCCCTATACGGCTGGAAGCACGACATTCAGTGTTATTCTTCCTCCATGGGTTCATGACGGCGGAGCTGATAAGGCTTTAGCTCGTTTAGCCGATCCTGTAGCGCGAGAACGGATGAAACGGGATATTCGAGATGGTATCCATGGGTGGGATAACTTTATCGACTTTGCCGGAATGGAGAATATCTCTGTTACATTCGTTAAAACAGCAAAAAATGCTGATGTAGTGGGGAAAAACATGATCGAGATAGGCAAGCTGAGAGGGAAAGATCCTCTCGATGCGGCTTTCGATGTTCTTCTTGAGGAAGAGATGGTGGTAGGCCTCGTAGATTTTTATGGGTACGAAGAGCATGTTGAGAAAATTTTAGCTCACCCTCTTCAGAACCCTTGCACAGATGGAATTCTAGGGGCTCATCCTCATCCCAGAGTATATGGTTCGTTCCCTCGCATATTGGGGCACTATGTGAGAGAACGTAAAATCTTAGATCTTCCTACGGCTATCCATAAAATGACAGGACGCCCGGCTTCTATCTTCAAGATGAGAAATAGAGGGCTTCTCAAAAAAGGATACGTGGCAGACATTTCTATTTTCGACCCTGAGACGGTAATCGATACTGCTACTTACGAAAATCCGAAACAGTTTGCTAATGGCATTCCTTACGTCATAGTCTGTGGACGGCTTGTAGTTGATGATGGGGCTGTTATGAAAGAGAAAGCTGGTCAAGTCGTACGGTTCGAGAAATAGAGGCCAGGGTTCTTTGCCTTATATCGCTGTTATTTTTATATCCGTCGCTGTTTTATCTTAGTGAGGAGGTAATGTTTTTATGAGTATGGATTGGCGAGAGCCTCTCGTCTCCTTGTGTAGAGAAATGATCCGCCGCCCCAGCCTCTCAGGGCAGGAGAAAGAGATGGCTGATTTTGTAGAACGCAGCATGCAGGAACTTGGCTTTGACTCCGTAGAACGTGACCATTACGGAAACGTGTCTGGGCGGATTGTTCTCGGTAGTGGCGGCCGTCGTATTCTCTTTGAAGGACATATGGACCATGTGGAAATAGTAGATCCCTCGAAATGGACCCATGACCCCTTCGGCGCAGAAATTGTTGATGGACGTATATATGGGCGGGCAACATCAGATATGAAGGGGAACTTGGCAGCTTCCATTATGGCAGCATCTTTGATAAAAAAAGAAAGAGCCGACCTTAATGGAGAAATTATTGTTGCAGGATCCGTTCATGAAGAATGTTTTGAAGGAGTTGCATCTGAGGCGATAGGGAAACGCTGGAATCCCGATTGCGTCGTTATTGGAGAGGCTTCCTCTTTAAACCTTAAGCGGGGACAGAGAGGCCGAGCAGAAGTTGTTTTAGAAACGTACGGCAAATCAGCTCACTCATCAAATCCTGATGTAGGTTTGAACGCCGTTAAAACAATGGTACCTCTCCTTGCTGCCATAGAGCGCGAGTTTCAGCCTAAAGAGCAACCCGTTCTCGGCAAGGGAATCTTGGAATTAACCGACATTATTTCCTCTCCCTATCCTGGAGCGAGTGTGGTTCCAGAACGTTGCCGCGTAACATATGACCGAAGACTTCTTGTAGGAGAAACTGATGCCGAAGTTTTAGATCAGATCCAAAAGATTATTGATGAAGAGAAGAAGCGCAATTCTAAACTCGATGCGAAGGTAGCTCTCGCTGTGGGAAGCGAAATGTGTTATACCGGTGCCCCTATAGAGGCAACACGTTACGCGCCCGGCTGGCTATTCCCTGAAGATAACTGGTTTGTAGCCGCAGCTTTACGTGGGTTGCGCCAGGCTGGGTTGAACCCTGAACTTTCTCATTACGCTTTCTGTACTAACGGGAGCTATTATGCTGGGAAAGCGGGAATTCCGACGATTGGTTTTGGAGGGTCTTTAGAGTCGTTAGCTCACGTAGTTGACGAATATATTGAGATTGACCAGCTTGAAAAGGCCTGTCTCGGTTATATGGGTATTATTCGTTCGGTACTCGGGTAGGCCTTGCTATGTCTAAAGTAGTTGCTTTGAAGTGCGCTCTCTGTGGGCGTACGTTTGCACAGGAAGCAGGGGTAAAGACTTGCCCTCATTGCGGCGTTGATGGAACGATGCATGTTTTTTACGATTATGAAGAAGTTGCCAAGACGTTCACTCGTCGTTCCCTGGCTGCCGATTCTCGGCACTCCCTTTGGCGTTATGATGCACTTTTGCCAGTAGAGGAAGGTTCCGTTCGCCCTAACCTCCAGGTTGGGTGGACTCCGCTGTACGACGAACCGAAGCTGGCTCAGCGCTATGGAGTTGCTTCGGTGAAAGTGAAAGATGATGGTCGTAACCCAACTGCATCTTTGAAAGATCGAGCTAGCGCAATTGCTGTAACAATGGCTCTAGAGCAGGGACAATCTACAGTGGCTTGCGCGTCTACAGGAAATGCGGCAAGTTCTTTGTCGGGGTTTGCTGCAGTAACGGGATTAAACAGCGTTATTTTTGTTCCCGAAACAGCCCCAATAGCAAAAGTAACTCAGCTTTTAGTTTATGGAGCGAAAGTTTTTCTTGTGCGTGGAGATTATGCTCAAACAGTGGAACTGGCAATGAAAGCCATTGAACATCATGGTTGGTACGATCGTAATTGCGCAATCAACCCTTATTTAGTGGAAGGGAAGAAGACCTGCGCCATGGAGATTGCGGAGCAGTGTAATTGGGATCTTCCAGACATTGTTTTTGTATCTGTGGGGGATGGTTGCATCGTCAGTTCGATGTATAAAGGCTTTTACGATCTTAAACAAGTAGGGCTAATTGAGACCATCCCTGCTATTGTTGGCGTTCAGGCCGAGGGGGCATGTCCGATTCACCGCGCTATCCAAGCTGGCTCTAATAGAGTAGAGTTCGGTGCGGCCAATACTATTGCTGACAGCATTTCTGTTGGCGCTCCTCGTAACTGGGCCAAGGCGTTAAATGCTATACGTAGCAGCGGAGGAACAACTGTTGCTGTTTCAGACAGCGAAATTCTTGAGTCCTTATGTGAATTGCCTCGCTTGACAGGTGTTTTTGCTGAGCCTGCCGGAGTGGCAGCATACGCAGGTTTCCGACATATGGCTTTAGAGGGACGCCTGAAAGCCGATGAGCGTGTAGTGCTGGTCGTTACAGGAAATGGGCTTAAAGATGTAGCGTCTGCCCAAAAAGCTGTACAATCTGCAATGACTGTGGATACTGGTTCAGAGGGGTTGGAACAAATAGAAGCGTTTCTACAGCGAGAAGAGAGATAAAAGCAAATCCATGGCCTCCTTGTAGCATTTTTTCAAGGAGGCCATTTTACAAAGCAGAATGGCTATGACCGTTTCATTCTCGACGAGATAGGGTTATATTATTTGTATTTGTAACTTATTCAATGATAGGAGAGTGAAGTCGTGAGCTCGAGAGTTTTAGTGGCCTTAGGAGGGAATGCCATTCTGCAGCCGGGCCAGAAGGGAACAGCTGTAGAACAGCTGGCTAATATAACTCACACCGTAGAACAGCTATTAGATATTGTAGAAAAAGGATATGAACTGGTTCTAACTCATGGAAACGGTCCTCAGGTTGGTGCCATTCTTATTCAAAATGAGATGTCTAGGGAGCAGGTTCCGGCTATGGGGTTGGATTTTTGTGGAGCAGAGAGTCAAGGATTTATTGGCTATATGTTGTGCCAGGTTCTCCATAATGAGTGTATGGCGCGAGGATTGAAAAAAGATGCGGTTTGCGTTGTGACTCAGGTAGAAGTAAATCCTGACGATAAGGCTTTTAGCGCTCCTACAAAACCTGTAGGGCCTTTTTATTCCCAAGCAGAAGCTGAGCTTCGCATGGCACAGAAGGGCGAACGATGGATAGAAGATGCCGGACGAGGCTGGCGAAAGGTCGTCCCTTCCCCTGAACCTAAAAACGTCATAGAAAAAGAGGTTATTCGAGAGCTTGTCGATAGAGGATTTATAGTTGTAGCGTCTGGTGGGGGTGGCATTCCTGTTTGTCGAGATGCGCAGGGCCGTCTTTATGGTGTGGAAGCTGTGATCGATAAAGATTTGGCAGGGGAACGATTGGCCCAAGACGTGCATGCTGATACTTTTGTTATTCTAACAGATGTCCCCAACGCTATTCTTAATTACAATACACCCCATCAGATGCCTTTAGGAAAAGTTACGATAGAAGAGATGGAAAAGTATGTGGGAGAGGGACATTTTCGAGCGGGATCCATGGGACCTAAAGTTCAAGCAGCCCTTCGTTTTGTTAAAGATGGAGGAGATCGAGCTATTATAGCTCGCCTTGATCAAGTTCTTGCAGCCTTGAAAGGAGAAGCTGGAACGCAGATAGTTTCAGAAACAGATCAGGAATAGATACGTTCTTAGAATATATTGAACCTTAAATATATTGAGTGCCCTCCCTTTATGAAGGGCACTCTTTTTATAAGGAGTGATTATGCATCATGAGGCAAGAGCAGGAGCATAGAAGGAAAGCGTACCTTATTTTCGTCGTGTTGTTGTTTTCTTATTTCATGTCATATTTCTTTCGCATCGCCCCTTCCGTGGTAATGCCTCTTTACTCAGCTCGTTTAAACCTTAGCGCGACGATGACTGGGTTTATAGCGAGCTTGTTCTTTTACGCCTATGGAGCTATGCAGCCTGTGTGCGGAGTACTGCTCGACAGGTTCGGTCCGATGAGAGTTGCTTCTATAGGATTGTTTTTTACAGCTTTAGGTGGCTTTATGATGATTTTTGAGCCGACAGTTATGACTCTTTCTTTGTGGAGGCTTTTTATGGGGTTAGGTTTTTCTCCTTTATTTATGGGAGCTTTGGTTTTTCAGGCTGCCGCTTTCCCCATTGCACTTTACGCGTTCTACTCTGGAATTACATTGGCGTGCGGCAACATGGGAACAGTGATAGGAGTGGCTCCTTTAGGTGCGGCTATTGATAGATGGGGCATGAGCAACGTGTCTCTGGCTCTTGCCCTTTTTTGTCTCTTGTTATCTACTTTCCTTTTTTGGGTGAGACATGAAGATCCTGTGTATATTAAAAATAGTTCCTCATCTTCAGGATTGCTTCATAATTTGAAAGAAGCTTTCCTTTTTGTAACAGGTTCGCCTGTTGCCCGTTCCGTGACGCTTCTTTGGAGTCTTTCCATGGCGTCTATCCTTTCTTTACAAGCGTTATGGGCTGTTTCCTGGTTTTCTGCTGTTTACGGTCGATCTGTTGCTGATTGTCGGGGATGGGCTTCGCTTATGGGAGTTGGGGTGGTAGTCGGCACTCTTCTTTCAGGTTTTTGGGGGCGCTCGAAAAGGAACAGAGATATTCTTCTCTTCGTGTTCTCAACGTTTTTTTCGCTCTCTTTGGCTCTTATTACAGGGTTTCTTTATTTTCGTTTTCCTATATATGTAGCAGCAGGGGCAGGATTTCTTTTGGGAGCGAGTACTGGCGGAGGGGCAGTTTGTTACGCGGCAAAAATTAATGATGTGGCCCGTCCCCATCTTCGGGGAGCTGTTATGGGAATTGTCAACGCTTTTATTTATATGACGGTCATTATTTATCAATGGGGGACAGGTGCCATTCTCGATTTCTTCCCAGGCAGTGCACTGGGACACTATGCTAAAGAAGGGTACTCTGTAGCATATGTGGTCGTGTTTTGCGCGAGTACCCTTTCTTTTTGGGCCCTTCGAACTTTATATAAAAAGGAGAAAGAACCTTTAAAAGCTCAAGCTGAGAGCGATTCGTAAAAGAGTTCCAGCCGTTAAGGCTGATATGATCATAATAGCGAGGCTTCCTGCCATCTTTTTCCCGCCGAGTTCTTTCCAAAGGACAATGAATGTGGCGATACAGGGGAAGGTCATAGCGAGAGTTACGGTAGCCACTACAAGCTGAGAAGGGGAGAGGTTTAGTGTGGCCAGCATTCCTACGGCGACGTCTTTTCGAAGCAGTCCCATAATAATAGGTGCTGCGGCTTCGGCAGGGAGGCCAAGCAGGTTGGTAAATATGGGCTTGAGTATGCCTGTAATAACAGTGATAGCTCCTGTCATATAAAGGGCGTTAATGAGGAGTACGCCGACCATGACTAGAGGAATAGCTTCTTTAAAAAAACCTTTTAAACGGAACCAGAGTTTAAAAAAGAGATCTCTCACAGAGGGTATTCTATACGGCGGAATCTCCACGATCAGTTCAGGACTATATCCTGGCATGGTCATATGGAGAATTCGGCCGATGATAACCCAAGCTAAAAAAAGGACTCCGTAGGTAATAAAGACGTAACGAATTCCAAGATGTCCTATAACCCCCACAATCATGGCTTGAAGTCCGGCGCATGGGATGGCAACAGAGATGAGCGTAGCTGCTATGAAGCGTTCGCGCTCCGATTCCAAAACTCGTGTAGCAAGAATGCCAGGGACGTTACACCCCAACCCTAACAGAGCGGGTACCACTGCGTAGCCATGGAGTCCTAATCTGTGAAAGAGCGCATCGAAGAGAACGGCGAAACGAGGCAGATATCCTACATCTTCAAGGAAACTTAATGCCAGATAAAAAGAAAAAACGTAAGGTAATACCATGACGATAGGAACATAAAGTCCTGTAGAGAGAAGCCCGAAACTTTGTTCCATGTTGATTGAACCATCAATAAGGCTCCCCACAAGCAGATGCTGTGCGAGGGGGCACCTTTCCAATGCTTCCGATAACTTTATTAAAAGAGGAATCCAGAATTTTGCTACAAGGGGGTCCAGAACATGATCGATAAGGCCTTCTCCTATAAGACGAATGACATAAAAACTTACAGTTATAACTAAAATTCCAATGAGACCCCCCCAAAGAGGATGAACAGATAGATCTTCAAGAGTATCTCGAAGAGTATGGTGTCGATGAACAACTTTTTGAACCTGTCCAATAATGTTCCCTATTTTTTGCCATCTTTCTTCACTGGAAAGGGGAGCGACATGTCCTGTCCTAGCTTCGGGAATTCGCTCTATGAGCTTGCTGATTCCTACGCCGCTTAAAGCAACAGTAGGAATTACAGGAACTCCGAGAAGGCTTTCTAGTTTCCCTACATCTATAGTGATGCCTCGATGGCGGGCCTCGTCAACCATATTAAGCGCAATAATAGTTGGTAGCCCTCGTTCCATGGTCTGGAAGGCGAGATAGAGATTCCTCTCCAAGGCGGTGGCATCAAGAACTATAACTGCTAAATCGGCGCCTTCATCTATCATGCGTCTGGCGACTTGCTCTGCCTCATTAGTGGGATCAAGGGTATATGCTCCTGGTACATCAATAATACGGTAGGCCTCAGACTTATAGCGCAGACATCCCTCCATAAATCCCACAGTTGTGCCCGGATAGTTGGAAGAGAGGGCGCGAACTCCCGTTAATCTGGTGAAAATAACGCTTTTCCCTACGTTTGGATTTCCAACTAAAAGTAATGTCTTGCTTGTTTTCTTTTCTATGCTCATGGTTCTTCCTTCTCTAGAGAATCGTAATGTAAATCATTTTCCAGAAGGGGTTCCACCTCTACACGAGACGATATTCTCCAGCCTATGGCAATTTGTCGCCCGTCGACAATAATAGTAACAGGACCATGGAAAGGCATTCCAGAAACTTTTTCTACCAGTTTGCCTTCCCGAAGTCCCAAGGCTTCTAAACGCCGCCTGCTCTCTCCTGAGGGAAGGGTCACTATCCGCGCCTTCCTGCCGTTTTCCAGGTCTTTTAGACTAGTTTTTTGCGTCTTTCCCATCTCGTCTTCGCAACTGGCCACATGCAGCATTGATATCAGATCCCTTTTCTCGTCGAATTTCAAATTCTATGTTCATTTCGGAAAGCACCGCGCTAAAAGCTTTAATGCGGCCAGCGGAGGAACGCTTGAATCTTCCTTCTACAGGGTTATAGGGGATAAGGTTGACGTAGACAGAAAGGCCATTTAAAAGAGTGGCTAGTTCGTAAGCCTGCTCGACAAGGTCATTTACTTTATCGATCATAACGTACTCTATGGTTATGCGATCTCCTGTGGCAGTTTGATATTCCCGAAGGGCATCCACAAGAGCCCCCAATGGATACTGCCTGTTTACCGGCATTAACTTATTTCGAAGCTCATCGTTTGTTGCATGGAGAGAGACAGAAAGCTTTACGGGCATTTGAAGTTTTATCAGAGCCTGTATTCCAGGAACTATCCCTGACGTGGATATTGTCATATGACGAGCGCCGAGTCCTCGCATCTTAGGGTCGTTAAAAATCCTGATGCTTTTGAAAAGAGCTTCCTGATTTAAAAAGGGTTCCCCCATTCCCATGAAAACAATATTGTTAATGTCCATGCCGGCGATCTTTTCCATGGCAAGAAATTGACCTACTATTTCACCAGCGGAAAGGTCGCGTACAAATCCTCCCTGTCCTGTAGCACAGAAAGAACAAGCTAGCGGACAACCCACTTGGCTCGATAGACAGGCGGTCATATGGTTCCCGTGAGATAAAAGTACCGATTCAATTCTTTCCCCATCTCGTAATTGCCAAAGAAATTTTCTTGTGCCGTCTTTCGATATTTCCTGACGCACAAGCATGGGGGGCAAAATTAAAAGTTTGTATACTAATTCTTCTCTCAATTCTTTGCTCAGATTTGTCATGTCAGCAATATTAAAAACCTTTTTCTGATAAATCCACTGGCAGATCTGATCCGTTCTATACCTTTGGAGCCCGAATTTCTCTGTGCAGAGATCGAGCCATTGGTTGTACTCAAGTTCGAGAGCGATAATGGGCTCTTCCATAGCATTTCCTCCTGACTGAAGATACTTCATCTATTTTTCTCATAAACAATTGATGATCCCACAACTTTGTGGGGACTGTCAATGATAATATATTTCCCTTTTTATAACTAACTATAAATATAATAACAGGGTGTCTGAAAAAATTCCTGAATAAGTGAAAAGCAAGAGATAAAAATATTGCGACATTTTGGCTGATATAGTCTCTAGATTATTTTATGAAAAGAAAAATCGATTCTCAGTTTTTTACGGTTGAAATCAAATAAATTCTTCTTTTTTGTGATTTTCATCTAAATGAGGGAACGTATCGTTTAACAGGTTTTTTAGTTTGTCTTTAGTCATAAATCCGTAAATGTTTCCCCTAAATTCTATGACCGGAGAGGCTCCGCATTCACCGAGGCATGTAGTTAATTGAACTGTTACTTTTTCTGCAAGTCCAAGCTCTCGTATAGTCTCCTCTGCTACAGGCAGGAAGGCCCTACTGCAAGGTCCGCAGACAGCAAGAATTTCTGGTGCAGACCATGCAGGCAAAGGTGCTGTAGAAAAAGCCAGTATGATTATAAAGAGAGAGATTATTTTTTTCACCCGACTCACCTTCTTCATATGTATAGTAATATAAATATAATAAAGTTTGTGTATAAATAGAGCTGCATTTTTGCTGATCTAAAGCTACATAACATTACGGATAGAAATGGAGTGAAATAGAGAATGATAGACTTCCTTGTTGGCGCAAGTCCTGTGATGCAGGCTTTAATGGGGACTCTCTTTACTTGGGGGCTTACATCTCTTGGTGCGGCTGTTGTGTTTCTGCGAAAAAACCCGAGCCAGAAATTGCTCGATATTATGCTAGGTTTTGCTGCAGGAGTGATGATTGCGGCGAGTTATTGGTCTTTATTGGCTCCAGCTATTGATATGGCGACGGAAATGGGGAAGTTGCCTTGGCTTTCTCCAGCGGCGGGTTTCATGCTTGGCGGAGTTTCTCTTCGTATTATCGATCGTTTTTTGCCTCACCTTCATTTAGGCCTGCCTCGAAACGAGGCGGAGGGTGTTTCTACAACGTGGAAAAGGACGACTCTTCTTGTATTGGCCATTACGCTTCATAATATTCCTGAAGGCATGGCGGTAGGCGTTGCTTTTGGAGCTGTAGCATCTGGTATCCCATCTGCTTCCTTAGCAGGAGCTGCTGCTTTGGCGTTGGGTATCGGCATTCAGAATTTCCCTGAAGGGATGGCTGTTTCCATGCCATTGCGTCGGGAAGGAATGGCACCAAGTAAGAGCTTCTGGTATGGTCAGCTTTCTGGAATTGTAGAGCCTTTTTTTGGTGTTATAGGCGCTTTGGCAGTAACTGTGGCGCGCCCTATTCTACCTTATGCCTTGGCATTTGCCGCTGGTGCCATGATCTTTGTAGTTGTGGAAGAGGTTATTCCAGAATCTCAGCAAGGGGGACATGGAGATCAGGCCACTATGGGGGTCCTTATTGGTTTCACTGTAATGATGATATTAGATGTAGCTTTAGGGTAAAATAATTATTAGAGGGTCATAAGTGTTATGTTTACACTGTTTTGAAAAAGAAGGGTAGATTATGTCAAATTTAGAAATATTGCTTACGGCAGCTGCTCTTTCTATGGATGCTTTTGCAGTCTCCATAGGCGTAGGAGCTTGTCTGTCCGCGCCTTCCATCGCCCCTGCTTTTCGAATGGGAGCCGCTTGTGGCGGTTTTCAGTTTGCCATGCCTTTGATAGGGTGGTGTTTAGGAGTTCAGTTGCTTGGCTTTATTGAAGCTTACGACCACTGGGTGGCCTTTGTCATCTTGTTTTTTCTCGGAGTGAATATGATCCGGGAATCTCAGGAAG
Source organism: Aminobacterium sp. UBA4908 (assembly GCF_002398115.1). NCBI lineage: Bacteria > Thermotogati > Synergistota > Synergistia > Synergistales > Aminobacteriaceae > Aminobacterium > Aminobacterium sp. UBA4908. The sequence goes on from NZ_DHCG01000005.1 coordinate 16,329, forward strand.
AAAAAAGTTGTAATGGACAAGATCATACTCATGGAGCCATGTTGTTATCTCTTGCATTAGCTACTTCTATTGATGCTCTTGCAGCGGGGATAGGTGTTGCAGCCCTGAAGGGATCAGTTCTTCTATTGGCAGTTCCTGCCGGAATAATTACTGGCGGCTTATCGGCTTTTGGGGTCTTTTTGGGATTCCAAGCAGGGCGCATTTTGGGGAAGTACGTAGAGATAGCAGGCGGGTTGGTCTTATGTGGCATAGGGTTAAGAATTTTGTTGGTTTCGATTTTATGACGCGTAGGATGTTTCTTCTTCCGTGATACAATCCTTCCTATGAGAATCTTGAAGCGTATTGATGTAAAACATGAAGAGGCCGTACAAATAGTGGTAACAGGGAGTCGGGGGAAAAGCAGCGTTGTCCGTTTTCTCTTCGCTGCTCTTTCTGCTTGTGGCCTCAGAACGTGGGCCAGAATTACCGGTGTCATTCCAAGGGAGCTCTCTCCTTCTGGAGAAAGAGCCATATTGAGAAGTTCTGGGGGGCATGTAGAAGAGATGCGGTGGTGGCTCTCTTCGATTCCTTCTGAAGCAGAAGCCATCGTTATGGAAAATAGTGCAGTGGCCCCAGATTTACAGCGTCTTGCTGCGCAGTGGATGGGGAAGGATGCTCTTCTTGTCCTCACTAATGTCCGTCCTGACCATCAAGATGCGTGGGGAGCTGGCGAGATAGGGGCCGTTCGAGCCTTATCAGGAGGTATCCCCAAAGGAGCTACTGTTTTTATTCCTGAGAATACGGCCAGGTCTCTCTCTTTGCTTACAGCTTTAGAAGAGAAGGGGTGTCATATTCATATAGCACCTCCGGTTTTTTCTTCCTCCTCTCCTGAATGGGTAAATGAAAATTTGTCTATAGTTCTTGCAATTCTCTCTTGCCTAGGTTTAAACGAGAAGAAGGGTGAAGAAGCAGTGAGGTCTCTTCCGCCAGATATGGCAGATTTTAAGGTTCTGTCGTTTGATGGAAGCCAGCTTGCTGTTGCTTTCTCTGCTAACGATATTGAGACTACGATCAGGCTTTTCAATACCCTTCAGTGGTCTATGGAGGGAACCACAGTGCTTTTTAATAATCGACGAGACCGTCCAGAACGGCTTAAAGCCTTTCTCCCTTGGTTACAAAAAAAACAATGGAAGAGGTCGTTTCTTATGGGAGATCGCCCTTTTAAATCACACCTTCTTTATAGAGAGGTCCTCTCTGTTGATGCTTTGAAACGTCTTATAAAAGAAGAAGGGCGTGTATTTGGATGCGGCAATGTAGCGGGGGTGCCTCTTCAACTTCTTATTGAAGGGAAACAAGGTGAAGACCATGCATGATGTTCAGCTTATAACCATTGGCCTTGGAATTGTCCTTGGCATGATTTTCTATCATAGAACAGGTCGTTCTTGCGGCGGCATTATTACCCCCGGAATCCTTGCGTTGCAGATTCATGATCCTCATGGGGTGGCCTGGGCTGTGGGGACGGCTATTCTTCTTTCCTTGATTTTGGAAGGAGTGGTACGATATACAGGCATATATGGGCGGCAGAGGATAGCTACTGCCATGATTATGGCTTTAGGAGCCAAGCTTTTTTTAGACCATCTTTTCCCCGCCTCATCTCTCTGGTTGGGATGGGTTATCCCGGGGCTTATGGCCGCAGATATGCAGAGGCAGGGGATTGGGGATACGTTGATAGGTACCGTTATCGTTACTATCGTTACGGCGATGACTCTTGAGAGTGTGGTCTTTCTAGGCCAGATATTAGGTGCTTAAAATGGGATATTCACAATACGACGACATTAAGGATTATCAGCAGCGCTATCATCGTTTTATATGGAAGAACCGTCTGCTTCTCTCCTTTCTTGCAATTGTCCTACTGTTTCTATGGTTTTTCCCTCGGCAACAGGGGCTTTCCATTGAAGAGAAGAAAGTATGGGAGCGCGTTCGTCAGGCTGAGCTGCATTTATGGCGGTGGCGCGAAGATCTTCATATAGGAGCAGGAGGAGCTGATCCGTGGCAGCTCGGTCTTATTGGCTTGGAATGGAGTCCCTTAACGACGACCCTCGGAAGCTTAGAGGCGAAACGAACAGCGTGCCAACCAAGTTGGTCTGCTATCTTTCTCAGGGAATTTCATCGGTTAGGCCTCAAGAAAGGAGATAGGATTGCTATCTTTTCTTCCTCCTCTTTTCCAGGCTTGTTGCTTAATGTTTTAGAGGCTGCAGAACATGGCGGTTTCCAGATCGCTCTCGTAGTATCGCTGGGAGCCTCTACATGGGGGGCGAATGTGCCGGAAGCTCCTTGGCCTGTAATGGCTTCAGAGCTTCGAAGGGTAGGCCTTTTGCATAGCAAGGCTCAATATTATACCCTTGGTGGCAATGATGAAAATGGCGGTGGTATAGCGCCTGAAGGAATAGCCATTATGGAGAGGGCTGCGGCAGAAGAAGGCGTTCCCATTCTTCGTGGAAAAGATCTGCAGGAAATGATAGATCAAAAGATAAGGCTTGTGCGAAATTTTTCTCCTAAACTTGTTGTGAGCATTGGGGGATCCCATGCCAATATGGGAGAGGATGAAGAAATTCTTTCTTTACCTGGAGGGCTTCATCTTCCAACATCCTCTAATCATGGCGGGGATGGGCTTATAGGGAAAGCTCTGAGAGAGGGGTATCCTGTCCTTCATCTTTTAAATTTAAAAGATCTCAGCTTGAAGTATGGCATTCCTTATAACGTACAACCTTCACAACAGCTTTCATCAAGCATCGGTTGGAAGTTTTCTTTATTGGGCATAATCCTATTTATGGGTGTTCTAGCGGTTTATAAACGGTGGCAAATAAGCGACGACAGTGTGGGAGGAGTAAAGGATTGACGACTCTTCATATAGGCGTTATAGATGATGATCGAAATGTTCTTTACCAGCTGGAAAAAATGGCGGAGGAAGAAGATTGGCGTTTCTTTTCTACTGTGGAACCTGAGGAAGCATTAGGTTGGGTGAAGGATGATGAAGTAGATCTTCTGTTGATGGATGTTTGGTTGCCGGTGGCCAGTGGCTTGCAGCTTATTCGAAAAGCCAGGGGATTGTCAGAAAAAGTAGTTCTTATTGGCCTTTCAGAAATGGATAAGGAAAACGTGGCTTCTCGCCTCCTCTTGGCGGGGGCCGATGATTTTATTTTGAAACCCCTTAGGATGCCAGACTTTCGTGCGCGCCTTCGGCTCCACGAAAAGTTGGTAAATTACAGGGATCAACTGAATTGGGATATTCGTAAAAAAGGTATTAGCATAGATACGATGCGAGAAATTATCTATTGCGTTAAAAGGCATAAGGGGCCTATGGATTGCGATGCGGTTGCGGCTGCAAGCGGACTTGCGTATGTAACAGCTCATCGATATCTTGACTTCCTGGCGGATCGAGGAATGGTTGTACGATTAACAGCTTCTCCAGATGGCCGTCCAGGGCGCCCTAAAACTTTTTATGAATGGAAGGGGGGGCTTTAAAACATATGAAGTCCAACATATCCTTAGCTTTAGGTCGAAGGAAAATAAAAATTTCTTTAGATAGAGCAGTATTGAGCGGAGTACAAAGTAAAAACAAGCCCCTTCCTAACTCTCCTGAAAATGCGTTGAGCTCTCCTTATGAAAGCCCTTCTTTGCGAGAGATGCTTCGTTATGTAAAAGACATAACGGTTGTTGTTCCCGACGCTACTCGATCGTGGGAACAAGTCCCCCTTATGGCCCAAGCTATACGACGAGAAATTAGATCTGGTGGACGTTTTCCCGTGACATGGGTTATAGGTGGAGGTCAGCATCGTTTGCCCACAAGGGAAGAGACGGAAATGCTTCTTGAAGATATTCCTCTTGCTGGCGATGTGGTTTCGCCCCATGATAGTTTAAAGGGTATCGATACAGGAGAAAAAACCAGTCGCGGTACGCCGGTTATTCTTCATGAGGCTGTGGCTCAAGCAGATAGTCTTATCCTTCTGGGAGGAATAGTACATCATGATCTCGCAGGTTTTAGTGGGGGACGAAAGTCTCTCTTGCCAGGTGTATCTGACGGCATCTCTATTCAACATAACCATAGCCTGTGTCTGGAAGGGGAGACTTTTGCTTCGGGTGTAGAATGTGGGCGATTGGAAGGTAACCCTGTGGCAGAAGATATGGCTGAATATGAAGAACTTGTTCTTCGGACGCGGAAAGGTTTTCTGCTCAATGTTATCCCAGATAGTTCTGGTTCCCCTTATTGTTACATAGCAGGACATCCGATTCGTGCCTGGCGCTACGGAACGGAGATAGCCTCATTGCTTCAAACGTTGTGGATTCAGGAATCAGTTCCATTAGTACTCGTTTCCTGTGGAGGATATCCTTACGATATTGATCTTTATCAGGCGACAAAATCTATTTCTGCTGTATTGCAAGCCCTTGCCCCGGGAGGTGGAATTCTTCTTTGTGCAGGTTTGGAAGATGGGGCTGGTCCTGGTACTTTCGCTCAGTCTCTTGCCCTTGCTATGGAAGCTCCGGAATTGGCCATGTCCGAACTGTCAAAAAATTTTACTATACCGGCTTTTATCGCGTCAAAGGTTGTTTTTGATCTGAAAGGCCATCCAGCAGCTCTCATGACTGAAAAGCCGGGACTTCCCTTCCTTGGGGAAACTTTCTTGAATTCAGCCGAGGCCATATCATGGCTTAATAAATATATTCCTAAAGGCCCAGCTTTATGTGTTGAGGCAGGTAATTGTGTAGTTGTAAAAAAGAATATAAAGGGGGACGGACTATAGATAGGTCCTCCCCCGTTAATGATTTTGTTTAATTCTAGAGATGGAATTTTTAGTTATTAAACCATTTATTTTGTAGGTCTTGAAGTTCTCCAGAATCTATTATTTCCTGTAGTGCCTTGTTAACAGCATTGAGAAAATCTTTTTCTTCTAAATGAATAGCCATAGCCTTGCCTGCGCCAGTAATTTCTTGCTTGAATGCGACGGCTATTTCTCCTTCAAAATCCCTTTGCTCCAAAAATTTTTTCGCAACAGGAATGTCCATGAGAGAAGCGTCTGCCCTGCCGAGTATTACTTCTCGCACGCAGTCGTCAAACTTCTGAAAGGTCTTTACCGCCGCTCCTTCTATAGATCGGGAGAAAGATTCCTGAACTGTCCCCAGCTGTACCGCAATAGTTTTCCCCTTCATGTCGTTGAGTTCTTTCATCGAATTGTTCTTAGCCTGTACAATAAAGGCACTCATGGAGATTTCATAAGGAGTAGAGAAAGCGACTCGCTTAGCCCGTTCAGGTGTAGCGCTCATCCCTGCGGCAACAATATGAATTTTCTTTGCCAAAAGAGAGGGGATAAGGCTGTCAAAAGGCATGTCTACCCATTCAAGCTTTTTCCCGAGCTTTCTGGCGATAGTCTCCATAAGTTCAATATCGAAACCTTGCAGGTTATTTTTTTCATCGCGAAACTCGTAAGGGGGATAAGTACTCTCTGTCCCTACTATAATTGTATTGCTACCCAATACTGCAGCAGAGGCAAGAAAAGGAAAACACAAAAACAGAAGAGTTACAGCGAGAAATACGGAAATTTGTTTCATTATATACGCACCTCCATGGTAAACAATTGTTTATTTATGATATAGAATATGCCTTAAAGTTTATAATAAAATGCTAACAGAATTATTTTTCATGTCAAGAGTAAGATATTATTACAATGAGGTGATGACATGTATTGGGAGTCTCTTTTTAACCACCGAGCATTGCGGCTACAACCATCTATCATCCAGGAAATGATGGCGTTTGCTTCTCGTCCAGGTGTCATTTCTTTTGCGGCAGGACAACCTTCTGAAGATTTGTACCCTACAGAGGCCATTGCTGAAGGGCTGAAGTTTTCATTATCGGAACCTTCTGTTCTAGCTTATCCGAATACAGCAGGGGATACTTCTTTGCGAGAGTGGATTTCAGTATGGATGGCGAAAGAGGGTCTGTACTCAGGGGAAAAAGGGGCGGAAAACATTCTCCTTACAACTGGTTCACAGCAGGGGCTTAATATCCTTTCCCAACTTTTTTTGCAAGAAGGGGATGGAGTTATAGTCGAAAATCCGTCATATCCTGAGGCAATGTTGACATTTGCCAAGGAAGGCGCAAGATTTTTCCCGGTCTCTCTCGATGAAGAAGGACCAATCCCAGAAGAATTAGAGACTCTCTTATCTCAAGAAAAAATTCGTTTCTTCTACACGATCCCTACTTTCCAAAATCCATCAGGGCGCAGCACCTCTGCAGCGAGGAAAAAAATAATTCTTGAGGTGTTGAAGAGACATAATGTTTTTGTTGTAGAAGATGACCCCTATCGTCAATTATGGTTTGATGAGGAACCTGCGTGTACATATTTAAGTATGGCTGAAAAAGAGAATCATGTTGTGTATTTAGGTAGCTTTTCAAAAATTATTGCTCCTGGTCTTCGATGTGGCTGGATGGTGCTTCCCCCTGAAGTTATGGAAAAAGCCGTGTATTTACGATTGACCTTAGAACTAGGAGTGTCCTCTCTTTTGCAGAAAACCGTATTATATGTTGTGTCGCAAGAAAAATTTTTACATCATATGCGCAGAATTAGAGCTGTATATGCTCAGCGCCGTCATGCTATGGCTTCAGCGGTGGAAGAATATTTGAATCCTCTAGGCTTTAAAAGTGTCGTTCCCAAGGGTGGTTTTTTCTTTTGGGGTGAGCTCCATGGGGTGAATGGCGTGGATCTTTCATATTTGGCAGCGGCTAAACATAAAGTGGCTGTTATTCCTGGGGAAATATTTTTCTCCAAACCTGAAGAGGGACGTTTCTGGATGCGTCTCTCTTTTGCCAAGGTGGGAGAGGAGAAAATTATAGACGGAGTGAAACGTTTGTCTTGTGCAATTCAGGAATTTATATGAAAATTTAGTTTTTATTATGTTGACGGAGTAATGGGTGTTCGTTATAATACCTCCAAATATTTTAAGCAATGGCGATGAAGCAGGGCGCAGAATCGATGTAAAAGTGATACCAGGGATGAACATTCAGAGACTGAGAGATGTTCTTATCACGGTCGGGAAGCTCAAAACCTGCAGAGCTGAAGCGGAAAGAGAAAGCGAAAATAAAAACTTGGAGTACGCTTCCGGGTTGTCTCCGTTATCAGACGAGAGAGGGGTATTCGTTGTTTGAGAATATCCAAGCAGGGTGGTATCGCGAGCATAAGCAGCTCGTCCCTTCGGGGACGGGCTGCTTTTTTTATGAGGAGGAACAGAGATGTTTGCTGAGGAGAAACATTTTGTTTTTGATGGGTGCGATACGGTGGAGCTTGCAGACACTTTCGGAACGCCGCTTTATGTCGTATCAGAAACGGCGATTCGAGAGCGATGCTGTGAAATTAAAAGAGATTTTCTCGATAAATATCCTGGGACGAGGGCCGTTTACGCGAGCAAGGCCTTTTTAACTCTTGCGATGGCCAGAATTATTGCCAGTGAAGGGTTAGGTCTTGATGTGGTTTCCGGCGGAGAAATATATACAGCTTATAAAGCAGGGTTCCCTATGGAGAAAACAATATTTCATGGGAACAACAAAACTCAGGAAGAGCTTGTACTAGCCATGCAGACAGGGGTAGGTAGAATAGTTGTGGATAGTGAATCAGAACTTGAGCTTGTTGAAAAAACTGCAAGAACCATAGACGTACGACCAGCTCTTCTTTTTAGAATAGCTCCAGGCGTAGATGCTGAAACCCATCAATATATAGCTACAGGGCATTCTACGTCTAAATTTGGCTTCTCTTTAAATGACTCCTCTTTGGAACAACTTGTTCGGCGTGTAATGGATTCAGACCATATGGTTCTGAAAGGGTTCCATTTTCATGTGGGGTCACAACTTCAAAGCAATCGGTCACACCTCTTGGCGGTAGATGTCTTGGTCCATTGGATGGGGGCCCTTTCTCGAAATATAGGGTTTGTTACAGAGGAGTTGAACATAGGGGGAGGTTTTGGCGTTCCACAGCAACCTGATGAGGGAAGAAAGCCCCTTGCCTATTTTACAGATTCCATAATGACCAGAATTCGAGAGGAATCAGAAAAAGAGGGTATTTCTCTCCCCTCCGTGCTTATTGAGCCCGGGCGATGGGTTGTATCGGAAGCTGGAATTACTCTTTATCGCGTAGGGAGCATAAAAGAGATCCCGGGAGCTATGACATACGTAGGAATTGACGGTGGTATGACGGATAATCCAAGACCAGAACTGTATGGAGCTCAGTATTGGGGAGTTTTGGCAAATAAAATGGGAGAACCGGCAGTAAAGCAGGTAACCGTAGTGGGTAAATGCTGTGAGTCCGGCGATGTGCTGATGCGAGACGTTATGGTACCTGACTCTATCAGGAGAGGAGATGTTCTGGCAGTCTTTAATACAGGTGCTTATACCTTCTCTATGGCGAGTAACTATAATCGTTTGCCTCGTCCAGCAGTGGTCCTTGTTCATGAAGGAGAAGCTCATGCTATTGTAAAGCGTCAAAGCTACGACGATCTTCTTCGAGGGGAAGAAATTCCTGAACACTTGCGCTCTTAGTTTCTACATATTTCACTTTGGACAGAGAAAGGATGGACATAATGAGTTATAAGGAAGAAGTTTCGACGAGCTCAACATTGCCCGGAGAAAAAAAGAAATTCAAATTGCCCCATGTTTTTGTGCTGCTCTTTTTAATGATTTGTTTTGCTGCTTTTCTTACCCATATTTTGCCAGCTGGGCAGTTTGATCGCCAAGCTCTCGAAATTGGACTTAACCAGGTGAGGCAGGTTCTTGTCCCTGGAAGTTATCATACAGTGGAGCCTTCTCCTGTCGGACCTTTTGAAACCATGATTTCCATTTATAAAGGCATGGTCGCTGCGGCAGATATTATCTTTTTAGTGTTCCTCCCGTATGCTTCTTTTTGCATTGTAGTAAAAACCGGGGCCATGAATAGTTTTGTTAGCTGGCTTCTACATATTACTAAGGGGAAAGACGTTCTTCTCATTCCTCTATTTTCCATTGTTTTTAGTTTAGGCGCCTCATTATTTGGCATGTTTTCCGAATTTTACGGTTTTATACCTCTTTTTGTAGGCCTTGCTATTGCGCTTGGTTATGATGCGATGGTTGGTTTGGCTATTGTTGGGCTATCTACAGGTATTGGTTTTGCTGCTTCTATGACAAACCCGTATACCGTTGGTATTGCTCAAAAAGTTTCAGAGGTTCCCCTTTTCTCGGGATTAGGGTTCCGTTTCTTTCACTGGGCTCTTTTTACAGCTATTGCTATTTGGTGGACCTTGCGATATGCCAGGAAAGTAAAAAGAGACCCTTCGACTAGTTTGGTGAACGGCACAAACTATGACCATGTCGCTATGAAACAGGAGGATATAGAAAATAACTCTACATCGTGGAGAGATAGGGGCGTTTTGTCCATAGTGGCTGTGACTATGGTACTTCTTGTCTACGGGACATTAAAAAGGGGATGGGGGTTCAATGAGCTGTGTGGACTTTTCCTATCTATGGGTATATTGAGCGGACTCACTGCTGGTTGGTCGCCTAATAGAATCGCTAAAGAGTATTCAAGCGCATGTAGTGATGTTGTAGGTGGTGCTTTTGTTGTAGGGTTGGCTAGGGGTGTCCTTGTTGTTTTAGCAGATGGGAACGTAATAGATACTGTTATTTACGGGTTATCTCTTCCTCTTTCAGGGCTTCCTCGTTTTATTTCTGCCCAGGGTATGCTTTTTACCCAGACGCTGATCAATTTCTTTATTCCATCAGGGTCAGGACAAGCTGCTACAACGATGCCTATTATGGCACCTTTAGCTGATATTTTAGGAGTAACACGCCAGACGGCTATCTTAGCCTTTCAGTATGGTGATGGTTTCTCTAATTTGCTTTTCCCTACGTCGGCTAATATTGTAATTATGTGTGGCATTGCCCATGTTACGTTGGAGCAGTGGTGGAAATTCTTTATTCCTCTTTTTGGACTTTCCTACCTTGTACAGATGGGCCTCCTTGTTTTGGCGCAGTTGACTGGATATTAGTAAGTTTAGGAGGTATTGGGGGAGTTTATTTTAAAAGGGAGTGATGATGGTGAAGAGATTGAGACGATGGAAAGTTCCAATGGAATTTGGTCTAGTAATAGTAACGCTGCTGTTTTTTGCCAGTATAGCTTTTGCAGCAGAGGGGGAGGCCAAACCTGATTTCGGAATTCTTTCTCTTTTGCCACCATTCATTGCTATTAGTCTCTGTATTATTTCTAAAGAGGTAATTCCTTCTCTTTTTATTGGAGCTTGGTTTGCTGGTACTATGGTGGCAGGGTGGAATCCCATTGTAGGTTTTGGGAAAGCAGTAGAGCTCCTGTGGGATAATTTGGGAGATCCCTGGGGGGCTCGAATAGTTCTTACAAGCCTTACAATGGGTGGGCTCGTGGGGATTATGCAAATTGGGGGAGGCATAGAGGCAATAGTTCGCTGGATTACGAAAAAGGTTGAAACAGCGAGGGGAGCCATGTTCATTGCTGAACTTTCAGGTTTCATCATTTTCTTCGAAGACTATGTAAATGCCCTCGTTGTTGGGACGACAATGAGCCCCATTACAGATGAATATCGAGTTTCGAAAGAAAAACTTTCATATATAGTAGACTCTACTTCGGCACCTATTGCTTGTATTGCCGGCATATCCTCATGGGTGGCATATATGGTGGGGCAGATCGGGAATCAGTTCAACAACCTTGGAATTACGTATTCTCCTTACATTGCCTATCTTCGCTCCATTCCCTTTGTTTTTTATAACATTATCGCTTTGATTCTTCTAACATATGTTATTTATTCCGAGCGAGATATGGGATCTATGCTTCAGGCAGAGCGTCGAGCCCGAACTACTGGACACGTGTTGCGAGAAGGTGCTAAGCCTCTTATTAACACGAAGCAGGCTGACTTGCAACCAGAAGAGGGTATCCCGAAGCGCATTATAAATTTTCTTATTCCTCTTGGTTTTATGGTGGGGCTCATCCTTTTAATGCTTCTTATAACTGGGGGATGGCCGGAAGTCTCTATGCCAGTTGCCATGGGAGAAGGGGACAGTTCGAAGGCTTTAGTATGGGGAGCTTCGGGAGCAGTGCTTCTCACTCTTATTTTCTTTAAAATTCAGGGGCTCGCTACATGGGAACGGCTCTTCTATGGTTTTCTGCAGGGCATGAGCTCTATCTTTTTCGGCACCCTTATTCTTATTTTTGCCTGGGCTATTAGTTCTGCCATTAAGGAAGTAGGGACAGCCCAGTACATTGTAAGAGTGGCTGGAAGTGCTCTATCTCCTGCATGGATTCCTCTCCTCACTTTTTTTGTGGGAGCGGTTATCTCTTATTGTACAGGTACTTCTTATGGCACAATGGGAGTGCTTATGCCTATAGTTGTTCCCCTTGTCTATTCTGTAGCCCAAAATCACGGAGCTGAGCTTGTAGATATACTGCTTCCTTCTATTGGCGCTGTTTTTGCAGGGGCGGTGTGGGGAGACCATTGTAGTCCTATTTCTGATACCACTATTATGAGTTCCATGTTTAGTGGAGCAGATCATATGGATCACGTAAATACTCAAATGCCTTATGCTTTTGTTGCGGCTTTCGGGGCTGTTGTGGGATATGCTCTTCTGGCCTTGGGAATATCTGTTTACGTTGGTTTGGCGATAGGAGCCCTTGCATCATGTGCCTTGTTCTATTTTATTTCTAAACCTATAGAGCAAAAAGCCTGAGGAAAATACGGAAGCCTTCTTATAAAAGGTACGGTACAATAATGGCAGAGGAAAACCTCTGCCATTTTTAATGAATAATACGAGGTGTTTACTTTGTTGGAATTTGTTAAAATCCAAGGGAATGGCAATGATTTTGTGGTTATAGATAATCGGGGTAAGAAATTATCTGACAGAGAGCTATCTGCTCTTGCTCAAAAGGTATGTGAGCGCCGTCAATCTTTAGGCGGCGACGGGCTTTTGGTCGTAGAGGTATCGAAGACGTATGATTTTAAAATGCGGCTTTTCAATAGCGACGGTTCAGAAGCGGAAATGTGTGGAAATGGAGCTCGATGTATTGCCAGGTATGCTCAAAAAAAGATGCTGGCAGGGGAGCAAATGGTATTTGAGACATTAGCTGGTGCGATTCGTGCTACAGTTCAAGGAGCTTATGTAGAACTTGATATGGGAGAGATACATCTTTCAGAAGGTTTTTGGGGGGAGAATCTTACAGTGGAAGGAATGACTTTCCCCTTCGTATACCTTGTAGTTGGAGTCCCTCATTGTGTGCTATTTGTGGAGGATCTCCATGGTTTTTCGAGAGATGAGCTGGTTTTTATAGGACGGGCAATTCGGCATGATACGCAACGTTTTCCCAAGGGAACAAACGTTAATTTTGTAGAGAAAACAGGCCAGTCTACGTTACAGAGTATCACTTATGAAAGAGGAGTAGAAGATCTGACTCTTTCCTGCGGGACAGGTTCCGTAGCTTCAGCTATTGCCTCGGCTATAGTTTTCGATATGTCCTCACCAGTGGAGGTACATAATCCTGGAGGAATAAATTGGGTATCTCTGCAATTTAACGAGTCGAAGAGTCAATGCCATGCTTACTTGAAAGGGAAAACAGTAATAGTTGCGGAAGGACGGTTTTGTGAGGAGCAACAATAGGTAAAAGGAGAAGACGGGAAGACGCCGAGGAGGTGCAATGGATGAAACGAAGTAGAAAAATGACCCTCGCTCTTTTTGTAGCTGTAGGGATAGTAGGCTTACTTCTCATTGTGGGAAGTTTGAATATTGGCGGAGACTTGGTAAAACGAGAGGCTAGTCAGGCCGCAGCTACCATCATGGGGGCAGATCTTGCTATCGATAGTGTCATGGGCAATCCTTTGCGGGGATATAAGCTCTATGGTCTTCACTTAAGAAAGGGAGAGAACGTTCTCTTCTCGGCGGAGTCGATTGGGGTAAAAATAAACCTTATGTCAGTTCTGTCGAAAAATCCTCGTCTCTCTCAGGTGACAATCGAAGGTATTATGGCAGATGCGGATTTATTAGCTAAAGAGATTGCTTCTATGAAAGTGGAAGCTGGTGGTGGAGAAATTCCAGTAGAAGAGGTAGCTCTAAAGGGAGGAGCCGTCCGCTCTCCGTGGGGGGAGACTTCTATCACAAAAGCTTCAATTTCTCTTGGTCGGGAAAGTATAAAAACATTTCTAGATATAGCCATGAATAGTGTCCCGGTTAAAGGGGATATTGCTTTGAAGCGGACTGAAAAGGGACTGGACCTGAAAGATCTCGATCTACGTGTGGGCGATGGGAAAGTAAAGGTCAATGGAAGTGTCATGCCTACCCTTTCGTTGAAAGGGGATCTCAATAAATTGAATGTAGCTCAAATTGTACACCTTTGGCCAGTTCTTCCTATGGATAGTTACGATGGAACTCTTTCTGTTCGTTTCTCTGCTAATGGAACGTGGGATAATCCCCAACTTCAAGGTCATCTTTCTTTTGCGGGTGCGTCTCTAGCAGGGTATCCAGTACAGGAGGTCGAGAGCGACCTGAAATATGAGAATTTCCGCTTAGATCTCGATAACCTGAAGGGGGCAGTGTTTGCATTGCCTCTTCAAGGACGAGCGACAGCGGCATTTGCTCCTGGAAAAGTGCCATCCCTGGATCTTGCCCTTAGAGGTGAGAAGGCGTCTCTTGCCAATCTTCGAGATAAATTTCCTGCCCTGACTTCTGTTAAGGGAACCGTGGATTCTTTTTCAGTTTCCCTAAAGGGTTCTGTAACGGCACTTTCAGGGAACATAGATTTAAAAGCTTCACAAATCGAAGTCTATGGGCAGGATCTTCGAAATAATATGTTGACCGTTGTTTTTAAGGATTCTACTGCCACTGTAAATGGAACGTCTATGCTAGACAAAGGGGCTCTCTCATTGAAAGGCACGGTAGCTCAAATTCAAAAGGATCCCCTTCTTAATATCAATGTTGCGGCACGAAGTCTCGATATTGGTAAAATCGCAGCTTCTTTTCCTAAACCTCCCAAGGTGAAACCTATAGGAGATGTAAGTGGTGATGTAACTGTGAAAGGACGTATGGCTCAGCCTCGATTAGAAGGATCGGTATGGTCTAATCATATAGCTGTAGGGGAAGAAGCTATGGATGATCTAGCTTTAGCTTTTATTTTTCAAAATGACACGCTATCAGTTTCTACGGCGAAAGGTCGATGGCGTGGAATTCCTCTTGTGGGGAGGGGAGCCGTAGCTCATATTTCCCAGCCGTCTCCTTCTCTGGATCTTGTTTTTGAAGTTCCCAATGTAGAGCCTCAAGTTCTGGAATCTTTCGTCCCTGTTTTAAAGGAGTATGAACTTCGTGGTTCAGTAACAGGAACGGCACATGTATCTGGCACTCTTTCTACTCCTGGTGTGCAGATGTCTCTTCGTTCAACACGTCTTGGATTTATGGGGCAGGGATATGTTGCGAATATGGACATGGGAACGGCGTTTACTTTCAAAGATGGGGTGCCTAAAGAGGTGGGACTTAACCTTTCTGCTGGTGCTATGGGCTTTGCGGGTATAGGTGCGGAGAAAATATCAGCTCGTATTGATGTTTCTCAGGAACGGATATCTCTAACCCAGGCTCGTGCCACTCTTGGGGCGGGTGAAGTTTCCGGGTCGGGAACGGTTAAAATAAAGCCTAAAGAGCCAGCTGATGTAGATCTTTCTTTCGCAGTAAAAAATGGGGATCTCGGTGTTTTAGCTCGTGCAGGAAAATTATCCTATCCCATGTCGGGGACCCTCGATGGCTCCATTACGTTGAAAGGTCGATCTGATAATCCTTCTATTTCGGTGGATATGAACTCTCCGCGAATTGCCTTCTCCGGATTGTCTTTCACAAATATGACGGGGAGTCTTGTAGGCAATGTTGAAAAACTGACTTTAAAGAATTTTAACGCAGCTGTTGGCGGTGGTTCGCTTACTGCTTCCGGTGCTTTCTACCTTAAAAAAGAAACTCCTGCTGCTGAGATTGTCCTCGATGGCAAAGGACTTGACATAGCTTCTCTTTCATCGGGATTCCCAGAGGCTGTTGCATATAAACCGACAGGATCTTTTAGTGTAAAATTTGATGGAACTATTTCAGGGAGTACCAGTAGCGGGAAGGGGACCCTTTCTTCCCCGGCATGTTCCATAGCTGGAATAAAATTCGATGATATCTCATACCCCTTTATCCTCAAGGGGATGACTCTCTTTTTCCCAGAAGGTCGGGTTCGCCTTTATGGTGGTGCAGCCACTGGGAAAGGAGAGGTAGATTTTAGCAAGGGATTTTTCAGTAAAACGGTAAGCATGGAAAATGTAGACGTGGATCCTCTTTTACAAGACGCTACAGGAGGGCTGAAAGGTCATATTCAAGGAAAAGTGAAAGGGTCAGCTGCTATTTCTGGAACCTTCGGCAAAAAGTTTTCGTTGAATGGAAAAGGCGAAATGCGTATGGGAGAAGGGGCTATTACAGATTTCAAAGCGGTAAAGGTAGGGGCAGCTCTTTATGGCCTTTCGTCTATACGATTTGTTTCAGTAGTAGCTCCATTTAAGTTGGAAACGCATCGCATTCTTCTCGATAATGCCAAGGCGACGGCTGTGGAGGGAGATCCGATCTATCGCTTCATTAAGGCCTCCGGTCCAATTGGATTTGATACTTCCTTAGGGCTTCAGTGTAGTGGAAACGCAAATATACAGGTATTAAATGCTCTTTTTGGAGGAGTAGCGGGTGTTCTTGGCGCGGGTTCAGGAAAATCTTTGGAAGATGTGGTGAGAGGGGCCCTATCGGGGGCTAAAACAGGATTGGAAAAGCCTGATTTCAGAGATGTATCTTTTTATGTAGGAGGAACTATTGCTGATCCCAGCTTTTCCAGTGTTAAAATAGCCCCCGCCCCTCAGGGAGCGCAGCAGCAGGTTCCTCAGAAAGCACCTGTAGAGCAGACAGCTCCAACTCCATCTCAGGAAGAGCCTACTGAACAGCAGCCTGCCGAAAAAGAACAGAAACCAGAGAAACTTCTGGAAGAGGCTATTCAGGAAGGGCTCAAAAACATTTTAAAATTGAACTGATTTTTCATTTCGAAGCAGGTGAGATTGGTGAGGCTATGGGCTTTTAACGGGAGCCCCCGCGGTTCGCGAGGGGCAACGGCTATGATGATAAACACGTTTTTAAAAGGGGCAAGGAGAGGAGGCGCAGAAACCCACGCAATTTCTCTCAGTGAGAAGGTTATCCATCCGTGTCTTGGTTCTTTATATTGTTGGACGAAAACTCCTGGTCGGTGCCTTCTTCAAGACGATATGCGTCTGCTGCTGAAATGTTTTGTAGAGGCTGATGTGGTGATACTTGCGACCCCGCTCCATTTTTTAGGGGTTACTGCTATTATGAAGGCCTTTATTGACAGGCTTCTCCCATGTTTTCGTCCAGAGACATCCCCTGACAATCCTCGAGTGAAGCTTTGTTTTCGAGATAGAAAGGAGCCGCTTCCCATTGTTGTGATGGGAAGTGGCAGTTTTTCTGAAGAAAAGTCTTTCCATTCTTTGAGCAGCTATATGCATGTTTTAGCGGAAAACATAGAAGGAGGACATGTAGCTCTGGAAATATATCGATCACAGTCCGACTTCCTTCATCAAAGGAGCGTAGAGGCAGCGGACAGTGTTAATAGATATCTCGATGCTCTTGAAGAGGCTGGAAATAGCTTTGCCCTTTCAGGTAAAATAGAAACTGATCTCAAGGAAAGACTCTCTATGCCATTAGCAGATGGGCAAACGTATTCCAGTTATTTTTATGATTATTGGACATCTATTTTTCAAACGAATGGAGTTAACGGAGGACGGTAGAATCTTTACCGTCCTTTCTTTTTATTCATGAGAGCGCTTTCGTAAATTTTTTTGTAGTGGAGTGATGATGCATTCCATGAAAAATCCTGCCCCATGCCACGCTTTACTATCTCTTCCCAACGTTTTCTGTCACGAAAGGCATTAAATGCTCTTTGAGCTGTTTCAAAAAGAGAGGAGGCGGTGTAGGTTTCAAAGGTAAATCCATATCCTTCCTTGTCATGATCGGCATCTTTTATAGTGTCTGCCAACCCGCCTATTTCTCTTACTATGGGGACAGTTCCATAGCGTAAGGCTATCAGTTGAGCTAAGCCGCAAGGTTCGTAGAGAGAAGGCATGAGAAGCATATCAGAACCAGCATAGGCAGTATGAGAAAACTCTTCATGAAACCCATTGAAAAAAACAACGTGGTCTGGATAATCTTTTGCTGTTTTGTGGAGATGCATTTCAAAATCAGGATTACCGGAACCGATAAAAATACACCGAAACCCTAGTTTCAATAATTCTGGGAGAGCTGGAAGTAAAATGTCATATCCTTTTTGTAGTGTAATTCGGCTTATAGATAGAAGCAATGGACTGTGTTCCTCTCTCCATCCAATCTGGTTAAGCAAGGCACTACGGCACTCTTTCTTCCCTTCTAAATTTTCAGACGAGTATAAAGACGGGATAATGTGGTCGCAAGTAGGAGACCACTGCTCGTCTATGCCGTTAAGTACGCCATGGAGCTTAAAGTGATTTTCGCGCAACACTCCGTCTAATCCATACCCCATGGCTCGTGTCTGTATCTCTTCTGCATATCGAGGGCTTACTGTTGTTACGAGATCTGAGGTTATAATAGCTCCTTTTAACAGATTAACGTGACCAAAATATTCTAGCCCGTAAATAGTAAAAGCTTCATCCCCAATTCCCCACTCGTCTAGAACATGAAACGGCAATATTCCTTGATGCGCTACATTATGGATAGTGAAGAGTGTAGCTGGTTGAAGTGTTTTGTTACGATAATATTTATGCCACGAGAGCGCTATGGGTACTAAGGCTGAAGGCCAATCATGACAATGGATAATATCTGGAATCCAACGGGTCCGTTTTTCTAGCTCAAGGGCGGCAAAAGAAAGAAAGGCGAAGGGAAGCACGCTATCTGACGTCATTTCGTGGGGATATATGGGAATTCCTTCAAATAAATTAGGATTCTCGAGGATAAAAACAGGAACCCCATCAATTACCGCTTTCCATATTTTCCCGCTATAGACCTGCCATTTAAGGGCAGCGTGAAGTTGCGCAGGCAAACGAGTCAGCTTCTCTCCTTTCTTATTGGCTCTTTCAAGAACTCCAGGCCAGGCGGGAGTGATAACACGTACGTCTATATTCAGTTTTTTCAGGGCTTTGGGAAGCGAGCCTACCACATCTCCCAATCCTCCTGCTTTCGAAAGAGGGGCCATTTCAGTAGCGACATGAAGAACTTTCAACGTACGTCACCTTCCTCTCTCATTACATACCTCGAAAGGCTATGCCATATGCTTTTTCACAATACTCCTTTACCACTCTGTGTGTATGAAAGTAGCAGCTGTTGATTGCTATTGTATTTTTCATCATATTTATCCACTTGTTCCTATCATCGTAATAAGTGGGGATGATTTTTTTCTCAAGCTTATCGAAAAGGTCCAAAGCATCCTGTGACTCGTTATAGACATGAAGATCTGAGCTGCTAGGTTCAGGTCCGATAGACCAACCTGTTATGTCTTCTATCCATCCCTCAATCCACCACCCGTCCAAGACAGAAAAATTCATAACTCCATTTAATGCACACTTCATTCCACTCGTTCCCGAAGCTTCTCTTGGCCGAAGCGGTGTGTTGAGCCACAGGTCTACACCTTGCGTCATGAGTCGTCCTAAATCCATAGTGTAATTGGGGAGGTAAATAATGGGGATAAAGAGATTGACCTTATTTGATATATTTAAAATTTCTTGTATAAGGGCTTTCCCGCCCTCGTCTTTGGGATGGGCTTTACCTGAAAAAATCAGTTGCAGCTTCCCGTGCCCTATTTGCGTGAGTCTTTTTATATCGGAAAATATAAGGTCAGCTCGTTTGTATGTGGCGGCTCTTCGTGCGAAACCTATAGTGAGAATGTCAGATTTTAAATCCCATCCGGTTTCTTCAAGAACGTATGTCAAAAGGCGCATCTTAGAGGCCTGGTGAACCTTCCAAAGCTCATCTGACGGTAGGGCTAGAGCTTGAATAAGACGGCCAGGTTCGTTCTCCCATCCTGGAATGTGTCGAGAAAGGAGGTTTTTTATCCCAGGGCTGATCCAAGTCATGGGGTGTATCCCATTTGTGACGTTTTGGATATTAGGCACATTAAAAAGCTTGCGACTTACTTCTGCGTGTTTTTTTGACACCCCGTTTACGAAATGACTGTATCGGAATCCCAGCTCTGTCATCGAAACTCCTTCTGAAGGCATCATGTGTTTTAAGGTGGCGAGAGCATCTTCCGACATAGTTTTTTCTATCAGGTCATATTTGAAATAATCATGTCCTGCTGCAACAGGTGTATGTGTTGTAAATACTACCTGTTCTCGAACCTTTTGAGGGTCGTAATAACCCATTTCCCGCATAAGTTCGAGAGTTAAAAAGCCTGCATGTCCCTCGTTAAGATGAAAAGTTTCTATGTTGTTGTAACCTAAATCCCTTAAGATCCTAAGACCTCCTACTCCCAAGATAATTTCCTGACATAGACGACAAAGAATATCTCCGCCATAGAGAGACCATGTAAATTGACGATCTTCAGGTTGGTTCAGTTCAAAGTCTGTATCGAGAAAATAAATAGGAACGGTATATCCTGTAAGACCGGATATCTCATAACTCCAAGCTCTAATTCGAACATCACGACCTTGTATAGACACTGATATCTGATTAGGCAGCAAAGTAAGTTCTGCAGCTGGATCCCAAGTTGAAGGTTTTTCTATTTGCCAGTTTTCTTTAGTGAACGCCTGTTCAAAGTATCCCTTGCGATATAGGAGGGTAACGCCTACCATAGGGACCCCAAGGTCAGCGGCGCTTTTTAACATATCTCCAGCAAGAAGACCAAGGCCGCCTGCATACGTAGGGATAGAAGATTTAATTCCTATTTCCATTGAAAAATAGGCTACTGTGCGGAACGAAGGGTCCTGTCCCGTAAAATCTTGAATAGCCCGTCCCAAAGTTGCCCGAGAATAGGAAGACATTACGACTCACCTTCTTTTTGTTAGGTTCTCCCATATGTTTGTGAAAGAAGGAACAGAGAAGAAGAAAGTTGTTCTGTAAAGGCTGTATTGGGAACTCTCCATTCCCAATTTCCTTTCGATAGCGAAGGAGTGTTTATGCGACTGGAACTTCCAAGGTTAAGAATATCTTGCATTGGAATTATGGCCACAGAGGCTACAGACATGAGAGCCATTCGAATGAAGACTGAAGCTACATTAAATGAGGTAACTTCCTGACCGGTATAAGTTATAAGTCGCTTTTTCTCTTCTAATAGAGCCTCTTCTTCAAACCACCCGCGAGCTGTATTATTGTCATGTGTTCCCGTATATACGATATTCTCGGGGCGGTGATTATGGAGAATATAGGGGTTCTGTGGCATAGAACTGTCGAAAGCAAACAGGAGAACAAGCATCCCCGGGAGCTCGTATTTTTTCATCATTGCTGTCACGTCAGGTGTAATAATCCCTAGATTTTCTGCTACGAAAGGCATAGAGGGAAAGTTTTTTTTAAGGCACGATAAAAAACTCTCCCCTTCCCCTTGTTCCCAATGGCCATGTACAGCGGTTTTTTCATGAGAGGGAATAGACCAATATGCGATAAGTCCTCGAAAATGATCGATTCTTAAAATATGGAAAAAATTCAGGGCGTAGGAAATGCGTTTCATCCACCATTGAAAGTTATCTTCTTTTAATAAAATCCACTTATAGAGAGGATTCCCCCATCGTTGCCCTGTAGAACTGAAGTAGTCTGGGGGAACTCCAGCAATAAACTCGGGCTTAAGTTGAGAATCAAGTTGAAAAAATTCAGGGTGGCTCCATACATCGGCGCTGTCATAACTTACATAAATAGGGAGATCACCAATGAGGCAGATATTATGTTTCTGACAATAATTTTTTAACCTATTCATTTGGGAATAGGCGATAAATTGAATGAAGATGGTTAGGAAAATTTCCTCTTCATATTCATTCCAAATCTTTTTTAGAGCTTGAGGGGATCGGAAACGAAAAGGTTCAGGCCAGCAATTCCAAGAAAGATTGTTATGGAGACGGCGAAGGGTGACAAAGAGAGCGAAGTCTTTGAGCCATATTTCCTGTTCTTCCAGAAAGTAGAGAAGAGGATCAGAGCCTTTCTGCCTTAAAAAAGAATAAAAAGCTCTTTTGAGAAGAGGTAGTTTTTCCTCTTGGGCTTGCTCATAATTCACAGAAAGCTGAGAATGCGAAATAGGAGGGGATAGGTCTTTTCCCTCTAGAAATCTTTCATTAGCAAGATCATCCAGAGAGATGAGGAGCGGAGAACAAGCGAAAGTAGAGATACTGCTATAGGGAGAATTTCCGAGCCCCACTTCAGTAGGTGTTAAAGGCAAAATTTGCCAATAAGATTGTCCAGCTTGTGCCAACCAATCTACAAAATTCCTGGCACTTCCCCCAAAATCTCCTATAGCCCAACGAGATGGTAGAGAAAAGATTGGCAATAGAATTCCAGCTCCCCTGTGGCTCATGCTCTCACCTCCAAATGTAACATGGGAGCACGATCATTTTACACCAACAACTTGGAAGATTGGTATAATTTAAAAAATTATATTTTGTTTCGGAAGTGAGGGGCACGGCGAATGGAAAAACAGGAAAAATTCTCTCTCTTCTCGGAATTTGACGTTTATCTATTTAAGGAAGGAACTCATTATGCTCTTTATGAGAAAATGGGAGCTCATCCCTTATCCGTTGAGGGCGTAGAAGGAACATATTTTGCTCTCTGGGCTCCTAGCGCACGCCACGTATCCATCATTGGCGATTTTAACGGGTGGAATCCATCCCTTCATTTTTTGAATCAACGAGCGGATGGAAGTGGCATATGGGAGGGATTTATTCCTAGGGCTCAACTAGGGGATCGATACAAGTTCCACGTAGAGACTCTTTTCGGAGAGTTTTTTGATAAGGGAGATCCGTTTGCTTTCTTATGGGAAGAGCCTCCTAAAACAGCTTCAGTTATTACGACTCTGGATTATTTGTGGGGAGATAACGAGTGGCTTGACAAAAGAAAAAGCATAGATTGGGCACAATATCCTCTTACTTTTTATGAAGTGCATCTTGGATCGTGGATGAGGTCTTCCGATGAAAGATGGTTGAATTATAAAGAGATAGCTTCGCATTTAGTTGCTTATGTAAAAGAAATGGGGTTCTCCGCTGTAGAGATTATGCCTGTTATGGAGCATCCTTTCTATGGATCTTGGGGATACCAAGTGACAGGCTTTTTCGCTCCAACACGACGATACGGTATCCCTCAGGATTTTATGTTTCTTATCGATGCTCTTCATCAGGCAGGAATTGCTGTTTTTCTCGATTGGGTTCCTTCTCATTTCCCTTCTGATAGTCATGGCTTAGCCTCTTTTGATGGAACGGCTCTGTATGAACATCTGGATATGAAGCAACGGATCCATCCAGAATGGAAGAGCTATCTTTTCAATTATGGAAGAACAGAAGTGGCAGAGATCTTAATAAACAGCGCATTGTTTTGGCTTGATTATTATCATGCAGATGGGCTTCGTGTCGATGGCGTGGCTTCGATGCTCTATTTAGATTATGGAAGGAAAGATGGAGAATGGGTTCCTAACAAGTATGGTGGCAGGGAAAACTTGCAGGCAGTTTCCTTTCTCCAGAAGCTGAATCAGGCTATTTTTTATCGCTTCCCTTCCGTTCAGACTATTGCTGAAGAGTCCACAGCATGGCCTCTTGTTACGAAGCCTCCTTATGATGGGGGGTTGGGCTTTAGCCTTAAATGGAATATGGGATGGATGCACGATATCTTAGACTATATGTCTCTTGATCCATTCTACAGGCAATTCCACCAGAATGATTTGACGTTCAGCTTTATGTATGCATTTTCGGAAAATTTTGTGCTCCCCTTTTCTCACGATGAGGTTGTTTATGGGAAACGATCTCTTCTTTGGAAGATGCCAGGTGATCTGAACCAAAAATTTGCTCAATTACGACTCTTATTTGGATATATGTATGCCCATCCAGGAAAGAAATTAATTTTTATGGGAGGAGAATTTGGGCAATGCAGGGAATGGGACCATCAAAGGGCTGTAGATTGGTGGTTACTCGGTGAAAAGGTTCATAAAAACTTACAGCGGTGGGTGCAAGATTTGAATCGCTTCTATACAGAGGAACAGTCTCTTCATGGATGGGATTTTATCCGGGGAGGGTTTGAGTGGATAGGGTGTTCCGACAGTTCTGCCAGTGTTCTGGGTTTTTTACGAAGGGCAAAGGGGATTCCTCCTATTTTAGCTCTTTTCAATTTTACCCCAGTCCCAAGGTTTCAATATGATGTGGAGGTTTCAGAGGGAGGGTATTGGTTAGAACTTCTGAACAGTGATGGAGAGGTCTATGGAGGAGATGGAGTGGGCAATTTAGGTGGGCAGAGAGCTTTGGATCGGCCGGGGAATTCTATGCGCTACTCCCTTTCTCTGACCCTTCCTCCTTTTGGCGCTCTTTTC
Source organism: Aminobacterium sp. UBA4908 (assembly GCF_002398115.1). Lineage (NCBI taxonomy): Bacteria > Thermotogati > Synergistota > Synergistia > Synergistales > Aminobacteriaceae > Aminobacterium > Aminobacterium sp. UBA4908. The sequence goes on from NZ_DHCG01000005.1 coordinate 39,926, forward strand.
TTCAGAAAAGAGGGAGAATGAAATGAAATACATTTGTATTCATGGACATTTTTACCAGCCACCTCGGGAAAATCCTTGGCTAGGAGATGTGGAAATTCAGGAGTCAGCGTTGCCTTGGCACGATTGGAATGAACGAGTAGCAGCCGAATGTTATGCTCCTAACAGGGCTGCTAGGATTTTAGGTGACGGTGGGAAAATAGTAAAAATTATGTCGAACTACGAGCGAATGAGTTTTAATTTTGGTCCGACACTTCTCTCTTGGATGGAGCGCCATGACCCTGAAACATATCAAGCCATTTTGGATGCAGATCGACGAGGACAGGTTCGCTATGCAGGGCACGGTCCAGCTATAGCACAGGTTTACAATCACATGATTATGCCTTTAGCTTCGAAGCGAGACAAAATTACGCAGGTACTCTGGGGAATTCAAGATTTCACCCGTCGTTTTGGTCGCTTCCCTGAGGGCATGTGGCTTCCTGAAACGGCGGTAGATATAGAAACTCTTGAAGTCATGGCAGGGGAAGGGATTCTTTTCACCATATTAGCTCCCCATCAGGTTCAGGCCTGGAGACGTATAGGAGCTATGTGGGAGTATCCCCTTGAAAAAACTCTGGATACGTCTCGCGTCTATAAATGCGAGCTTCCTTCTGGACGGTCTATCGCATTATTTTTTTACAATGGAAGCCTAGCACATGAAATAGCTTTTGGCACATTGTTGTCTAACGGAGAGGCATTTGCTCAAAAACTTGTTAATTCTATTGCTAGTAGAGGGGAAGGGGCGTTAGCTCATATAGCCACAGACGGCGAGACTTTTGGGCATCATCATAAATATGGAGATATGGCTCTCGCTTGGTGTCTTCACCGTTTCGAAAAAAATGATGAAGTCCGCTTAACAGTTTATGGTGAATATCTGAAAAAATTCCCTCCTCAATGGGAAGTAAAAATTCAAGAGAATACTTCGTGGAGTTGCGTGCATGGAGTTGAGAGATGGAGAAGGGATTGTGGGTGCAAAAGCGGTGCAAATCCGGATTGGCATCAGCAGTGGAGACAACCTCTACGGCAATCTTTGGATTGGCTCCGAAAGGAGATCGATGCTTACTTTGAAAGGGAGGGAGCTCGTTTTTTTAAAGATCCCTGGAAGATTCGAGAGCTTTGTGGCGATTTTTTCTCATCGGCAAATACTCCAAAAAGGGAGGAACTTTTAAAATCCTTTGCTTGGCGGGAACTTACGAGGGAAGAAAAAGTGAGGGCGGTAAAGCTTTTAGAAATGGAGCGAAGCGCTCTTTTTATGTACACTAGTTGCGGTTGGTTTTTTGATGATATCTCTGGTATCGAATCTTTGCAGGTACTTCTTTATGCGTATCATGCTCTTTCTTTATATCAGGACCTTTCTGGGGAAGAAATTTCGGAGCCCTTTCTTTCTCGTCTGGAGGGAGCCTTAAGCAATATTCGTGAGTTTAGAAATGGTCGTAAGGTCTTTGAAATTTTTGTTTTTCCCCTTTATGTTGACTTTTTACGGGTTGGAGCCCATTATGCTGTGCAAGCGCTCTTTGAGCCCATTCGAAAACGTTCTCTAGCTGTAACGCTCTACGATTACAGGATATTTCCGGGCACACTCTTTTCTCTTGAAAAGGGGGAGGAATCTCTTTGTATGGGGCAAGCCTCCTTAACATACGTTATAACGGACGAAAAGCAAGACATATTTTTTGCGTCCTACTATAAAGGAGGTCACAAAGTTTTATGCGGGGTAAGAAATTTTATAAACGAAGATATGAACAGACAATGGATGGCTGAGATTCAAAGGGGGTTCCCTGAGGAGGCAGATAAAGTTTTTGTAGAGCTCTTTGGGCATAGGACCTACTCTTTGCGCCATCTTTTTCGGGACGGACAGAGAAGAATCATTCACCAGATTATAGAGAGAGACGTAGCTAATATTGAAACATATCTTGCCTCTGTGGTTCGAAATTACGAGGGGTTGTTGGATTTTATGGGGCTTATTAGGATGTCTCCTCCGGAAGCATTGCTTAGAGCAGCAGAAGTTGTCCTTAATGGAGAACTCAGACGATCTATAAAGAAAGAGGAGCCAGATATAGATCGTATAGCAGATTATCTTGATCAGGCCCAAACGTGGGGAGTCGTGTTAGACTTTAACAGTTTCCTGCACCATATTCGGGACAGGCTAGAGCGAGAAATGTTGCAATTTGTAGAAGGAGGAGACGGCGAGAAGCAAGTATCCCTTCGCCGGATGACCAAAATGCTTGGATTTGTTCGAAGTCGAAGGTGGGATATAAACTTATGGAAAGTACAAAATTTTTATGTCGCTATAGCGGAACAACAAAAAATCGAGAGCTCTGAGTATAGACAGTTAGGTGATTTTTTAAATATAAGGGTTAGAGAATGATGAAGGATTGTGATACATATTGTCATATTTTCGTGAGTTTCCCCTTATATTATTATTTTTATCTAGAATCCTACCTCCAGAGGCTTCTTTCCCTCCTGATATTTGTGTTGGTTTTGGCCTAGGGAATTTCCGATCGAGAGATGTATTATGAGAGGCGTTCTTTTTAAAAGAACTGTTACTATTAAATTGTTAAAGGAAAAGTTTTAGTGTGGGGTGAAGAGAAATGATACAGCGAGAGAAACTTCGAAATTGCCATCGAGTTGTAATAAAAGTAGGCACAAGCTCGGTGACTCATGATTCGGGAAAACTTAACCTCCTCAGGTTGGAGAATCTGGCGAGGGAGGTGTCTGACCTTCACAGCGACGACAGGAATGTCAGCCTTATAAGTTCAGGGGCTGTAGGCGCTGGGGTAGGGAAGATACATTTCCCTGATCGTCCTAAAACAATACCGGAAAAACAGGCTTTGGCTGCTATTGGGCAGGGTCGATTGATGCATATGTATGAGAAGTTTTTTTCTGAATATGGGAAAACTGTAGCTCAGGTGTTGCTCACGAGAGATGTTTTTGCTAACCGGCTTCGTTATCTTAATGCCAGACATACCCTTCTGACCCTTCTTGATTTTGGTGTAATCCCTATTATTAACGAGAACGATACGGTAGCGGTCGATGAAATAAAGTTTGGGGATAACGATACTCTTTCGGCTTTAGTAGCTTGCCTTATCGACGCAGATCTCTTAATTATTCTATCTGACATAGACGGGCTTTATAGTGATGATCCTCGAACGAACCCTGATGCTCAGCTTCTTCCAGTAGTATCGGAAATTACCAATAACATGATAGCTCATTCCCGATCTCGTGGGAGCAAACTTTCCAGCGGGGGGATGTTTACGAAGCTTACTGCGGCAAAAATTGCCATGACGTCTGGCATCCCCATGGTTATTGCAAACAATAAAGAACAAAATGTGCTTCGCCGTATTGTTGCAGGAGAATCTCTTGGAACTCTTTTTGTCCCTTCAAGAGAGCCAGTTCAGGGGAGAAAACAGTGGATTGCTTTTGGTAGCTCGCCACATGGTTCTATTGTCATTGACCAAGGGGCTGTAGAGGCTATCCTTAAAAGAGGGAAAAGCTTGCTTCCTTCGGGAGTGGTGGAGGTAGAAGGGGGTTTTTCCCGAGGGGATGTGGTTTCTATTATCAGTCCCGAAGGTTCGGAAATAGCAAGGGGAATGGTGAATTTTTCTGCCGATGAAATCTCCATTTTAGCGGGACATCATACAGATGAGATAGGTGAACTTCTTGGAAGCATTGATTATGATGAAGTGGTTCATCGCAATAATCTAGCCCTTATTTAAGGAGGGAGACGAATGGAAATAAAAGATACGTTGTTAGAAATGGGACGAGCAGCTCGATGTGCAGCTCGTTTTCTGGCGACAGCTACAGGGGATCAGAAAAATCGGGCTTTATTTTTAATGGCTCAGGCTCTTCGAGATCATAAGAAAGAAATACTCCTGGCCAATCATAAAGATATAGAGGCAGGGCGAGAAGCAGGACTTACGTCAGCTCTTATCGAGCGCCTTACATTGAACGAGAAACGCGTAGAGGCGATGGCCTTGGGATTGGAGGAGATTGCTGCCCTTCGTGATCCGGTTGGAGAAGTTTTAGGAATGTGGACGGCGGAAAAAGGCCTCCGGGTGGGGAGGGTACGAGTTCCATTAGGGGTTATAGGCATTATTTATGAGTCTCGCCCTAACGTTACAGCTGATGCGGCAGGACTTTGTTTGAAAGCGGGTAATGCCGTCATTCTAAGGGGAGGTAAAGAAGCATTGCATTCTAATATTGCTATTGCTTCCATACTTTCCCAAGCAGCCTTTTCTGCCGGCATTCCCCAAGGGGCGATTTCTCTTATTGAAAGTCCTGATCGCCAGGCTACCACTATGCTCATGAAGATGAACGAATATGTAGATGTCCTCATTCCCCGGGGAGGGAAGGGGCTGAAACTGGCCGTGTTGGAAAATGCCACGGTTCCTTTTATTATGACGGGCATGGGGAATTGTCATATTTTTGTTGACGAAACGGCAAATATAGAGAAGGCAATTCCCATTGTGGTGAACGCTAAGGTGCAGCGTCCTTCAGTTTGTAATGCTATGGAAACTATGTTGGTCCATAAAAATATTGCCCCTCTTTTTATCCCTCAAGCATTGACGGCTCTTAGAGAGCAAGGGGTGGAAATACGAGGAGACAAAGCGGTTTGTCGCTTATATTCTCAAGCCGTATCGGCTACGGAGAAGGATTGGAGCACTGAATATTTAGATCTCATTCTCGCGGTAAAGATCGTAGACAATATAGAAGAAGCTATGAATCATATCGCGAATTATGGTACAGGACATAGCGAGGCTATCCTTACAGAGAGCTATACAAATGCTCAAGCATTTCTTAACGGAATTGATGCTGCTGCAGTATATGTTAATGCCTCTACTCGTTTTACAGATGGTGGAGTTTTTGGGTTCGGAGCAGAGATGGGGATTAGCACGCAAAAACTTCACGCGCGAGGGCCCATGGGAGTGGAACAGCTTACATCAACGAAGTTCATTATCTATGGGAACGGGCAGGTCAGAGAGTGATCGTTTCGTTATAAAGAATATAGGAAGGAGTGTCAGGCATGTACCATGGAATGAAAGGTCTGTTGCGAGGTGTGGCTGTATGCGTGTTTCTCTTTTCTCTGACAGCTACGGCAGCAGCTCAAAATATAAAACTATCTTATAACGGGCCGGCAGATGAAGAAAACAATGCGGTCCATCTTTTTGCAGTTCATTTTAAATCTATGGTGGAAGAGGAGAGCAAGGGAACTCTGTCGATACAGTTATACCCCGATAGTCAGCTTGGGAACGAGGAAGAGCGCATGGAGCTTCTGACCCGAGATGGAATGAATCAACCTATTATGAATATCGCATCTTTTGGTGGAGTTGCTCCTCTTTTCCCAGAAATTTATGCTACGGCGGTACCTTTTATGTTTAATAGTTATCAGGCGGCACACTCTTTTTTTGACAAAGGGTTATTTTGGGACAAGGCTCGCAAAGAGTTTCAAAATCGTACAGGAGCTATATTGCTGGAAGTAGTGGAGGAAGGGGGGTTTCTCGCCTTCACAAACTCGAAAAAAGCACTTCAATCGCCGAAAGATTTTGAGGGCCTTAAATTTAGAGGCATGGATGAAGGCCAGATTACTCTCTATAAATCTTTTAGCGCCAGCGGTACCCCGATACCATGGACAGAGCTCTACATGGCATTAAAGACAGGTGTAGTAGATGGTCAGATGAACCCGGCCATGTATATTAAAATGGGGAGTTTATACGAAGTACAAAAATACCTGACTTTAGCCAATATTCAATATTCAGATCAGTTTCTCGTTATAAATGGGGATCTTTTTGAGTCGCTTAGTGAAGAGCAGCGGTCTATTATTCAGGAAGCCTCTCGTCAAGCTAATATGATGAATAGAGAAGCAGTGGAAGCTCAAGATTTTAAGGATATTCAGTTTCTTCAAGAGCGAGGGATGGAAGTCTATACTCCTACAGAAGATGAGATGGAAGTTTTTAGAGATAAGGCTATCCCGGCATATCTGGAATGGCTTAAAACAAAGCTCTCTAGAGAATGGTTAGATCTGGCTCTTGAAAGTGCTAGAAATGCGAATACTGAAGCTGCAGGACATTAGAGAGATAGGGTTGCTGCTGTTATGACTGCTGATATTCATACGTTCTCTGAAAAATGGATCTTTCGATTAGAGCGTTTTAGCGCTTGGAGTGCGGGGGCTCTTCTTGTTATAAACGTGGGAGATGTTCTCTTAGGTATCTTCATGCGATATATCATGAAAAGCTCTGCTATATGGACTGAAGAGGTTGCCCGCTTTTCCCTAGTATGGCTTGTGATGGTGGGAGCTACAGGAGCTCTTTGTCATGGCGATCATATGGTTGTTGATTTTGTCACTCCCCGGTTACCTCAAAAATTTCAGCGAATTATAAAGTTCTTTCAAGGGATCATCACTCTTTTAGTGCTAGGTGCCATGGTCTATCTTGGCAGCATTAATGCTATTAAAATATGGGGAATGCGGACTATGGCTCTTAATATCCCTAAAACTGTCCCTCTCCTCTCTGTTCCAGTAGGTTGTGCTCTTCTGTTGGCAGAGACATCGCTTTTTCTCTTCCGATCTATAAGGAATGGTGGTCAGAACTAATGGTCCTTTTTATGCTCTGCGCTTTTTTCATCATGATGGTGATAGGGTTCCCTCTCTATCTTTCGTTGTTGGGGGCGGCCTTTCTGGGCGTCGTTGTTTTAGGGGATTGGTCTCTTTGCCGTGTTATTGCTCAGCAATTCTATGGCGGTATGGATGTCTTTTCCCTCATGGCCATCCCGTTCTTTATTTGGACAGGAATTCTTATGAACCGCTCTGGTCTCACTGACCGTCTTCTTGATTTAAGTCGACTTTTGGTAGGGTCAGTACGGGGAGGACTTGGCTACGTGAACGTGGTGGGTGGCATTATTCTCGCAGGTGTTAATGGTTCTGCTGCTGCAGATGCTTCGGCACTAGGATCCATACTTATTCCAGCCATGATTAAAGATGGTTTTTCCCCTGCTTATTCGGCTGGTCTGACAGCGAGTAGTTCTTTAATAGGTCCTATTATTCCCCCGAGTATTTTTATGGTTATTTACGCCACCATGACAAATACATCTATTGGAGGACTTTTTGCTGCCGGCATTCTCCCGGGGATCGTACTCGGTGGTGCCTTTATGATTATGAACTATTTTTATTCCATAAAACATGGAATGCCTGTTTCTGATTTTAGAGAGATTCGTTCTCAAGGAAAAGAGATTTTACGGCGTTCCTGTATTGGTTTGGTGGCTCCCCTCATTATTATTGGCGGTATTGTAACAGGAATTGTAACACCCACAGAGTCTGGAGCCTTAGGAGTGGCTTATTGCATAGTGGCTGGTTCCCTTTACACTCGAAAATTGACATGGAGAGACATAGGGGAATCTATTTATGAAACGGTCCGTATGACGAGCTCCATCTTTTTGATTATGGGGGCGGCGACGGTGATTGGCTGGATATTGAAGTGGGAGCAGGTTCCCCAACGTTTTGCGGGTATGGTGATACAATCGGGTCTCATAGAAAACCCTTGGCTCCTTATGATGGTCCTCTCTGCTATTATTTTCCCTATTGGCATGTTTATGGAAGAGGTCTCGACGTTGACGCTTCTCACCCCTATCTTTGCACCTCTTGCTGCAAAGGCCGGCATTGATCCCCTCCATTTTGGCGTGGTAATGACATTGAATGTAACCATTGCCCTTATCACTCCTCCTATGGGGGCGTGTAATTATATAGTGGCTGCTGTTGGTGGAGTTGAATTGGGAGATGTCTTCAAATATATATGGCCCTTTATAGGGGTGGCATTGCTTGTGCTGTTGCTCATCATTACGTTCCCTTCTATAACGACCCTTATCCCGCGTCTTCTCGAACTGTCATGAAAAATAAAAATCCGTCGTGCCCATTTTAGAGGAATGCGACGGATTTTATATTCTTATGAATATCGAAATTTATTTCGGAATGATACTAACGATATTTCCCCTTTAATGTTCCCATACAGATGCTACTTGCAAAATACAGAGGCAAGTACTCCTGCTACCAAGAGAGCAGGCAACATATTGGCCACTCTGAAACGACGAATGTCCAGAATGGAAATGCCGAGAGCTATGAGCATGAGTCCCCCAGCTGCCGTTACTTCGTTAATAATTGCTTCTGATAGATAGGGCTGAAGATGCCCGGCAAGAAGAGTTATTCCCCCTTGATAGAGAAGGACAGGAATAGATGCTATAAGGACTCCGCTTCCCAAAGATGCAGAAAGAGCGATAGAAGATATGCCATCCATAAAAGATTTAGTGATAAGCAAGTTGGGGTAGTGTCCTAACCCTTCTTCTATTGCCCCCAGAATCGCCATGGATCCCATGCAAAAGAGCAGACTCGCCGTGAGAAAACCTTGAGCGACACTCTCGCCACTTGTTCGGAATTTCTCGCTGATCCTCTCTGAAAATCGGCTAAATGCCTTGTCCAGATTGATTGCCTCTCCAATCAAGGCGCCTCCGACCATGCTAAAAATAAGGATCAGAAAGTTCGATGTCTTCTGGGCCATAAAGAAACCGAGGAAAAGGGTGAAGAGACCCAGAACCTGGAAAGCCATTTCAATATAACGCTTAGGCAGGCGAGAGCGAAGTAAAAGCCCGGCAATACTTCCTGCTATAACGGCTACGCTATTAATAATGCTTCCTGCAGCTGGTATGTTGCCCCAAAATAGGCTCAAAATAAATTAATCCCTTTCTTCTCTAAAGAATGGTTGCCCCAGAGAGGAAGGTGCTCCAAACAGAATCCCCTTCCCTTGACTTACAGAGATAAAAAATAATACCACAATTGTCAATATATAAGGAAGCATCATGAGCAACGGAGTAGGGATACTGGTTCCGGCAGCTTGAAGGCGAAGCTGGAAGGCTTCTACTCCTCCGAAGAGATATGCTCCCAAAGCTGCCCTCATAGGGTTCCAGATAGCAAAAATAACAAGAGCCACAGCGATCCATCCGCGACCGGCAGTCATAAGCTCTGCCCACATTTTTGTGTATGCTATAGACATATAGGCTCCACCTACTGCGACAATACCGCCACCAATAAGGGTGTAGAGGTACCGCGTTTTATCTACGCTAATGCCCATGGCATCAGCTGCCTGCGGGTTATCTCCTACCGCTCTTAGATTTAATCCGTTGCGAGTACGAAGAAAAAACCAATAAAGAAAAAACACTAATATGAAAGAACCATAAATAAGGGCATCGTTGTTAAAGAGAACGGGCCCAATAATAGGTATTTGGGATAGGCCGGGCAAGGGAATTTTATTAAGCCCTTCAATAGTGAATCCTATATATGAGCGACCAAGAAGGGAGCTTGCACCAGTTCCAAACATAGTAAGAGCCAGACCGCTTACGACCTGATTCCCCTTCATTGTAATAGAAATGAAGGCATGGATGAGAGATAACAATGCGCCTACGACAAAAGCCATGACCACTCCAAGCCAAGGGCTGCCCAAATGGTATGTGACAGCAAAGCCCGTATAAGCACCTACGAGCATAATGCCTTCTAACCCTAGATTAAGAATTCCTGCCTTTTCTGTAACAATTTCTCCCAGAGTGGCATAGAGAATAGGCGTACCACTTCGCACGGCTGCGGTAAGAATAGGAATAAGAATCTCCATATTAATTGTCTCCCCTCGAAACAAGACGCACTCGATATTTTCTGAAAAATTCCCCGCCGAGAACAAAGAAAAGAAGTAACCCCTGTAAAACGAGTATGCTCGACAGAGGGAGCCTCATCACTATTTGAAGGGTTTCTCCCCCTACAAGCATAGCTCCTATCAGGAAAGAAACGAGTAAAACCGCTAAGGGATTCAATCTTGATAGCCACGCTACGATAATGGCAGTATACCCAAATCCAGCAGAGAAACCATGTTGAAGCCTCCCTTGGAGCCCAGCTATTTCACACATGCCTGCCAACCCGGCCAGGGCACCAGATATGAACATAATAATTAATACGTTCTGAAGATAATTGATTCCAGCAAAACTGGCTGCTCTGGGATTTTCTCCAATAACGCGAATCTCATATCCCCATCGAGTCCATTTCAGAATAGCCCAGAAGAGCATGGCAAAAACAATCGCTATTAAGAAGCCGAGATGTACTCGGGTATTCCCATAAAGGGGCAAACGAGCAGCATCTGGGAAAGGGGCTGTCATGGGAAAACCGAGGCTGGCTGGATCTCGCCAGGGACCATACACAAAGAAATCTACCAAATGGATGGCGATGTAGTTGAGCATAAGAGTTGTAATGATCTCATTGACATTCCAACGAGCCTTGAGATATCCGGCAAATGCAGCCCATATTCCACCAGCACAAGCTGCTGCCGCAAACATAATCCAAAACATGATAAAAGGCTGATCTACAAAGGCGTAGCGTACTGCTGCTGCTGTGGCAAGAGCCCCCATGAAAATCTGGCCTTCCGCCCCAATATTCCAAATAAGCATTTTAAAAGAGAGAGTTACAGCCACTCCTGCTATGGAAAGGGGGATAGCCTTCACTATGGTTTCCGTAAAGCCGTATGCATCTCCTAATGAAGCCTTGAACATGGAGGAATAGGCTTGTAGTGGAGATACTCCAAGAAAATAAAGGAAAATACCCCCAGAGAGAAGGGCAAGAGATATTGCCAACAGAGGGATAGCGACAGCAAACCAACCGGGGGTGGAAAGTCTCTTTTCTACTCTAAAATATTTCATGGAACTAAACCTCTTTCAAAAGGAATTGAAGAGGGGTCCCAGCCATCATGAGTCCTATCTTTTCGGGAGTCGCCTCTCCTGGATTATCGAAAATGCCCATGATTTCACCTTTAAAGATTACTGCTAATCTATCACTGAGAGAGAGAAGTTCTTCAAGATCTTCTGATACAAGGAGAATAGCAGTTCCTCGATCGCGTTCGTGTAAAATCTGTTGTCTGACAAAATGTGTTGCAGCCACGTCGAGACCCCATGTAGGATGAACGGCAACCAGCGCTTTGGGCGCATCGCTTAGTTCCCTTCCCAACATGAGTTTTTGCAAATTTCCACCAGATAAATTTTTCACCGGTGTCTCTACAGATGGAGTACTGACACTGTATTTTTTTACAAGATCTATTGCTTGCTTAAAAACCACTTTCCAATTGATCAAAAGACCTCGTGCGACAGGTTTTTTCCAATATTTTTTGAGAATAGAATTCTCTTTAATATCCATATTGGGGACGAGTCCTGTGCCTTTGCGGTCGGCAGGTATATAGCGCATCCCACTGGAAATAAAAGATTTTGGAGTTTGATTCTCCAGCTCCTTATTATTCATTATAATGTGCCCTGACTCAACAGGACGGAGCCCTACCAGTGCTTCGCAAAGTTCATGTTGTCCATTTCCGGCGATGCCAGCAAGGCCTAAAATCTCCCGTTCTCGAATAGAAAGTGAAAGATTGCGGACAGCAGTAATTCCTCGATCGTTTAGAATAGAGATTTTTTCGGCTTTTAGCACGGATTCCCCAGGAGCCTGACTTCTTTTATTTATAGTAAATGCTATTTTTCGCCCCATCATGAACTCTGCGAGCTCTTCCTTAGATGTATGAGATGTTTGTACAGTTCCAGTTTTTTCTCCTTTACGGAGAACTGTAATTCTGTCAGAGAGAGAGAGGACTTCGTCGAGTTTGTGGGATATAAAAACGATACCATGACCTTCCGCTGTCATCTGTTGAATAGTTTTAAAAAGATTGAGAGATTCTTGTGGCGTCAATACAGCTGTAGGTTCGTCAAGAATCAAAACCTTTGCTTTTCGGAAAAGCATTTGTAATATGGCAACTCGTTGCTGTTCCCCGATTGAAAGTTGCCATATTTTAGCGTCAGGATCTACTTCCAAGCCATATTGAGACGAGATGTTCCGAATTTTTTCACGGATTTCATTTCGAGGAAGAATATATGGAAGATCCTCCAAACCGAGAATCATATTCTCCCAAACAGTCTGGCTTGGGACAAGCATAAAGTGTTGATGAACCATCCCAATACCGGCTGCGATAGCATCTTTGGGAGACATAAAAGTGTAAGGGGTCCCTTTAATGAAAATATGTCCAGCATCAGGCCGATAGAGCCCATAAAGTATATTCATCAATGTAGACTTCCCGGCCCCATTTTCTCCAAGGAGGGCATGGACTTCCCCTGACAATACATCAAAATCAATCTCTCGGTTGGCGGTTACCCCTGCAAAGGCTTTGGTAATACCTTGCATTTCTACGAGTGGAGGAACAGCCTTTTCTTTGTTCATAGCTCCCTTTCCTTTCTTTCAAAAAAAAGAGGGCGCCACAAAAGCGCCCTCCCTAATCTTTGAAGTGTTTATTTAGGAATATCTCCCTTTACACCTTCAACGAACCAGCTCATGGAGAGCTTGTCTGCATCAGAAATCGATTGCCCAGCTTCAACTTTTATTGTACCGCTCTGATCTTTAATAGGACCATCAAAAACATCCCATGTGCCAGAAATTATTTTCTCTTTCTCTGCTTCTACAACGGCCTTAACCTCTTCTGGAACATCTTTCCCATAGGGAGCAAGCTTGACCATGCCTTCTTTTAATCCCCACCAAATGTCCTCAGATTCCCATGTGCCGGTAGTGACCTGCTCCATCACGTGCTTATACACAATTCCCCAATCCCAAATAGGAGCTGTAAGGTGTTTTGTGGGGGCATATTGGCTCATGTCATTGTTGTATCCTACCACATAAACCCCGGCCTCTTCCGCTGTTTGAGGAGCGGCTCCGCTATCTGCATGCATCCCAATAACATCGGCCCCAGAGTCGATAAGAGCCTTCGTGGCTTCCTTTTCTTTACCGGGGTCAAACCAAGAGAACAGCCAAACTACTTTTACCACAGCTTCAGGATTCACTTTCCGAACGCCAAGAGTAAAAGCATTAATGGCACGAATTACTTCCGGAATAGGATGAGCAGCAACAAAGCCTACAACGTTACTCTTTGTCATTTTTCCTGCCACCAAACCAGAAAGATATCGAGCTTGATACATTCTACCAAAATAAATACCTACATTATCAGCTCTTTTATACCCGGAGCAATGCATAAAGACAACATCAGGATGTTTTTTCGCTACTTCTTGTACAAAATCCATATATCCAAAGGAAGTGGCAAAGATAACTTTTGATCCATTTCTTATAAAGGTTTCCATAACTCTGGCAGAATCAGGGCCTTCTGGTACTGACTCGACAAAACTGGATTTTACTCCAGGAAAGGCTCCTTCCATTTCTTTTCGTCCCTGATCATGCATATACGTCCATCCGCCATCACCTACAGGACCAATATAGACAAAACCAGGGTTTGTTTTTTCCGCGGGGATAGCCTCCATAGCAAATGCCGTTCCGCAGAGGACCATGCTGAGCGCCAGTAATGCTACCACAAACTTTCTTCTCATTTAGATGCCCTCTCTTTCCATAATTTTTATAATAGAAATACTAGTTTAAAAAGACTTTGACCCTTACAATTATACTGTTTTAAGAATAAAAGGAAAGGGTTTAAAAAGAAGAGACGAAAGAATGGGTATCCATTTTGGAATAAAAACGTGTAATATATCTATGATTTCTTAGTGTCGGGGAGGCATCTGTTATGGGTAGTGAAGATCGGTATCATAAAACATTTCCCGTTTCGTGGGATCAGCTTCACCGCGATTGTAAGGCTCTTGCGTGGAGGCTTTTGTCAAGAAAATGGGACAAAATCATAGGTATAGCTCGAGGCGGCCTTATTCCTGCAGCTATTATTGCGAGAGAGCTTAATATTCGTGTTGTAGATACAGTTTGTATATCAAGCTATACCCTTCGGACTCAAGGGGAGGCCCATATCCTGAAGAAGATCGAGGGTGATGGAGAAAATTGTCTTATTATCGATGATCTTGTGGATACGGGGAAAACCGCTCAGGTTGTGCGGAAAATGCTTCCGAAAGCGTACTTTGCTACGGTATATGCGAAACCGGAAGGGTGTTCTTATGTAGATACCTATATTACTCAGGTAAGCCAAGATACATGGATCCTCTTTCCATGGGATGCGGAGACGGCGTATTCCACCCCTCTTGTGGACAGAAGTTCGGAAGAGTCCTCCTTATAGAAAAAAATAGGGATAGGGCTCTTTGGAAACACCAAAGAGCCGGGGAGGCGGGAATATTCCTTTAGGCTTTCACATTCAGGTTTTGACCGAGGCCCATGCTCTCAAAGAGCTGGGCCATCATTTTCTCCTGAAGCTCCGCTACGTTTTTAAGCGTGTAGGTTTGGGTAGCCATAAGTATGTTTTGACAAACTTCTTGGGCTTTTACACTTTGTACTGCGTTGACTATATCCATCTATATTCACCTCCCAAGGAAATCCCGCCTTTTTATATATCGGAGATTCCCTTGAATAGATGTAGAATACATGTAGGCTTTTTATTAGAGGGGGTGGAGTGTAGGTGCTCTATATGAAGTTTGCCGTACCTTTTGTTCTTTGGGCTTGGGTTTTATCCAGTACGTATGCTCGTTATGTTGTTCCCCAAGTGGCGAATCTCTATGCCTCCCTTGAGAGATTAGAAGAGGGAAGGGGGAACTCTGCTCTTTTTCCAAAGGTTATTGTTTTTTCCATTAAGATTGTTCTTACCTTCGTCCAAATGTATGTGCTCTCTACATGGTCTGCTTATTCGGTATTGAGAACTCTTCGCTTTGTACAATCACCAGATATTAAAAAATGGATCTGTTATCTTTTGGCCTTTCTTATTTGTGAAGGAGCTTTAGGTGTGGTTGCCAGAAGAGAGGAATATCGAGGCTTCCTATCTATTGTTCACTCTGCTATGGCTATGGGGCTTTTTGTTATTTTTGCTTTCAACCCTTCTTTGATGAAAGACACATACCCATGGCTTATTCGAGCCATGGGGGTGGATTTCTGATAAGAACATGGTTGAGTCTTAGCCAAGGGAGCTACTGTGAATATAAAAATCCAGCGAGAAGCGTTTCGAGACAGTCCTCTCGCTGGATTTTTTGTGTAGTTACTTTAGTGAATCTATTGATATATTCAATATTTTTCGTGGAAAAATGTCTGAACTACGCTTTATTGTACGTATGAGAAGGTACCATTCCCTTTCCCGAAATGCTCGAAAATAATAAGTCCTATTTTGGAGCATAACTCTACCCCCATCATTCGGCTGGAGAGATCTTTAGTGAGGATCGTTACGATGACAGGTGTTTCTGTTCCATGGAAAAAAATTCCTGCATCATGCTCAGATCCAGGAAGCTCTCCTGTTTTATGAGCAAGGAAACCTTCAATGTCGTCCACATCGTTGAAGGGAATTAATGAAGGAAGCTTGGAGTTCAATTTCTGAAGGGTCATGAGTTCAAGCATTCTTTCCCTCAATGACGCTGGAAGTTTTGGGGATGTCAGCATTATTTCCAAGAGAGAAGCCATGTCTTCTGGGGTTGTGTAGTTGTCTTTCCCTTCCTTTTTCGCTTCAAAATCAAGCATTTTTCTGCCTAAGATCGTTTTATGCAGACCGAGGTCTTTTATCTCATTGTTGATCCTGTCTTTTCCCAGTCGGTCAATCACAAGATTTGCAGCAGTGTTGTCGCTCACAGATATCATTAAGAGAGCGAGGTCTTCAAGTCGCAACAGAGCTCCTTCTCTATATTTATGGAGTATCCCCCCATCGACTTTATCTTCGTTTTTAAGCATAAGTGTGTCGTCAAGAGATAACTTTCCGGAATGAGCCGCCATAAAAAGGGTCCAGAGCACAGGTAACTTGATGAGACTCGCTGAAGGGAATACCTCGCCTCCATTTACAGACATTTTAACTTTGCCCTGCACGTCTTTTATTACAACTCCGGCAGTTCCCTTGAAGGATTCGGGCGCAAGTGTTTTCTGTACTTTCTCTTGCCAGGTCATTTTACATCGCCACGATAATGGCTCGAATAACGACATAAATAACGGTACAAAGAACGATGAGCCATCCATTGCAAAGCACGGATTTAAGATCATCGGATCTGGCAAGGCCCATCTGCCCCTGCATATCTCCTTCCGGCACTGCAAAAGATGTCATTTGCGAGCCGACGAGAAGGACTACTACCCACAATGTCATGGGGATATTCAACGATTGAACTAAGGGAGCAAACATTTTGTTGATAACCTCAGCCTGAGCCACAGCCGCGCCAGGAACGCCAAATATGCCTACGAGTGTTGACAACGTTATAAAACCGACAGTGCCGCTTCGATTGACCAAAGGTTCCAACATGGTTGCAAGAGCTTGGAAGGCGCCAGTGTCTGAAATAAAAGTGATAAAGGGGTCCAAAAGAACAAAGAAGAAGAAAAGCCAAATGAGGCCCCTGGCCCCTTCGCATACAGATTCTATAATTTCTGTTATTTTGAGACGGCCAGCAATGCCTGTTAAAAGAGAAGCGAGGATCATGACAGCCACTACAAAAGTAGACCCTCCTTCTATATAAATTCCATATCCTACTGTACAGAGCATTGTAACGAGGAAGGCGACAGTTGCCTGCTTTACATGAGAATTTGATCCTAAATCATGAGAGGAAGTTTTTTCCATGTCTTCCTCTGTGTATCGAACCTTCCCGAAGGTCTTTTTTTGAACTTTCGATGCCCAAAAGAACGTAACAATCCACATGATAATGGAAATTGGCAAGCCTGCATTTACGAGAACCTGGGGGTAAGAAAGCCCGGTAAACTCCATGAGAGCTACCATCGGTGGAGTGAAAGGTCCAAGAAAAAGCCCGGAAGCGCCTGCTCCATGAAGCAAAACAGCCATAGCGCTAGGTGTAACTCCAACAGAAGCTGCGATAGGAATAAGGATAGGGGCTAAAATAGCGTTTCCGCCTGCGAGAGTTCCAAGAAGGCTGACAATAAAAACGGAACAGACCATGGTGACTAAAAAGGCTTTTCGGGGGGAGTTGACATTCATCCTTCGCGTAACCATATGTACAAGTTCTTTCACAACCCCCGTTCTTTTTAGAACATGCCCCAATCCGCCGCCAAGTAAAATTATGAGTCCAATATACCCTAGGAAGGAACCGAGTCCGCCTCGAATCCCTTGCGCAATGTCCATAATCCCATGATGTCCTATTATCGCTGCTACAATAATACCAGCCGAAACGGCAAATATCTGACCAAAAGGACTGAAACACAATACGATATATACAAGAAGAGGAATAAGACCTAAAAGACTTCCATTTCCCATTATGATAACCTCCTTTTAATCCAACGAGTGAAAACAATACGTTCCTGATTAATTCCACGCAATGTCAGGAATGATAGTGACTCCTATCCCAAACCCTTCGCCAGGTGTAATTACAGGCCCTACAAAGTGTGCTCCGCCAAGATTCAGTAAAGAAGAACATAAAAGTGGACCGTCTATATCTATACGAGTTACATTTGATTTTGAAAGGGCGAGATGAACTGCGGCACTTGCGCTAACCTGGCCTTCTAGCATACTGCCCAGCATAACTTCGGCACCAAATATTTCCGAAATAGCGATAATTTTCATAGCATTGGCGAGTCCGCCGCATTTCATCAGCTTAATATTAACCATATCAGCAGCCTTGCTTCTGAATATTTCTAAAGCGTCTTTGGGAGACCAAATACTTTCATCAGCTACGACAGGAATGCACGTATTCGCTGTTACATGAGCCATCCCCTCCAGATCTTCTGCTTTTACAGGTTGTTCCACAAGTTCGATGTCAAAACCGGCATCTTCCATACTTCTTAGGATGCGGACTGCTTCTGAAGGCTGCCATCCTTGATTGGCATCAATACGTACTTTAACTTCACAACCTACAGCTTCCCGTATTGCTCGTATGCGCTCGAAATCTTTTCCTGTTTCTTTCCCTACTTTAATTTTAAGAACTCTATACCCTAGATCCACGGCATTAATAGCATCTTTTGTCATTTCATCGGGATCGTTTACGCTTATTGTAATATCAGTTTCGATATACTCTCTGTGACCTCCCAGAAGTCGGTATAGTGGAGCTTTGAGGCTTTTTCCCCATATATCGAAAAGTGCCATATCCAACGCTGCTTTTGCGCTCGTGTTCCCGACGATAGATTCTTGTAAAACCTTTAAGTTCCCTTCAAGATCATCCCCGTCTCTTCCTATAAGAGAAGGACGAATATGGTCCTCGATAGCACCTAAAATAGCACCGCTAGTATCTCCCGTAATCTTTCCGGTAGGAGGTGCTTCTCCAAAACCTACTACGTCAGAATCTGTTTCTATCTTTATCACTACATCAGCAATAGAATCTACAGTACGAACAGCGGTTTTAAAAGGTTTTTTAAGCGTGAGAGACATGATTCCTGTTTGAATAGACGTGATTTTCATATATCTCGCTCCGATCTTTCTCTTAATAGATTATTCTTCTTTGCGAGCCCCACATAGAGTCGTGGCATTCCTTTAACACGTTCTTATCCCATATTGAAAACTCCCCATATATTATTTATATCAATTCTCATCCCCCTTTTTTCAAGAACAAAAAAGCAGGTATCTCCCCCTACAAAGAGGGAAACACCTGCTGGATTTCATCTTCAATGCTGACCGTGTCTTTCGGTCAGGCCGATAGACGAAGCAGCTTATTTATTTTCTGAAATAGGATTAATCCAAAAACAACTTGTTAAGTTGGGTCTATATCGACAATAAGTATATCTATTATTAAAAAATTTTCAAGCTATAAAAATCGTCAGAAAATCCCGTCCAGGTTGCTATCCTTTATGTAAAATTTCAAGAAGGGCTTTTGTGAAAAAAGGCAGATCTGCTGGTTTTCTACTTGTGATGATTCGATCAGAAATAACAACCTGTTCGTCTACCCACTGGGCCCCAGCGGCCTTCATGTCATCTTTGATGCTTGGAAAAGATGTAACTTTTTTCCCTTGGAGTATTCCTGCGGAAACGAGCAAGCTCCCTCCATGGCAAATGCTTGCAATAATACCACCGACCTTATAAATTTCATGAACAAGAGCAACAATGTCTGCTGACATCCTCAGCTTATCAGGGGCCCATCCGCCAGGTATTACAAGAGCCTTGGGCATATTGTCCATAATTGTTTGGGCTGTGTATGTAACATCAACAGTAGTTTCATATTTCCCTGTATAGCGATGAGGAGCTACAGGCGCTACGGCTATAGGAGCGTACCCTTCCTCTACGAGTCGATAAAAAGGGTACCAGTACTCTAGATCGTTAAAACCATCTTCTACAAGGATGACTACTCCTTTTCCTGTCAATTTTGTCCTCTCCTTTCCTCTTTTCTATATGTTACAATTTTTGCATCTATTATACTGTTCTATTTCGGAGGGGTGCCGGGGTAAAATGATCATTGATCCTCATCCGGAAGGACCTATTGGAAAAATTTTTGAACAATTTTGGGATTCCATGGGCAGAAGTCCATCTCCTCCTCTTTTGATGAGTGACTATGATGGTACTTTAGCTCCTTTTGTGATGGAACGGGAGAAAGCCTTTCCTTGGCCTGGAATGACAGCATGTATTTCTCGCATAGTGGAGGCTGGCGGCATCGTCGTTTTGATATCTGGGCGAGATGCGAGGGACGTAGGGAGACTTTCTGGCCTTGTAGGAAAAGTTGAAATATGGGGAAATTATGGCAGAGAGCGTGTATTCCCTGATGGTACAGTATTTCAGATACCCCTTGATCCTTCTCAAAAAGAGGGTTTAGAGACGGCCGTTAAAATAGTTGAACAAGAGGGTATCTTGCATTGGATCGAAAAGAAAGAAATGTCTGTAGCTCTTCATTGGCGAGGAAGGGACTGTCGGTTTTATGCGAGGCAGATTGAAAATATTTGTCTAGGTTGGGAAAGTATATGCCGACGCTTTCGTCTCGTTATTTCTCCTTTTTGTGGAGGAATAGAAGTTACTGGTCCAGATATCCACAAAGGAGTGGTGGTGAAAGCTCTTTTAGAGGAGCATCCGAGCTCCGTCTCCGCTTATCTTGGAGACGATGTTTCCGATGAAAAAGCTTTTGCCGCAATGAGAGGGAAGGGGCTTTCTGTTCTTGTAACAGCAGAGGAGAGGGAAACCGAAGCCCTTGTACAGCTATCTCCACCTGGCGAAGTAACGAGCTTCCTTAACAGATGGTGTGCTTGTCTGGCAAGGAGAAGGGGGGCTAGCTATGGATAAATGGGTGGGGAAACGCGTGGTTGTAGTTTCAAACCGTTTGCCCGTTGTTTTGAGGAAAAACAGAGAAGAGTGGGTAGTAGATCCTGGCGCTGGAGGGCTTGTAACAGCCCTTTCTCCAGTATTGAGAAGCCGAGGGGGTCTATGGATAGGTTGGACAGGTTGTAAAGAAGAGATCGGATCTGAGAAGTTGCGGTATATTTTAGAGCCAGTCTCTCGTCGATCTGGTTTTCAGATAATAGGGGTACAGCTTGAAGAACTGGAAATAGAAGGATATTACCACGGTTTTTCCAATTCGGTGTTATGGCCCCTTTTCCATGATTTAGAGACAAAATGTTCTTTTTCCCCCCATTTTTGGGAGTTGTACCTCCAAGTTAATCATAAATTTGCTAAAATTGTTGCTGAAAATACTCGACCTGAAGATCTTATATGGGTCAATGATTATCAGCTTATTCCTTTAGCTGAAAGTTTCAAGAAAATAGGGGTTAAACGGCAATGTGTTTTCTTTTTACATATTCCGTTCCCTCCTCCGGATGTATTTATGAAACTCCCATGGCGAGTAGCGATAATGGAAGAATTACAACAATATACTTTCCTTTGTTTTCAAACTCACCGGGATCGTAAGAACTTTATCAATTCTATGAAGATTCTCTATCCGTCGAGTCATATAGAAGGTCGTGGTATGCTTGTTTCCCTTAATACAGGTATACATCAAATGAAAATAGGCAATCTACCAGCAAGTATCGACTATAAGGCTTTTTGCGACTTAAGTAAAAGAAAAAAAGTTGTAGATAGAGCTCTGAAAGTTCGGCAGGCCGCAGGGGGAAGGCACCTCTTTCTTGGCGTCGATAGATTAGATTACACAAAAGGTGTTCCAGAAAAACTTCGGGCATTTTCCCGGGCTCTTGAGAAATATAGTACGTTGCAGGATAAAATTATGCTTTTACAGGTGTTGGTCCCTAGCCGAGAAGGCATATACGAATACCGGAACCTCCGAGAAGAAATAGAAGAACTGGTTCGCGTTGTTAATAGGCGTTTTTCTACAGATATATGGACCCCCATTACTTATCAGTATACATCAGTTTCCCAAGAGGAGTTAGCAGCTTTATATCATGCTACAGATACGGCTCTCGTTACTTCTTTGAAAGACGGCATGAATCTCGTGTGTAAAGAATATTGTGCTTGCCATTCCAGTAATGGAGGATCCCTTATATTAAGTGAATTTGCCGGGGCGGCTTGTCAGATGAGAAAGGGAGCTCTTCTGGTGAATCCTTACGACGTAGAAGGTGTAGCCGATACCATCTATTACGCAGTGATTATGAGCCTATGCGAGAGAAAATCGCGCATGACAATTTTGAAAAATAATCTTAGAAAACATGATGTATACTGGTGGGGAGAGAAGTTTTTGCTTGGTGCATGGGGGGATTTTTAAGCGTAGATGAAGTGAGGGTGGTGAAATAGAATGAGAATCAGGGATAGCGAGACGATTCGTGCCATTTTGGGGCGTCGAAGCATTCGTCGTTTTGAGGAGAGGCTGGTAGAAAAAGAAAAAATAGAGCTTCTTGTTGAATGTGGATGTGCGGCTCCCAGTGCGGCTAATAGCCGTGCTCGTCACTTCGTGGTAGTAACGGACAGAGAGCTTCTTAATCGACTGGCAGAGGATCATCCCTACGGCAAAATGCTCTTTGAAGCTCCTTTGGCTATAGTTGTATGCGGAGACCCCGAAAAAAGTGATTTTGCTCATCGATACTGGGAAGAGGATTGCTCCGCTGCCATGCAGAATATTCTCGTTGCAGCCCATGCCATTGGTCTTGATGGAGTATGGCTTGGTGTTCGTCATGCTCCTGGCAAGGAGGAATCTATTCGAAAAATTTTATCAATACCCAATCACATAGCAGTGTTGGGTATTGCGGTTTTGGGGTATGGTAAAGAAAAAAAGGAACCTCATCAAGGGATAGATCAGGGCGCTTTGCATATGGAACGGTGGTAGACATTTTTATCATCGATAAAGGAGTTGGTTGACTATGGAGAGAAGAGAGCATCCCGTTATTCAAAATATTTTAGGCCGTCGGAGCATTCGTAAGTTTACATTGACCCCTACAGAGCCTGGCGTTGTCCATATCCTTCTTGAGTGTGCTTTTGCGGCTCCAAGTGCTCATAACAGGAGGCCGTGTCGATTTATAGTGATACAGAGAAGGGAAATATTAGACCAGTTGTCGGTTGCTCATGATTCAGGGAAAATGTTGGCAGAAGCACCCCTTGCTATTGCAGTTTGCGCCGATACGTCTCTCTATCCGGAAGGGGATACAGCTTGGATAGAAGATGGAGCGGCAGCGTTGGAGAACATGTTATTAGCAGCCAGAGCATTAGGTCTTGAGGGTGTCTGGTTAAAAGTTATGGGACGACATCCCCGGGAAGAGCGAGTTTGTCCTATTTTGAAGGTGCCCGCTCATATAAAAGTGATCGGAATCGCAGCCCTCGGATATCCAGCAGAAGAAAAAGCACCTCATCACGGAATAGATAATAATGCAGTTTATAAAGATTGCTGGGGAGGCGAAAAGTAAATTTTCGGCATGCAAATCCTAAAGAAGAGCAGAGCTTCTTCTTTAGGATTTTTCGCCATGCTGTTGAGACGTGTTAAAATGTTATAGTTTGTCATTTATGTTTATAAGCTCTTTTAAAAGGAACTTTATTTGGAGGTAAGAAGTATATGGATGAGAGAAAAGGTGAGCCCCTATTTGGGAAAGTAATTCCTCTCCCCTTAGTGGAAGAAATTAAACATAGCTATCTTGATTATGCCATGAGTGTCATAGTGGGGAGGGCTCTTCCTGACGCCCGGGACGGGCTTAAACCTGTTCAAAGAAGGATCCTTTATGCAATGATGGAACTCGGCCTTCGCCATTCCTCATCGTATAAGAAATCTGCTCGTGTGGTTGGAGAAACCATGGGTAAGTATCATCCCCATGGAGACGCTGCTATTTATGAAACCATGGTGCGTATGGCTCAGGATTTCAGTATGCGCTATCGCCTTGTGGATGGACAGGGTAACTTTGGCTCCATCGATGGAGATCCAGCAGCTGCTATGCGATATACTGAAGCGCGGCTTTATGAAATCGGAGAGCTTATGCTTGCGGACATCGATGAAAACACGGTAGACTGGGGACCAAATTTTGATGAATCCCTACAGGAACCCCTCTATTTGCCGGCCATGCTCCCCAACTTGCTTATTAATGGTAGCTCGGGAATAGCAGTAGGTATGGCAACGAACATCCCTCCTCATAATCTGAGTGAAGTTATAGATGCCCTTGAGTATCTTATCGACACGGATCCGGAAAATGTAGATCTTGGAGAAATTTTGCTTCGTATGCCAGGCCCTGACTTCCCTACGGGTGGAGTTATTTTGGGGAGAGAAGGCATTATTGAAGCCTATCAAACTGGGCGCGGCAAGCTGATTACGCGCGGTAAAACAGAGGTGGAGGAGGGGAAACGAGGAAAAACATCTGTAGTAATTACCGAGATCCCCTATATGGTCAATAAGACCAATCTCATCGAAACTATCGCCAAAAACGTTCAGGATAAGCATATAGATGGGATAACAGATATTCGGGATGAATCTGACAGAGAAGGGCTTCGCATTGTTTTGGAGATCAACAAAGATACTGACCCGAACTTGGTCTTGCGGCAGCTCTATCGTCGGACTCAGCTTCAGAGTACTTTCGGAGTAATTAATCTAGCCTTAGTAGACGGGCATCCTCGGGAGCTTCCGATTATAGAAATGCTCTCTATTTTCCTTAATCATAGACGCAACGTCGTTAGAAGAAGAACTCAATTCCGTCTCGAAAAGGCTCAGGCCAGGGCACATATCGTGGAAGGCCTAGTGAAGGCCCTTGATATTATTGATGAAGTTATTGCTCTCATAAGGGGCTCTAAAACTACAGATGAGGCGAGGAAGGGACTTATAGAAAAGCTAGGTTTTTCAGAGCCTCAGGCCCAGGCAATTCTTGATATGCGCCTTCAGAGGCTTACAGGGTTAGAGCGAGAGAAACTTGAAACGGAGTTAGCGCAGCTTCTTTCTGATATAGAGAGATTCCAGTCTATTTTAGGGAACCCTAAAATCCTAGACGCAGTAATAAAAGAAGAGCTTCTTGATCTTAAGAAGCGCTTTGGAGATGAAAGAAAGACTGAAATTATCGAAGCATTCGAGGAGCTTTCTTTAGAGGATCTAATTCCTGAAAGTGACATCGTTGTAGTTCTTTCTCAGGATGGATACCTGAAAAGGAAAGATCTTGAAGAATACTCCCTCCAAGGGCGGGGAGGGAAAGGCAGAAAGGGAGCGACTCTTCAGGAAGAAGATGAAATAGCCTTAGTGGCCGTAACGGAAACTCATCAAGATATTTATCTCTTTACCTCCATGGGGAGGGTTTTTGCCCTTCGAGGCTATATGATTCCCGAGTCGAAGAGTGGGCGCGGGAAGATGGTAAACCGCTTTATTGCTCTTGAAGAGGGAGAACGTGTAGTGGCCATGCATGGACGTGCGGTGGAAGGAGCGCAGTATGCCTTTTTTATCACCAAAAAAGGCACGGCAAAACGTCTGGATCTCAGTGAACTCAAAAACTTGACACGGGCAGGACGAAGAGTGTTGGGGTTGGATGAGGGAGATGAGATAGCCCAGATAGTCCTCACTTCCGGCGAAGATCATTTGCTGATTGTTACGGCTCAGGGTCAGGCACTTCGAGTTGAGGAGAGTGAGTTTCGCCCGATGGGAAGAGCTGCTCGGGGCGTGAGAGGCATCCGACTTGCGAAAGGCGATTATGTCATTGGTTGCGATAGGGTTTTTGATAATCGCTGGCCCTTGCTTTTGAGTGAAAAGGGTGTTGGAAAACGTACGCACTACGACGAGTTTATGCTTCGACATCGGGGCGGCCTTGGCGTTAAGGTTATGAATCTCTCTGAAAAGACAGGGCTCATTGTAGGATGTTGGAGCGTCGCTGAAGAGGATGAGATTATTGCTATTACTAGCCGCGGTCGGATGATTCGTCTTGCTGTGGCAGAGACGCCGGTTTTAGGTCGAACCGCGAGAGGAAGCATTATGGTGAGACTTGACGAAGGAGATACAGTAGCAGATGCGAGTGTTGTTTCTACTACGGAAGATGGGGATACTTCTATATGATCGCTCGTGACGGTTGGCCCACTATAACTTTTGCCGCTCTCTTAACAGGAGCCAGTTTTATGATATCTCCGTGGATGGCTGGAATAATGGGAGGGGTTCTGGCTTTGATGGTGTGGTTTTATAGAGACCCGGAACGAACTCTTCCAGAAGAAAAAGAGGGATGGGTGTCTCCGGCAGATGGCAAAGTAGTGGAGATAGAAGAGGCTTTTCATCCCTATACAGGATCGGTCTTAAAGATAGGTATTTTTATGTCCCCTTTAGATGTACATGTAAACAGAGTACCTCAAAAGGGAACAGTAGATTATTTAGAATATGTTCCTGGTAAAAAGTGGATGGCTTTCGCTCCGAAGGCTTCAGAAGAAAATGAGCGCATGTATATTGGTCTCCATACAGACCGGGGGCCAGTGCTTTTAGTTCAAATCGCCGGTTTTTTGGCACGTCGCATTGTTTGTCGTCTTGAAAAAGGGCAGCACTTAGTTCGAGGAGAACGTTTCGGGATGATTAAGTTAGGGTCTAAAGTTGACGTATACCTGCCCAAGAGTGTAAAGTCGTCTGTATATATCGGCCAGAAAGTAAAGGCTGGTAAATCTGTTTTGGGAGTGACGGCGAAAAATGAAAATGATTAAAAAACGGCATCTTTCTTTTCGCGAAATAGCCCCTAATATGGTCACGAGTGGAAATTTACTCTGTGGCATGCTGTCACTGATTCTTTCTTTTCACGGGAAATATGTCCCAGCTGCGTGGTTGGTTTTTTTTGCAGTGTTCTTCGATTTTATGGATGGACGCGTCGCCAGAAGTCTTGGGGGCGGAAGTCAGTTTGGAATGGAATTTGATAGCTTGGCTGATGTTGTGAGCTTCGGAGTAGCACCTGCGTTTCTGATGTATGTTACGTCTCTTCAGGGCTTTGCAGGCGTCACGGGGGGGCTTGCTGTTTGCTTTTTTGCTCTCTGCGGAGCTCTTCGACTCGCTCGTTTTAATGTGGTTCATGTTCCTGGCCCTTTTCAGGGACTTCCCATTCCAGCAGGAGGACTTTTTCTCGCTTCTTTTGTGATTGCTGGTTTTTCTCTTCCTTCTTATGTGGCAGCGGCTTTGGCGGTAACTACTGGTGTGCTTATGATTTCGAGTGTTCCTTACGGGAATTTAAAGGGGCTTCGTAAAGGGAACAGCAATAAGAAAAAGTTTTTCTTTTTAGGTTTTGTTGCTTTGGCTCTTATTGTAACTCTCCATACCTCAGCCCCTCTGGCGGCTATTTCTATTTATGTCGTGAGCGGGTTGCTTCATTTTGATTGGGGAAAGTGGCTCTCTTTACAGGAGGAAGATCCATTGAAGGAGAGAGTATAGGCAAAGGGTAAAAAACAGACGCAAAAGTATGCTTTTTATACGGGGGAGCTCACATGGAGCTGAGAGGAAAGCCGGCGTGCTTTCGACCCTTACTACCTGATCCGGATAATGCTGGCGCAGGGAGCTTTTATAAGGAGGAGTTCGCCGTTGCAGGCGGGGCTCCTCTTTTATTTTTTGGGAGGTGCTCTTTTTGGTATTGTATCGTGGTAACGCACTTACTATTGCAGGTAGCGACTCAGGGGGTGGAGCTGGAATTCAGGCAGATTTGAAAACTTTTGCAGCTCTCCATGTTTTTGGCATGTCTGTTATCACAGCGGTAACGGCGCAAAATAGCCTTACAGTTACGGATATCTTCAATCTTCCAGAGGAAAATGTAGAGGCGCAGTTGAAGGCAGTCCTTTCTGACTTTACTGTAAACGCTGTCAAGACGGGGATGCTCAGTCGAAAAGAGATTATTGGTGTAA
The DNA here is from genome assembly GCF_002398115.1 of Aminobacterium sp. UBA4908. Taxonomy (NCBI): domain Bacteria; kingdom Thermotogati; phylum Synergistota; class Synergistia; order Synergistales; family Aminobacteriaceae; genus Aminobacterium; species Aminobacterium sp. UBA4908. The sequence goes on from NZ_DHCG01000005.1 coordinate 67,081, forward strand.
CATGTGAAGCTCTAAAAAACTATCAAATTTCGAACGTTGTAGTTGATCCTGTTATGATTTCTCAAAGTGGGGTGACCCTTATTGCAGAAGAGGCAATTACGGCCATGCAAGAGCAGCTTCTTCCACTTGCCCTGCTTGTAACCCCCAATATGCCGGAAGCAGCCAAGTTAAGCGGTATAGATGTCAACACTCAAGAGGATATGGAAAGAGCTGCCAGAATTATTGCAGGACTTGGCCCCAAAGCAGTGCTTGTAAAGGGTGGTCATATGGAAGAAGATGAGGCGGGAGAGACAGTTGTAGATGTGCTTTTCAATGAAGGGAAGATTACAGTTTTTGAAGATTCTCGAATCAATACCCAGAATACGCACGGTACAGGCTGTACTTTGAGCGCTGCTATTGCTGCGGAATTGGCTGCGGGACGAGACCTTCTCGAAGCTGTTTCTTTAGGGCGACAGTATTTACGTCTGGCTTTAAGCCATAGTTTTAAACCAGGTCATGGATGGGGACCTTTAGGTCACGCTGTAAGGCCTTCTTGGGTTGTCGATTCGCATGATACGGAGTGATTCTAGGTATTCGATTTCAGGACTGATGTCTGTCTGGTCGAATCTAAAAAAGAAAAAACCATTAGTCTACCAGCTGAGCAATATGGTAGCAGCATCTCTTCAGGCTAACGTTTGTTTGGCTTCCGGAGCTTCTCCAGTCATGTCTTTATGCAGAGATGAAGCAGGAATCTTTGCAGCTCAAGCTGATAGCATTCTTATGAATGTGGGAACGCCCACATCAGAAAGCCTTATGGCGGCAGAAGCAGTCCTTGTGGCCTTATCTCAAACTCCCGAGCATAAGGCTTTGATCCTTGATCCAGTAGGTTATGGGGCTACTGACGTGCGAAGGGATTTTGTCCATCGTATTTTAGAGAGTGGGCATGTCTCTATAGTGAAGGGCAATAGTGGAGAAATGTGTCTTTTAGGTGGGGGAAAGGGCGTTGTTCGAGGAATAGATGGGGCGGCTCAAGGGGATGTGAAAAAAGCGCTCTCTCGCATATCTGAACAATATAATGTAGTTGCCGTGGCTACTGGTGAGATAGATGTTATCGTTTATGGGGAAAATACCTTTTCGGTTAAGGGCGGAAGCCATTGGTTGCCAGAGATAACGGGCAGTGGTTGTTCTGTAGGAACGATCATTGCTGGGTGTGCTGCTGTAACGAAAGATCCTCTTCTTGCCAGTTTGACTGGACTTATAGCTGTTTCCATAGCCTCGGAACGTGCAGAAAAAATAGAGTGGGTACGAGGCCCCGGTTCCTTTGGCTGTGCTTTTATAGATGAGATATATCGTCTATCCCCTCCCGATTTCTTCGACGCAGAGAGTCGATGGGAAGGGAGTAAGGAGAGATGTTTATGAAAAACATAATGGAAATGCTGAAGCTTTATGTCATTCCAGATAGAAAGATTGGAGCCCCTTTTTCTCTGGAAGAACAGACAGAAGCAGCTCTTCGTGGAGGTGCCACCTTAATTCAACTGCGAGATAAAGAAATGGAAGGACGTTGTCTTTTTGAAGTAGCGCAGTCTCTTAGAAAAATATGTCATTGTTATGGTACCCCTCTCATTATTAATGACCGTGTTGATGTGGCTTTAGCAGTTGGGGCAGATGGGGTTCATCTCGGTCAGGACGATCTTCCCCTTGAAGCGGTAAAACCCTTTGTTCCTGACTCCTTTATAGTGGGAGTTTCAGCTCATACAGTGGAAGAGGCGGAACAGGCTCTGGCCCTGGGTGCTTCCTACATTGGCATAGGCGCGGCCTATCCTACAGGAAGCAAAGTGGATGCGAAGGTGGTGGGGCCCTCTCGTATTCGAGAGATTATGAGAAAGGTGCCCATTCCGGCGGTAGCCATTGGAGGCATTACTATAGATAAAATTCCCGAAATAATGACGACTGGAGTTCAGGGGGTGGCCCTTATTTCAGCAGTAATAGGAGCCCCAAATATTCAGGCTGAGGCTCAAAAGATAATGTCTTTAATAGAAAAGAAATGAAGAGAGAGGGTGTTTCAAAACACCCTCTCTCTTTCAATTTTAATTCATTTTCCCCTAACAGACAGAGACGTTTTCTTAACTGTTTGTTAGACTTCATTTTCTGCTGTTGTTTCTCCCTATAGATAGAAATTTTTAAATAGCCCCATTCGTTTTGTTAAAACCACAAGCCCATATCCCAACAAAGCACCAGGGATACTGCTAGCGAGAAAGGCCATCTGGAGTCCTCCCAGAGCTGGAGTTTTTTCTATAGCAGGGCCTATGACCAGTGCCGAAAGAGTGGCTCCTATAGGTCCTGTCCCCAAGGGCTCTGCTAAAGCTGCCCAATCTTTTTTGAAGAGGCGATAGGTAAAACCCACCATTAGAGCGCCTGGAATGCTTCCGGGAAAGGCAAAAAGGCTTCCTGTCCCCATCATATTTCGAATGAAGCTCGTTACAAAAGCAATGGAAGCAGCCCACCAAGGACCAAGCAATATGCCAGAAAAAGCGTTAATAGTATGTTGAAAAGGAAAACATTTAGTGGGTCCGAAGGGAATATATACTCCAGAGAGCAGTACTCCTGCGGAAGCAAGAAGACCTGCTACAGTGAGCTTTTTTATATGCCTTTCTGTTGTTGTAAGGGGGGCACTATTTTCTGTTCCACAGGATGTCATACACGTTCACTTCCTTTCCGATCATTCCAATAGATAAGGCGAAATTAGCAAATTCTTGCCACTTCTCTTTGTCAAAAGACTGGCTTTCTGCAAAGAGGTGGAGAGTTTTCTCTAGAGCAGCGAATTCTAGTTTCTCTTCAGCTTCAGGTACAGCCTTTAAATACAGGTCCAACGATTCTTGGGGAGTTCTGCGTGTTTCCTCTATTGCTTCCTGAAGAGCCTGGCAAAAAGTGGCAATAGCTTTTTCTCGATTTTGAAGGTTTTTTTCTCCAGAGATGAAAACGAGTTCGTCATAGTCAGGTATACCGTATTTTTCAAGTTCGAAGTAGCCTGCTTTGTATCCATGTTGTTCCAGCTCTACGACTTCATAATTCTTATATGGCCCCATAACGGCATCTACTTTCCCTGTGGTGAGAGAAGGCAAGATGGAAAACCCCACATTGATGAGCTTGTAGTTTTTTACGTTGTTTTTCCGGGCAAATCCATCTGTAAGAAAATCCATCATTCCTGGGACGGTATAACCGATATTCTTCCCTTCAAGATCTGATGGTTCCCTTATATCTTTATCATCTATAAAAAGAAGAGTAGACAGAGGGTGGCCAATAAGTCGTCCAACAACCTTTATAGGTATTCCTTCTGATGCTGCCATGATAGCCTGAGGTTCATAAGCTATAGCTAAATCTACGTGACCAGAGGCAGCTAGTTTAAGAGGATCTGCAGTTTCTGCAGGAGAAAGGATAGATATATCGAGCCCGTATTTATCAAAAATGCCTTTTTCTTGGGCAACAAAAAGGGGGAGATGATCAATATTAGGGAACCAATCAAGCATAAGGGAAAGCTTTTCTGCTCCCCATAGCGGAGAAACTATAGTCATAAAACATGCACAAACAATAAAAATAGGTGTTATCTGCCTTTTCATATGTGTCCCTTCTTTCTTAAAAATTTATCGATTCCACGTAATAACTTTTTTATTTAAAAAGCTAACAATGCTCCAGAGGGATATCCCTATAATAGTAAGCCAGAGTATGGCAGCAAAAACCATATCGACCCGAAGGCGAGCATTCCATTGGATCATAAGATAGCCAAGCCCACTTTGGGCCCCTACCCATTCCCCAATAACGGCGCCAATAGTGGCAACGGAAACTCCTACTTTAAGGCCGGCAAAAAAGTAGGGTAAAGCCCAGGGCCAGTAGAGATAACGAAGCCTTTTAGGAAAAGATGCTCCCATAAGGGTAAAGAGTTTATCGTAGTCTGAGTCGCAACTCTTAAACCCTTCCAGCAAGTTGACAGTTATAGGAAAGAAGATAATGAGGGCTGCCATACAGACTTTGCTCCAGATTCCGTATCCTAGCCAAATTATCAATAAAGGCGCTAAAGCGAAGACTGGTATAGCTTGAGAAGCTATCAAGAGGGGGGAGAGAGCTTGTTCCACCAAAGGTGAGGCAAACATGAGTATAGACATGGAAATAGCCACGATGACTGAGAGGGCAACTCCTAAAAGGATTTCGAAACACGTGATTAGTGCGTGATGAGCTAAAAGTGGAGCCTGAAAAATAGCTACGGAGACAATACGCGACGGGGCTGGAAGTATAAAGACAGGAATCTGGATAATTCTGCAGAGAACCTCCCATATTCCTATTAGCAGGAAGAGTAATACACATGAAGCGATTCGACCTTTCATTGTATTCCTCCTGCTTCCAACTCATTGAGAACGCGACATCTCAATGTCTCCATAGATGGTGCCATCGAATCACAGAGAGTAGGACGACATATGTGAATAGTATCTTGAACTCTCATGGGGCTGGCAGTGAGAACAATAATGTCATCGGCGAGAGCAAGGGCTTCATCTATATCGTGAGATATCATCAATACCGTTTTCCCATATTGATTCTTGAGCATGGCTAAATAAGTTTGGAGACCACGTCTTGTGATAGCATCCAGAGCAGAAAGAGGCTCGTCTAAAAGAACTATTTCCCTTTCGAACATAAGGGTTCGAATAAGAGCGCATCTTTGTCTCATCCCTCCTGATACAGATTGAGGAAGATACGATTCAAAACCCCCTAACCCAAAGTGCGAGAAAAGCTCATGGGCTCTCTGGTGTTCAGCAGGACCCTTTTTGCCAGCGAGCATAGAGGGAAGCAGAGCATTTTCCAAGAGGGAGAGCCAGGGAAGGAGCAGGTCTTTTTGTTGCATATAGGCTGCTTTAGTGCCAAGATGAGGAAGCTGTTCCCCTTCCCACTCTATAGAGCCACTGTCGCGAGGAAGTATCCCTGTCAATATGTCAAAAAGAGTAGTTTTCCCGCACCCTGATGGCCCGATGAGGACAGAGAAACTCTTTTGAGGCAAAACCATATTGACCCCTTCTATAACAGAAAGGTTGTTAAAGCGTTTATTCAGGTTTTGTATGCGAAGCATTTGTCACTGGTTAATATGTGAGAGCCTTTTCCAAACCATATAGGTCACGAGAATGCTCAACGCCAAATTAGGTACCATATAACTGCTGTTATAAACGATTGAATAGAGCCAGACATTTGTTCCTTCAGGGGCATAACTCCCGAAAAAAACGACTCCCGAAAGCACGTGACAGATAAGGCGACCACAACTTCCTAACGTTAAACCAGCCCACAGCGGTTTACGTATAAGTGCGGCAATACCTAATACCCCAAAAGCTAATGGATAGTCGAGAAGAGCTTGAATTGGATGCACCACATATCCACCAAGCAGAAGTTGGACTAATCCAGCTACAAGCCCTGCTCCTACTCCCCATTTAACACCGTGACGAAGCGCAAAAAGCAACAACGGGATATTTTCCAGTGTCACCGATCCCCCTTGAGGCATTCGCCATAGCTTTAAATGAGAAAAAGCTACAGTCATGGCTACTACCAAGGCCCCTTCAACCAATACTCGAGTTTTAGTACGCATGAATTTTTCCTCCTTGTGTGTCTGCCGGAGGAAGGAAGGGAGTAACTTGTCGGAATATTTCTCTAGACTTCCCTTCGCCGGCATGACCCGGATCAGGTTCTAGGGGTCGAGACCTCTCGTCTCCTCTCAGCCGGTTTACGCCGACTCCCCCAGTACTTTATTATCTTCATTTTGACCCTAGAAAGTGGCTTTGTCAAATCAGGAAGAGAAAAACAATATAATATATAATAAAAAAATGATAGAGATTTTTTCAGGGTGAGAGCTTTGATACTGGTTTCTTAAAAGGATGTAAAAAAAGCAAATGTGATGAGGCATGTTTCTCTTGCTTTTAATTGAGGCGAAAGAGGTGTGTGATGTCTAGAGAAACTCTATTTGCAGAAGGAAGCTTTGGTGATAAAAAAGTTTCCCTTAATTATGTTCCGTCGAAGGTCCCATCTCGCCAAGTGTTGATCCTTTTTCATGGGGTTCATGGATGTGCTTCTCTTCAAGAAGGAAATAAATATGCTGTCCTTGCGAATATGCTCTCTTCATTGGATATTTCTATTTATTTGACAGAAACGAGCCGTATTCGTCACGATAGAGAGACTTTCGGAGAAAACAGAGACCAATGGGCTATTGCAGCTTTTTCGGGAAAAACATATGCAATGGATCTTTTCGATGCATGTTCAGCTTTTCAATTTGTGGAAAGGCGACATCCTGAAGCAGAAATATATCTTTGGGGGTTTTCCTTAGGGGGACTTCATTCCATTATGATAGCAGGGGATGGGTACATATCGATGCTGCAAGGCTCGAATATGCATGCTCCTCTTTTACAAAAGAAACCTTCAGGCCTTATCCTTTCCGGAAGTGGCGACGGAATAAGAGTCGACAAAGCGAAAGAAGCATTTAAACTTCCTATTTTGGACACAGTAGGAAGTCAGCAAAAACTGCTTCATTCTGCTTCTCATATTGACCGAGGATGGGCTGTTTGTTTCTATGGGGATGAAGACTTGACTTTCAGCGAGAGAGCATGTCGTCGCCTTTGCGGGGCTATTGCTGTACGGGATAAAGAGTTCATTATTATTCCAGGGGCAGATCATTCTTTTAGAAAGCTTCATGGGATCCCTTCTATTAAACCGTTGCAGATGATGACGTCTCATATTGCCAAACGCTTTTCAACTCCATATCAATTTCCCCATGGCCAGGGTAAATGAAGTCCGAATATGTGCTCTAACATAGGTGCGGCTAAAAGCGCAATGATTCCTCCCAGAGCAAGGAAGGGGACAAAAGGGATCGGTTGCTTTTTATGAACTTTACGGGCTAAAAGTAAAAACGAAGCAATGAGTCCACCGCAAAAAAATCCAATATAAAGAGAACAGAGAGTGAGCTTTGTACCTAATCCCATGCCAACTCCTCCCATGAGCTTAATATCCCCTTGCCCGACGCCCCCTTTGCTGAACAATCGGATTGCTCCCATTATACCTACACCTATACCTGCTCCCAATATGCCGTCGATGAAGGCCGTCTTGCCTCCTAGAATACGTATTGCAAAAGCTGAAAGAACCATGAGAAAAGGAATAACATCAAATACATATCCGCTATATAGATCGGTGAGAGCGGAGAAAAAAAGGCATGATCCTATTAAAAAGGCCAATAAAAGAGAGAAAGAAAAATGCCAAATTAAATAGAACCCAGTCATCATGATTAAAAAGATTCCTCCAGAAATCAACGGCCGGGAAAAAAAATGTTGAATTCCCAGAGTTTCTTCAAGACGCACGTTTTGAGTTATGTTTTGAGCTTCATGTTCAAGAAAAACGCCACAAAAAAAAGAGAACACAAGAAAAAGAATCATAAAGAATAAATTCATTTTGCCTCCATATGCAAGCTCTTTTTAAATAATTGGAAATAGTACCCATATATCGTTTATAATATTATCATTATCGACCCTAAAGGGGGGGATAGATATGAAAAAAATACTTGTTGCTGTGGATTTGAGCAAGGTTTCGGAGGAAGTTTTTGCTTATGGTTGTTCTTTAGCCCTCCGTCTTGGTGTTCATGCGACATTTATTCACGTTATGCCTCACCCTACCTTATGGAAAGGGTATGAACCATGGTTGCCTCCTGAAATTGATATGGAGATCTCAGAGATAGCCAGGAAAAAACTTGAATATTATTTCAAGAAGGCAAAGGAGAAGCTCCCAGAACTTGCAAATGTTGATTTTGATATGGTGGTGAAAGAAGGGAGCCCTTCTGATGTTATTATCGACTTTGCAAAGCAGGGAGATTACAACTTAATTGTGATAGGGTACCGAGGGCAAAGCACCATAGAAAGGCTTGTAGTAGGAAGCACGGCTGCCAATGTGGCTCGCTATGCTCATTGTTCCGTGCTTATTTATCGTCCTGGCCTTGAAATTTTCTAGAGAAGCGGGGGTACCCCCGCTTCTTCTTTTCTTAAGGTTTCCTTCCCTTTTCTCCGTATCGTTCCTGGCCATATGTTCGTCTTGTCTCTGTCGATGTGGAGCGACGTTTCCCTTCGTCTAGGTTTTTTTGAAATTCTTTCAAAAGTCGCTCTCTTTTTTCCTGTTCTTCTTCCTCAGAGCTAACATTACGTTCAATGTATTTCAGATCGATGAGCGCTTGAATATAACGAATATCTACCCCAACTTCTTCAGCAAGTTCTTCAGCATTGTACTCTTGAGAGGCATGATCCCTCAAAAATTCTCTGACGCGAGGATAGAGGTCATCAAGCTCTTCAAGGCACTGGGGGCAGATTTTCCCGCTATTGGAAGTGAATACCTTTCCACACAGCTTACATGTTATAAGATGCACGGAACGATTTCCCCCTTTTCTTTTTATTAAAAAATCCCCATAATAATACCTTATAAGAATTGTACCTTAAAACCTTGATTTTAGAGAGAGGAAAGTGGTAATTTGAGTTTTCTTTGTTAAGATTAGTAACGTTGCATTAGTATATATAAAGTCATTTGAAACGTTATTAATATCTATAGTGATTATAAGTTTAACAAAGGAGGTCTGTCCAATGAAAGTCACCGTTGTAGATCACATTGGTATTGCGGTGAAAAGTATTGAAGAGTCGCTTAAGATATGGGAAAGTACCTTGGGAATTAAGTGTATAGGAATAGAAGAGGTGACAGATCAAAAGGTTAAAACGGCTTTTTTACCTATTAAAGATACGGAAATAGAACTTTTAGAGCCGACGGAAGATGAAAGCCCTATTGCTAAATTTATAGAAAAACGTGGCGAAGGAATTCACCATATAGCTCTAAGAGTAGAAAACGTAGAAGAAGCTTTGGCTGAATTGAAAGAAAAAGGGGTTCGGCTTATTGATGAAAAACCGAGGTGTGGTGCAGGAGGAGCAAAAATAGCGTTTGTTCACCCTAAAGCTACAGGTGGTATTTTACTCGAACTTTCTGAACGATAAAGGAGAAGTGAGCGATGACGAATCGCAGC